>JAICMG010000090.1 GCA_025929365.1 Frankiaceae bacterium
GTCTCCCATCCCACGCCGTCAGGCGCGAGATGGGCCAGCTCCGGCGCGACGACCGTCACCGCCGGCTCGCAGTGCTTCAGCACTCCCTCGACGAGGTTCGCCGCCATCCGCACGTTGACCGGTACGGCGACGCCACCCGCTTTGTGGATCGCGGCGTACGTCTGGACGAAGGCGAGCCCGTCCTCGGGGCGCAGCACCAGCGCGACCCGGTCGCCTGCGGTCACTCCGGCGTCGATCAGCCCGTGCGCGAGTCGCGACGACGTCGAGTTCCAGTCCCCGTAGCTGATCGTCCCGGAGCCGTGGACGACGAAGCCGGGTTCGTCCGGCTGGTGGCTCGCAGCCCAGCGAAGCTGGTCGGGGATCAGCGCCATGGGGGTTGTTACGACCTCAGACGAGCTGGAACGGCGGGATGCCGGAGTCGTGCTTGGCGAACAGCGTCGGGGCAGCCTCGATCAGGCCGTCGACAGTCCAGGCCTTGCCCGCCGCGTCGATCTGCCCGCCGAGGGTGAAGCCCTTCGCCACCTGCACCTCACTGCCCCACACGATGAAGACCTGTCCGGTGACATCGGCCGCCGCGGGACTGGCCAGCCAGCCGACGACCGGGGAGACGTTCTCCGGCGCGAACGCGTCGAAGCCACCTTCCTCGGTCGAGCCGAAGCCCGAGAACGTCATCTCGGTCATCCGGGTGCGAGCCCGCGGGGCGATCGCGTTGGCGGTGACGCCCATCTTCGCGTACTCGCGTGCGCACACCACCGTGAGCGCGACGATGCCGGCCTTCGCGGCGGCGTAGTTCGCCTGGCCGGCGTTGCCGAACAGTCCTGACTCGCTGCTGGTGTTGATGATGCGGCCGTAGACCGGGTCGCCCGCCTTCGACCGGGCTCGCCAGTAATTGGCCGCATGGTGGGTCGTCGCGAAGTGGCCCTTGAGGTGGACGTCGATGACGGAGTCCCAGTCGTCCTCCGACATGTTGTAGCTCATCTTGTCGCGCAGGATGCCCGCGTTGTTCACGAGGATGTCGAGCCCACCGAACTCGTCGACCGCCTGCTGAATCAGGCTCTCGGCCGCTTTCCAGTTCGAGCAGCTCTCGTAGTTGGCGACCGCGTCGCCCCCTGCGGCCTTAATCTCCTCGACCACCTCGGCCGCCGGCCTGTTGTCGGTGCCGGCACCGTCCCACTCGCCGCCGAGGTCGTTGACGACGACGCGCGCCCCCTCGGAGGCGAGCAGGAGGGCGTGGGTCCTTCCGAGACCCCGGCCAGCGCCCGTGACGATGGCGACCTTGCCGTCGAGCAGACCCATTGGTGGTGACCTCTCTCTATTTCTTCGTGGGGAGAACTTCGTCGAGGAAGCCCTTGATCAGGTTGGCCGTGGACGCCGGGTTGTCGCCGGCGGCCAGGTGACCGGCCGAGGCGATGGTGGCGACACGTGCGTTGGGCAGGATCGCCGCGATCTCGCTGGCACCGTCGCTCGACAGCACGTCACTCGACGCACCGCGAAGGACCAGCACCGGGATCTGGATGGTCGCCGCTTCCTCGTCCAGGCCGACGAGGATCTCCTGCTCCCAGTCCCGGTCCTCGATGCGTTGCATCCGCTCTCTGCTGATTCGGCCGAGGCTGTGCTTCCACACCCAGCGGCCGTCGGGGCGCTGCCGCAGGTTTCTGCGCAACCGTTCCGGCGGCGACGGCTTGCGGTTGGGCAGGTACTCCGCGATCGCCGCCGCGGCCTCTTCCAGGGACGCGAACGACTCGTGCTTCTGCATGAAGTCGATGATTCGCTGGACACCTTCCGGCTCGAGCCGGTGCCCGACGTCGATCAGCACGATCGCGGAGACGAGCTCCGGACGTGCCGCCGCCAGCGTCATGGCGACGATGCCGCCGAGGGATGCCCCGATGATGGCGACCGGCCGGACGCCGAAGTCGTCGAGCAGGCCCGGGACGGTTGCCGCGAGCTCTTGGCGCGAGACGCCCTCGACATCCTGCAGTGAGCCGGACTCGCCGTGCCCCGGCAGGTCGATGGCGATGACGTGCCGCTCGTCGCGCAGCGTCGCACCGATGTCTTCGAACATGTACGCCGTCTGACCGCCGCCGTGCATCGCGAGGACGACCGGAGCCAGGGACGAGCCCCACTCGAGGTAGTGGACCTGCCGGCCGTCGATCACCGTGAAGCCGCTGCGCCCGGCCTTGGGGACGTCGTGCTCCTCAGGGCCGTGTTGTTCGGGCTCAACCCTGACAGCCGCGTCAGCCGAGGACATGCGACTCATTCTCGCCCATCGATGATCAGCCCGCCTTGCGGACCCGGCGCGGCCGGGCCGCGACCCGACGTCCCGCCACCCTTCTGTCGGGCACGAAGAAGCCCTCGAACACGGCCCGGGTCAGGGTGTCGATCGCATCCTCGCGGGACACCTCGACCTGGTGGGCCTGCCGGAAGTAGTTGAAGCGCTCGAGCATCGACAGGCATGCCAGGCCCTCCGCGAGGCCGTGGTCGTCGAGCGGCCGCACCTCGTGGATCCGGGCCGCGAGCGCGCTGGAGATGTGCACCAGGGTGCTGTGCGCGCGCTTGCCGAGGTCGCGGTCGTTGAACTCCCACTCCGTCTGGGCGCGGATCACGCTGCCGTGCGCCTCGTAGATGTCGACGAACTGGGTGACCCATTCGCGAATGGCCTCGCGGCCGTCGTCGTCGGGCGTGATCGGCCCGAGCGATGCGGCGAGGCTCTCCATCTCGGCCGCCGCGTCGAGTGCCAGCGCCTTGAAGAGATCCTCCTTGTTGGAGAAGTACAGATAGAACGTGCCGTGCGAGGTCTTCGCGGCCTTGACGATGTCGTCGACGCGAGCGTTGTGAAACCCCTGCGCCTCGAACACGGTGCGTCCGGCCGCAAGCAGCCGCTGCATCGTCTTGCGGCCTTGCGCGCGAAGTTCCCGCTCCTGTGCGGGCGCGCCGCCTCGCGCGGTGGCGGAGGGCCGCGTCGCGGATGTTCTTGTCACTGTTGCTTCCAGTCGAAGTACTGCACCTCTACCTTGAGCGGCAGGAGGTGACGTACGTAGAAGGCGTGCAGCTCGAGCACTCCGAAGTTGTCCAGCATCTTCTCCTCGAGCACGGTCCGGTCGTCACGCTCGCTGTATGCCTTGGCCTTCGCGTAGAAGTCCTCGAGTTCGGCCAGGGTCGACACCGACATGCCGTAGTGGTCGATCGAGGTCGTGGTCATCGGCTTGTCATCCGCCTCGATGAACACGAACTGGCCGAACTCGTAGGCCATCATCACGAGCCGCTTGCGGTCGATCGTCTCGGTGGGCAGCTCCTGCCAACCGAACACCTCGCCGTAGAAGTCGAGGATGGCCCTGCGGCCGTCCTCGTCGAGCAGGTCGGCCGGCACCGTCATCGCGACGTGGTTGAACCGGGGGTGGTTCTTCGTCTCGGTCATGGTCGAACCAGCGCTTTCGTCGGGATGTCACCGGCGCGCAGCCGGATCATCGTGGCGAGCAGATCGTCGAGGCTGACGTCGTCGGCACAGACTAGGTCGGCAACCGGAAGGCGGCCTGACGCGAGCAGGTCGAGCGCGGCCTCGATGCCGTTCGCGTCGTAGCAGTAGGCGCCGGTGACCACGAGCTCGTTGAGCAGGATCCGGATGGCGTCGAGGCGCACCGTCATCGCGCCCGTGCCGAGCAGCACCAGCGTGCCTGTCGGTCGCAGCAGGCCGAGCCCGGTGGCCACCGCGGCCGCGACACCGGAGGTCTCGAAGACGACGTCGAAGCCGTCCTGTCGGGCGTCCGTGGGCAGCGCCGGTACCGCGGGCAGCTCGTCGGGGGCGAGGACCTTGTGCGCCCCGGCGAGAGCGGCCTGCTTGCGTCGCGGCTCCGCAGGCTCGCTGACGGTGATGTCGTCGGCACCGTCGGCTCGCAGTGCGGCGACGACGAGCTGGCCCAAGGGACCGCCACCGCTGACCAGGATGCGCAGCCCCTTGGGCCCGGACGTCAGCTTGGCGGCCGTGATGCCGTGCAGTGCGACAGCCAGCGGCTCCGAGAGGGCCGCGACCCGAAGGTCGAGCCCATCCGGTACGGCGTGCAGCGAGGATGCGGTTGCGAGGTGGAACTCGGCGAATGCCCCGCCGATGTCAGCGGAGTGCCCGACCCCGCCGCCGCGCATCGGGTCCGCGACGCACAGTGCCGGTCGGCCGATGCGACACCACTCGCACTCACCGCACCACGGCGGGCCTCCGACGACGAGGTCACCGGCCGACCACTGCGTGACGCCCGGGCCGACGGCGGCGACCCGGCCTGACCACTCGTGGCCGCCGATCGTGCCCGGCGGCATCCAGCCCTCGAGTGCGCCGTGCAAGTCGGTGCCGCAAATCCCGCAGTACTCGATCCGCACCAGCACTTCACCCGGACCGGGCTCGGCGCGATCGAACGCCCGGACGGTGAGCCGCCCCGGTCCCTCGATCACCGCTGCCCACATCTGTGTCATCGGAAGATCTGTGTCATCGGTAGTCGAACGCCACCTTGATGGTGCCGGTTTCGCCCTGGCGCGCGATCGCGCCGAACGCATCGCGCCACGTGTCGAGCGTGAACGTGTGGGTCAGCATGTCGCTGACGTCGATGCCGCCCGCCGCGGCCCAGTCGAGGTAGTGCGCGATCGCGTGCTTGCGCACGCCGCCCACCTCCTCGACGCCGAAGGCGTTCGACCCGATGAGGTTGAGCTCCTTGAAGTACCACGGGCTCCACTCGAAGCGACCCGCGGAGCTCACGCCGGTCATGACCATGCGGCCGCGCGCCCGGATGACGCGCACGGACACCTCGAGGGTCTGCGGCGTCGCGACGGTGTCGTAGACGATGTCGACGCCCCCGGGGAAGGTCATCGGCAGGCCTTCCCACGGCTTGTAGAGCTTGGCCTGCGCCCAGTCGCAGATCGATTCGACCAGGGCAGGCTGCGGCTCGTGGAAGAACGCCTTTGCCCCGTGCCGCGCGGCGGCGTCGGCTTGGTGCTGCCACTTGACGATCGCGCCCACCTCGACGTCCGGGTGCAGCTTGGCCAGCACGGCCAGCGTCGAGAGGCCGAGCGCGCCGATGCCGTACACCAGCGCTTTGCCGCCGGCCGGTGGCGGGTTGCGCAACACCGAGTGCAGCGCGACCGAGAACGGGTCGGCGAGCACCGCGATCTCGTCGGGGACCTCGTCGGGACACGGGATCGCCATCGACGTGTGCGCGGGGACGAGCTCGGCGAAGCCGCCGCTCGCGGTCGAGGAGTTGCCCGTGTGGATTCCCGGGGCGAGATGGCCCTCGGTGAAGTGGTGGCAGAGGTTGAACTCACCGACCTGGCATGACGGGCACATCGGGGAGATTCCGCGCGGCCCACACGACAGCCACGGGTTCAGCACGACTCGCTCACCGACCTGTCGGCCCGATCCCGGGCCGGCCTCGACGATCTCGCCGATCACCTCGTGGCCCAGCACCTGGGGGAAGCTGATCAGCGACGTCATCGCGTTGTCGCCGTCACCGTCCATGAAGACCTGCTTGGCGTCGGAGCCGCAGATCCCGCACAGCCTCGTCTTGAGGATGACCCAGTCGTCGGCCGGAAGCGCCGGGTCAGGAATCTCGCGCAGATCCATGGGGACCGTCGCGAGTGCCTTCAACGCCGGCAGGGCGTCGTCGGGCAGCGGCTCGCCGGGTGTCGTGCTCACGCCGAACATCAGTCCGCGCATCAGGACGGTCCCTCCTCGGACCGGCGGCCGAGGTGCGACGCGCCGTGGCCGAAGTTCTTGGTGGCGTTGCGCAGGGCGGTCGCCATGATCGTCAGGGTCGGGTTTCCGCCGCCGCTGCTCGGGAAGACCGAGCCGTCCGCGACGAAGACGTTGTCCATGCCGTGCACCTTGCCGGTGCCGTCGGTCGCGGACGTCTTCGGGTTCGCCCCCATCCGCATCCCGCCCATGACGTGCGCGCCGTGCGGGATGTTGGCACCCGTCAGGCTGTTGACGATCGACTCGGGCAGTGCCGCGCTGACCGCGTCGGCGCCCGAGGCCTTCAGCAGGGCGGTGACGAGCGGAAGGTAGAACTCCGACGCGACCTGCTCGTGCTTGCCCTGTGAGTAGGTGAGCCTAGGGACCGGCACGCCTCTGAAGTCCTTGACCTTCGCATCCAGCTCGACCCGGTTGGTCGGATAGGGCAGGTCCTCACCGATGAAGTCGACCCCGGCGAGCCGGTCGCGAATCAGACTCGACCGCATCAGTGACTTGAAGCTCGTGCCGAAGGGCTTGACCGCTCCACCCGGCGCGGAGGCGAGTGCGCTCAGGATGAACTGGTACTCCTGCGCCTCACCGATGACGTCCTCGCTTCCGCCGATCTCCATGATCCCGCCGCGGAAGTACGGGATTCCGTTCGCCCGTGCGAACTCGCGCGCACCGGGGAAGTCGGGATCGCCGAAGTCCTCGCAGCACTGGGTGATCGACCGGCCGCGGTAGGCGTGCATCCGCTCGGCGGTGAAGATGCCGAACCCGTCCATGAAGTTGTGGAACATCATGTCCCGGCCGATCCGATCGTGACGGTTCGGAAGGTGGGACAGCAACGCCAGCCGCGACGTCTCGATTGCCGAGCAGGACAGCACGACGAGCTTCGCGTGCATCGTGTGACGCCTGCCGCGCTTGTCGATGTACCGGACCGCGGTTGCGCGCCTTCCGTCGTGGATGACCTTGTCGACCATCGTGTCGGCGTGGATGGCGACGTGCCCCGTACGCACAGCGTGCTGCATCACCGCGAGCGCGCCGATCCGGGCGCCGGTCGGGCAGCCGTAGTCGCTGCACTGGCCGCAGTCGTTGCACGCGGGCCGGCCGAGGTAGTGCCGCGAGTTGATCGCGCTCGGGAACGGATAGGGATGCAGGCCGAGGGTCCGGCAGCCGTCCGCGATCGTGGTCGAGGCGAGCTGCTGCGGGCCCGGCGGCATCACGAAGCCACGCTTGCCCGGAGCGTGCTTCAGCGTCGGCGCGTGCGGGATCGACGCCTGGTCGCCTTGCACGGCCATGAGCCGTTCGATCCGCTCGTAGTACGGCGCGATCTCGGCGTAGTCGAACGGCCAGTCCTCGATGTCCGCGCCGGGGAACGGGCCCAGCATGGACAGCTTCGAGAAGTCGATGTCCCAGAACCGCGGCACCTTGGCGTCCCAGTGCGTCGTCCCGCCACCGACGACGGACGCGAGCGGGTCGACCACTCCGACGGTGAGCGCATCTCCTGGCTTGTTGCGGAAGGTCCGCGGTTCGGAGATCGGATCCGGCTGGTCGAAGTTGCGGTCGAACTTGAGCTCGTCGTTGGAGAACACGGTCTTGATGGGGCCTGGTTTCTCCCAGCCCTCGATGTAGCTCGGGCCCTTCTCGAAGATCGTGACGTCCCAGCCGTTGTGCGACAGCACCATGGCAGTGACGGAAGCCCCGGCGCCGCTGCCGACCACGATCGCGTGCTCACGCATCCGGGCGCTCCAACCGGTTCACGCCGAGCAGCCCGCGGCGTCCGGCGCGCCGCGCCGCCGCCACGAGACCGAGATCGCCGAGGACCGCCATCTCGGTCGGGGTCAGCAGGACGACGTCCGGGCCGTCGCTGCTCTCGACCTCATGTGCGGTGTAGCCGCGGGGCTGCGAGTCACCCGGCCAGAACACGCCCTTCCAGCCGATGCCGTTGCGGTT
Source organism: Frankiaceae bacterium (assembly GCA_025929365.1). Taxonomy (GTDB): domain Bacteria; phylum Actinomycetota; class Actinomycetes; order JAFAQI01; family JAFAQI01; genus DASZTV01. Next base: position 7,661 of record JAICMG010000090.1, read on the forward strand.
GCCGCCGTACTCGGGGACGGCGTACATCCCCTCGATCGTGTGGCCGAAGATCAGGTCACGGACGTCGCCGAGGTTGGTCAGGACCTGGTCCTGGGTCGAGGTGGATGCCTTGCTGAAGTCGCCCCCCGCCGCCGCGTCGAGCTGCTTGATCGCCTTGCGATAGGCGGTCTGCAGCTGTGCGATGCGTTTCTTCCAGGCCACCCGCTGCCGCGGTGCCAGCGGCACGAAGTGCTTCATGAAGTCCTGGTGGCCGCCATGGCGCTCGCTCCACGGGCCCCCCGCGAAGATCTTCGGCACCTTGAAGGAGAAGGCGGCCAGCATGTGGTCGATGTAGTACACGACGCCGGCCTCGGTCGCGCCCGGGGAGTCGTAGAGCTTCTCCGTCGGGTCGTCATCCGGGCCGGGCACCAGCCGAGCCGCCGCCGCCTTGATCACCGCGGCCTCGTGAGCGGTGAAGAAGCGGAACTCTGGCTGCGCGGTAGCCGCCTCGGCGGCAGACGCCGCGCCGCGACGCAGCACGGGTGGCGCGAGAGAGACGAGTGGTGCGAGGCCCGCGGCCGCGACGACTTGCCGTCGGGTGGGCTTGTGGTGCTCTTCCACGGGATCCTTCCCTGACGTGGGTGTCAGGGAATCGTAGGGCTTACTTACGGCGGAAGACGAGGTACGTCGAGACCGCCTGCAGCGTGGCCAGGCGGGCGCGGGTCCAGCCCGGCCGCCGGGTGGCGGCAGCCTTGACCGGCTGGAGCTTCGCCTCGAGCTGGGCGACTGCGACCCGCCCTTGGGCCAATGCCTCCTGCGCGATGCGTGACGGGTGGTTTCGGCCCAGGACGAGCGGCGACCGGCACAGCGTCCAGGTCCCGGCCACCATCACGAGGCCGCCGATCACCTCGAAGGTGAGCGCGGCGGTCGAGGCGTTGAGGTGCTCGTTGAGCGCGATGACGCCGATCAGCATTCCGACGATCGGCTCACCGACGGCAATCGGTGGCAGGCCCGCCGTCAGCGGCCCCGCCTTGTAGGCCGACTGCATCAGGGACACCGCGTAGACGCCGGCCGCGACCTGCACATACGGGATCCAGGACAAGCTCAGCGAGAAGAAGCCGTGGGCCGACATCTGGTGGAGGCAGTAGTGCGTCAGCGCATCCTGCAGGCCCGCGAGGATGCCGGCGGCACCGCCGACGAAGGCCGCGCGGGGCGCGGGCGACACGCAGCGCTTGCCGATCGCGACGCAGCTGAGTGCGGCTCCCCACGCCGCGAGCGTCACGAGGATCCACTCGCTCTGCGGCATGCTCGGGCGCCCGATGCTCGGCGAGCCCACCCCGAGCAGCAGGCCGAGGCCGAGGCAGACGGCCAGCGCGCCGACCCAGTCCCGTCGGGACAGCTTCTCGCGCCGCCACGCCGCCGACAGTGGAAGCGCGAAGAGCAGCGCCGTACAGAGAATCGGTTCGACGACCGCGAGGCTGCCGACCGCGAGGGCGGCCGCCTGCAGGCCGTTGCCGATCATCATGACGACGATGCCCGCGACCCAGATGCGATGACGGGCGAGCTCGATCAGCATCCGCGGCGACAGGAACAGCCGGTCCGGTGCTTCGTGGGCCTCGTGGTACTGCAGGACGTAACCGCCCGCGAAGCACAGCGCGGTCGCGCAGGAAAGCGCGACCGCGAGGACTCCGTAGGCGTGGAACATGAGGTGTCCAGGGTAGGCGCTGAGCCGGCTCCGTGGTTGCTCCGTCTGACACGAGTGTCAGGTTCGTGGCTGGCCCGAATGTCGGACCGGTGGATGGGGAACTACCCCAAGGGGAGCTCATCAAGAGTCTCGTGCCGGACCGGTGGTCCGAGGTGGCTGCGGACCAGCCGGACGGTCGTCGCGCGCCACGGCTCGCCGGCGTAGGGCGGCAACGCCGCGAGGGTCGTCGTCAGGTCGATGGGCCCCTGCCGCGGCCGGGCGATCGTGAGATGGGCGCGGTACTTCCGCAGCTCCAGGTCGAGCCCGACGCGTCGTCCGGCCGCGTTGACGCGTTCCGCAAGCCGTGACAGCTCGGCGGTGTCGCCGTCGACACCCACCCACAGCACCCGTGCCCGTGCGGGGTCGGCCGGGAAGGACCCGGTGCCCGCCAGCTGCAGCGACATCTCCTGCGATCGTTGCGCCGCGCGCTGCAGCCGTTCGGTGAGCTCGGGGAGCACTGCGGCCGGCGTCTCGCCGTAGAACGCAAGCGTCAGGTGCCACTGGTCGCTCGGAGTGAGGCGCAAGCGTGCACTGTCGAGGTTCGCGGCCGTCAGCCAGTCGAGCAGTCGCGCCTTCTCCTCGCCGGGTGGGTCGACCGCCACGAACAGCCTCATCACGTCCAGTCTGCAGGCGAGCCGTTCCTGCCGGCGAAACTCTCAGGATGCGTGGACGGATTGTGGGCGCCGCCGTCCTCTCGCTGTTCGCCACCTGCGGCGTGGCTTCGGGCGCGGCCGGCCGCGGGCATGACGCCAACCCGCTGCGCGCGCAGTTCAGGGTCGGCGCAGCCGTGGTCGGCATCAACCCGAAGGTGACCGTGTACTCCGGCGGCTTCGGGGCCAGCCCGCCGATCACGCCGGGCAGTGTGATCGGGCCGCAGCTGTCGGTGCGCGCGATGTACATCAGCAACGGGCGCGAGGCGATCGCGCTCGAGCTGGTCGATGCGCAGGCCGAGTTCGCGGCCTACCAGGAGGGGCCGCAGTACGGCATCACCGCTGCGCGCAACGCCGCCGCCGCTGCCATCGACGCGCGCCACTACGGCCCGCGGATGTCGGCGGGGGACATCATCGTCCAAGCGACGCACAGCCATTCGGCGCCGACGTTGGAGGGGCTGTGGGGCCCGGTCCCGGTCGCCTACCTGAAGGCCGTCACCGATGCGGAGCGCACCGCCCTCATCCAGGCAGCGTCGCGTGCCGAGCCCGCCACGCTCAGGTTCGGCACGGCCGACGCGTCAGCCCTCGACCTGGTCCAAGCCGCGCAGTACGACGGTTTCCCCGGCTGGGCGGATGACCCGCTGCTCACGGTGTTGCAGGCGGTCAACCCGGCGACCGGCGCAACCATCGCGACGTACGCGACGGTTCCGGCGCACGGCGACATCGTCAACGGCGCCCGGATCCGCCACTTGACCACCGACTACTTCGGGTTGGTGCATGCCGCCCTGCAGCGGCAGCTTGGAGGCATCGCGATCGTCGGCCCCGGCACGCTCGGTCGCGAGGAGACGCCGGTGCAGGCGACGGACATCGCCGAGGATCGTGTGTTCGCCGCGAATGTCCTCAATCTCGTCGACCGCGCCCTCGCCGCTGCGCGTCCGGTGACGAGTGACCGGCTCGCCGCCGCCGGGGAGATGGTGCAGATTCCGGGGACCGGCGCCGCGTTGCTCGCTCTCGTTGCGGCGAACCACTTCCCGGTCAGGCAGAAGCAACAGGTGCAGAGCGCGCTCGAGTATCCGATCGACCGGCGCGACACTCCACCGTACCAGACCGGCGCCGCCGTCGGGACCTGGCTGACCGCACTGCGGATCGGGAACATCGCCTACTTGTCGATGCCGGGTGAGCCGTTCCCCGAGGTACGGCGGACGCTCGCGATCGCGGCGCCGGGCGCGACCGTCGTCGCGCTGTCGAAGGGCCAGGACGATCTCGGCTACTTCTATCCGTCCTACGTGACGCCGTTCACGGAGATCTACCCGTCCGACACCTTCACCAACTCGGCGTCCGCGGTCGCCGGTGACGCGGTGATCGGCGGCCAGGAACGCAACCTGTCGGCGATCGGCTTTGCCACGCGGCATCGCGCGTTTGCTCCCGTGCCGGTCGAGCCCGTGCAGGCGCTGGATGCCGGGCTCCAGGTGATCGGTGGACCGTTCGTGGCGGTCGCCGGCGCGGACGGCAAGGCCAGGGTCCGGATGATCGCGACGTACGCCCCGCCCGACCTGCCGTCGGCGACGACGGCTGACGGTCTGCCTGTGGGCGGCTTCGACTACAAGGAGAACCCGAGCGGGAAGGTCCACTGGAGCTTCGGCGCGACTAGCGGTTACCACAACTTCTCCGGATCCGATCTCGAGCCCTACATCGTCACGCACCGGTTCACCGCCGGGGTGCATCACGTGACCGCACGCATCCTGGACGCCGACGGCAACCCGGTGACGACGTCTTTCACGGTCCGCGTGTTCCCCCATGAAAGGGGCCCGATATGGCAACGGAGCTGACCCCGGCAGTGCCCGGAGCCGAGCCGACGTTCCGTCATCTCGACGACCCCGACGTCCCCTGGCAGCAGTGCCGGCGGCAGCGCAATGCCGACGGGAGCGAGTCGTCGGTGTGGGAGAAGTGGCTGTCGTTCAGCGCCGACCCGCAATATCTCTCGCTGTACGCGAAGTACGACCCGGGCATGATCGTGCGGCGCCACGGTCACCTCAGCCCGCACGTCCTGTTCGTGATCGAGGGCGCGCTTTGGTTCGGTGACCGGCACTGTCCGGCCGGGACCCACGTCGAGCTGCCGCAGGGCGCGCAGTTCGGTCCGATCCGCGCGGGCGATCAGGGCGCGGTCTTGTTCGAGGTGATGATGGGCGACCCGCGGTCCTGGAGCGACGATCCCGACTCCTTCCAGCAGGCACTCGCCGCGCACGGTGCCGAGGCGCTTCCCGACGTCCCGCTGGACTACCCGCCGTGGCTGGAGGACCTCCGCGCGTCGTGGGTCGGCGAGTCCGCGGAGTAACGAGATGAGGCGGCTGGCCCTCGTGATGGCAGTGCTGGCATCGATCACGAGCATGCCCGCCTTCGCGACGCCGCATCACGGGCGCTCGCCGTATCCCGGCGGTCGATGGCGGCCGCCGCCACCGACGTTCGGAATGATCGCTGACAAGAACGTCCCGGTGACGATGGACGACGGCGCCCGGCTGGTCGCCGACGTGTACTACCCGGCGGATCCGCAGACCAAGGCGCGAGCGCCGGGGCGGTTCCCGGTCTTGTTGACCCAATCGCCGTACTCGCTGTCGCTCAACGCCACCA
>JAICMG010000125.1 GCA_025929365.1 Frankiaceae bacterium
GACACCACCAACGCGCCATTGCCGGAGACGGACCTGTTCGACGGCCTCCACTGAGGCAGGCTTCGCCAGACGCTCAAGATGCCGCGGCGGCGCGGCGCCTGCGCTGCGCCGGCCTCGCGATCCGTGCAGCGGACGGGTGCTCGCCGAGCGCGCCGAGCGCGGCGGCGAGGATTGTCTCGCGCGCACCCTGAAGTGCGTCGGGCGGCATCTGCGGCACGGCGTTGATCACGCCGAGCGCGCACGCGGCGCGCACGCTGCGATCGGATGACGGCTCCGGGCCCGACAGCAGATTGCGGATTGCGAGGACCAACGCACGGCCCCGCTGCCCGATGTCGGGATGGTTCAACGTCGCGGGATCGCTCGCCAGCAGGCCGAGGATCTCGAGGTGCGTGATGAACAGGTCGAGGTAGGAGCTCAGCAGCGTCGCCGGGTTGACCTTGTCAAGCGCGCGACATTCCGTGACAAGGTCGCTCAACCCGTCGAGAAACGGGCGGGTCAGCTCCAGAAGCAGCTGTTCCTTCGCCGGGAAGTGGTAGTACAGCGCGGCCTTCGTCAGGCCCTGATACTCGGCGATCTGACGCAGCGAGGTCGAGTCGTAGCCCTGCTGCGTGAACAAGCCGAGGGCCGCGGCGAGGATCTGCTCCCGCGTCCCGGTCTTCCCGGCTTCGGCCATCACGACCATCTTGCCCGCACCCATCGCTCAGAGGTTAGAGTCTCCTTGCCGGGCGGCAAGCAAGGTGCGCCGGTCGAAGGGAATCGCATCTGATCGACGGGCGGGGCGGAGATGGCGCGTGCACGCAAGAAGGGCATCGTCGACGGTGACCGTCGCTTCCATGCCGTGGTGATGAAGCTGACCGGACCAAAGGCGATGTGCGGAGCGGGCCGCATCCGCCTGACACTGCCCGATCATTTCGAGTCGAGCGACGCCTTGGCGTGCGCAGAGTGCGGTGCTGCGGTACGGCAGCAGCAGGCCTGACCGTTACGGCAAGGCTGCCGTCGTACCGCCGTCGACCGGGATGATCGCGCCGGTGAGATAGCTCGAGCGATCCGAGGCAAGGAACGCCGCGACCTCCGCGATCTCCTCGGCCCTCCCCGCCCGCTTGAGGGCCGAGCCGTGCACGAGTTGCGGGAACTTCTCCGCCGTGCCGGGACCGCCGGTCATCGCCGTCTCGATGAAGCCGGGGCAAATCGCATTGGCACGAATCCCCTGAGTTCCGTACTCGACGGCCGCCGCCTTTGTAATTGCGTGCACGCCGGCCTTCGCCGCCGAGTAGATGCCGGTGCCCATCGGCGAGGCGCCGAGACCACCGATCGACGACCAGTTCACGATCGAGCCGCCACCGGTCGCGACCATCGTCTTGATGGCGTGCTTCGTGCCGAGCAGTACGCCGAGCATGTCGATCGACGTGATGCGGTGGTACTCCTCGAGCGTCGCCTCCGCCAGCGCTCCGCCCCCCGCGACTCCGGCGACGTTCAATGCCGCGTCGACCCGGCCGAACGCCGCCAGCGCGGCCTCGAACAGCGCGACCACGCTGGCCTCGTCCGCGACATCGCAGCGCACCGCGACCGCCGCGTCGCCGAGCTCCTTGGCGGTCTGCTCCTCGGCCCCGCTGATGTCGGCGCACACGACCCGGGCGCCGCGAGCGACGAAGAGCTCGGCCGATGCCCTGCCCATCCCGGACCCCGCGCCCGTGATCACCGCAACCTTGCCGTCGAGCTCGCCCACGAGATCCTCCGCTCCGCTGTGCGACTGCTCAGAATCCTGGCACAGGCGCAAGCGGGCTACGCCAGCGCCTCGGTCGCGTTGGAGCGCTCGGTCATTCCCATGCCGGCCTCGCCGTCCCAGCGGAATCGCGTGACCGCCTGCTGCAGCTGCATCCCGCCGCCGGAGACCTCGGGCGGCATCACCATGAACGTCGACATCAACGTCTCGCCGTTGATCACGTGGGTCTGCTCCGCCGTCTCGATCACCACCGACACATCCTCACCGCTCGGCCGCAGCTCCCGCAGCCACGGCGCCGATACCACCCGCGCCGGGATCAGGTCGCCGTCGCCGGTGAAGACGTAGCCCTCGTTGTACGTCGCCAGGCCGTCCTTGCGCGGCGGGAAGATCTGATAGCCGAACCCGCGGCCACTCGGGAACAGCCCGGCCTGCCAGGCGTGACCCCGGAACGCCCCCAGCCGTCGGACCCCCTGGCGCCGGATCCGGTCGGCCCCGCCGTCGAGGGTGTACGTCCGCTCCCCCACCGTGACCGTCCCGGTCGCGCGACACAGCTGCTCGAAGCGCCACGGCACGCCCACCAGCCCGCCTTCGTCCTGGGTGGTGAGGACGCGGTGTGCCTCCTCGCTCATCGAGCCGTTCTCCCAGGGCGGTGCGACGGGGCGAAGATCGATCTCCGCGCGCACCGCCACCTCCTCGCCGCCGCCCTGCCCGGGGAAGAAACCCTTCATCTGGTCCTGCACGGTCATCTCCTGCGCCTTGCCGTCGACCTTGATGCGCAGATGCGCAAACGGCTCGACGATCTCCAGCGACAGCGGCCCGGCGCCGAGGACTCGCGGCTTGCCGTCGGCACCGATCGGGTCATGGATCGGATGCGCGCCGTACATCGAGTAGACATTGCCGTCGGCGAAGGCGAGGTTCACCTGGATGTCGTGGGTGTCCCAGCGGTCGGCGGACGCCTCGACCCCGATCCGTGGGATGGCGAACTCCCCGCTGTCGTCCCAGATCCAGGCGTTGACCGACTCGCGCAGCTCCGGGTTGCCGGGCTGCTCGGCGAAGACGTACTCCCACTCTTCGGGCTTGCCACCCGTCAGGTCGACCGCCATCAGCGCGCCGTCCACTTCTCCGCGTTCGCCACGTAGTCGGCGAACAACGGCCGGATCGCGTCGAGGTCGAGCCCGAACTCCTCTGCCGGCGGATGCACGTTGTGCTCGCGGTTCTCCGCCATCTCCGTCCACCACCGCGTCATGCCGGCCTCGAACTCGGCCGTCACCGGCTCGCCGAGCCAGTCGTAGAGCCGGCGCACCTCGTTGATCGGGTCGCGCTGCACCGCGTGGAAGTCGAGGTCGAAGAAGCGGTCGTCGTTGCCGGCGGCACGGAACTCCAGCGCGCGCCGCATTCCGAGCGACCAGTGCTCGACGTTGAGCGCGCCGAGATACGGCCGGTCGATCTCGTCGGCGAACATCCCCTGCACCTCGGCGAACACGTCCGCGACGGACACCATCACATCGGTCGGGTCACGGTGGGTCATCACGAAACGCGCGTCGGGGAATGCACGGTCGAGCGCCGGCAAAAAGAGCAGGTGCGTCGGGCACTTCAGCCGCCACGGCTTCCGTGGCGCGTTCCACTGCAGCAGCTTCAGCGCCCGCCGCTCGTACTCGTACGTCAAGGTGAGGTCCGCCTCGAGGAACCAGTCGGCGTAGCTCGGGATGTGCGCGAACGCGAGGAAGTAGTGCGACGTGAAGGTGAGCGCCATCAGGTCCTGACACTCTTCGGGACCGTTCGGCGACATCGGCACCAGCTGCGCGAGCCGAGGCGCCAGCTCGTGCTGCATCGCCATCGAGAACTCGACCGCCGCGATCCGCGGGTCCGGGCCTTCGACGGTCGCCGGCGGAGGCGCCGGCTCCCCCGCCATCCAGACCAGCAGCGACCGGGCGTTCGGGTCCTCGGCGAGCAACGCGGCCAGCGCCGTCGAGCCGGTGCGCGGAAGGCCGAGTCCGATCAGCGGGGCGACGATCTGCTCCTCGTCGATCTCGGGATGACGGCGGTACCAGTCCTCGATCTTGAGCCGGTTCGCGAGCAGCTTGCCGATCAGTTGCGGCAGCGCCATCTCACCGACGGCATTGAGCTGCGCCTCGCTGTCCAGCGCCTTGCACAGCCGCTCGAGCCCATCGCGGAAGCTGTCGTCGCCGAAGTCCTCCAGCCCCGTCTCTGCCCGGGCGGCAGCCATCAGCTCGGCGGGACTGTTCACGCCCTACTCCGCGAGCGAGTCGAGGAATGCGCGGATCGGCGGGTTTGCGTCCTGAGGGTGGGTGAGGTTCGACGCGTGGCCGGCGCCGGCGATCAGCACGAGTGGCCGCGCATTCGGGATGCGGTCGACCAGCACCTGCGCCCGCTCGATCGGGATGGACGCGTCGGCCTCGCCGTGAACGACGAGAGTGGTGCAGCCGATCTCGCCGAGCCGGTCGGTGATGTCCTCGCGGGTGAGCAGCGGATGCGCGGCGGGCGCGGCGTAGTGGTTGGGCCGCGATGCCCACAGCCGCTTCCACGCCTCCTCGTCCGCGCCCGGACCGAGGATGGCGGTCGCGGCGTAGTCGAGCGTGCCCTGTGCGGGTCCGTTCGCCTCCCAGTCTGCCGTCATCGCCTCGAACAGCGGAAGCACCTCCGGGTCCTCGGTCCCGGCCTGGGTGTCGATGAGGATCAGGGCGCGGACGCGCTCGGGTGCGCGCAACGCCGCCCGCATCGACAGGAACCCGCCCTGGCTCATGCCGGCGAGGACAGCGCGCTTCACGCCGAGATGATCGAGGATCGCGAGCACGTCGTCGGCCATGTCCCAGTACGACCAGCGTCCCTGCGGCTCGGCATCGCCGTGCGCGCGCTCGTCGTACGTGACGACCCGGTAGGCATCACGCAACGCTTCGACTTGCGGCGCGAACATCGTGTGGTTCATCAGGAAGCCGTGACTGAAGACGACGACGGGACCGTCGCCGCCTGAGTCCGTCATGCCGACGGTCACACCCGTCGACAACGTGACGGGCACCAGCGGGTCGGGAATCACGGGAAGCGGCATGGTCGAAACCTCGCTAGCCGCCGTAGGCGTTGTAGAACTCCATCGACGGCGGCGGGTCCATGCGGACGTTCACCGGCGGCGCCATGCTTGGAAATGCCGCCCCGAACCGCGCCTTCGCGGTGTCGGCGTCGCAGTCGAACTCATAGACCGCGAGGTATGAGCCGTTGTCGGGCCCGTAACGCTTCGCGCTGATGCAGCCCTCGATCGCGAGCAGCTCGCCGAAGTGGGTGTTGTCGTACCAGTCGTTGTAGGCGGCCGCGCCTTCCGGCGAGTCCGGCGCGGTCTTCACCACGAGGATCGACTTGCTCATACGGTCTCCCAATGTTCGTGCCGCGCTGACGATGACGGACGAAACCTATCGGGAGCGCCAACCCGCCCGCCGAAGGCAACCTCTCCTAGTCGCTGACCGCCGCCCTCACCTGAGCTGCGGTTCGGCCCAACGCGATGAGCCCGATCACGACGGGAATCGAGAGCACTGCGAGGTCAGCCTCACTGTGGTGGAACCCGGCGAAGACGAGTGCGAGCAACACGGCGGCGCCCGTAGCCACGGCTGCCATAACTCGGTGCAGTGCAAGCGAACCGAGATGTGGCAGCGGTAAGGTGCCGTCCGCTGACACGCGTCGCGTGTGGCGGTTGGCGGTAATCACGCCGACCCGCGTGAGCCCGAATGACGCGAGCTCGGTCAGGGTGGCATAGCCGGCAACGAAGGCGGCCGCTCCATCCATGTCGTTTAGGCCTCCGGGGCCAGCGCGCCGGCCGCGGTCGCCTCCGCGGGCTCGTGGACCTCTACCTCCGTGAACAGCAGCATGTCCTCATCCGTCAGCCCGTCGCGGTGCCGACCCTGATGAATGACACCTTGGACGCCCATCCAGATCAGCGGCAGCACCCCACCGACGATGAACAGCACATCGCCAGGCAGCCGAATCCACTCGATGGTCGAGTTAGTCGAGTCGCCGATGAACTTCAAAGTGCGCGCGTGGAAGTAGCCGGCATCGACCGAGTGATACAGCTGCAGGATTCCGAGCGGGAGAAGCGTCGCGAACACCATCCACGCCAGCCCGATGTTGAGCGACCAGAAGCTGATCCTCGCCAGTCGGTCGCTCCACTTGTCGGACGGGATCAGATAGCGCAATGCGAACATCGAAAATCCGACCGCGAGCATGCCGTACACACCCATCATCGCGGCGTGCGCGTGGTTGGCCGTCAGCGCCGTACCGATCTCGTAGTACGACACGATCGGCAGGTTGATCAGGAAGCCGAACACGCCTGCACCGAGGAAGTTCCAGAAGCCGACCGCGACCAGGAACATGACCGCCCAACGGTGCGGGAAGGGCGTCGTACTCCTCGACTCCTGGCGCGCGCCGAGCCTGATGAAGCTCCATGCCTCGACGCTGAGGAAGGTGAGTGGGATGACTTCCATCGCCGAGAAGAACGCGCCAAGCGCCATGACTGCTGCGGGCGATCCGTTGAAGTACCAGTGGTGTGCTGTGCCAACCACTCCGCCGATGCTGTAAAGGATGACGTCAAGGTAGATAACGCGCAGCGCAGTCTTCTCCCGCACCACGCCGAGCAACACGAAGACGTAAGCCACCATCACCGTGGTGAACAGCTCGAGGAAGTCCTCGACCCAGAGGTGCACAACCATGAACCGCCAGAAGTCGGTGATCACGTAGGTGTCCTCGTGCTGGGTCAGGAGCCCGACCGCATAGACGGCGGGCAACGCGAGCGCAGAGAAGAAGAACAGCCAGGGCATGTTCGCGCGGGACTCGCTCGCGAGGCGCCCGCGCAGCCCGCGCCACAACATGACCACCCAGAAGGCCATCCCGATCGTCAGCAGGATCTGCCAGAACTTGCCGAGGTCGAGGTACTCGAATCCCTGCATGCCGAACCACGACCACAGCCGGCCGAAGGCGCCTCGGATCCCGGCGTACTCCCCCAGCAACGATCCGACCACGACCACGACAAGCGCGCCGAGCAAGCCGTAGGCGAGTATGTGCTGCTTCTTCGGGTCGGGCCGCCGGGTGATCATCGGGACGAGGAAGATGCCCGCGGCGAGGAAGCTCGTCGAGACCCACAGCAACGCAAGCTGAACATGCCAGGTCCGCGCGACGTTGTAGGGCAGCACCTTCTCCAGTGGGATCCCGAAGAAGCTCCCGAGGTCGGCGCGATAGTGCTCGGCTGCAGCGCCGACCAGCGTCTGCACGAGGAATAGGCCTGCCATAACAAGAAAGAAGTACGCCGTAGCCCGCTGACTTGGCGTGAGGCCGACACTCTGCGGGTCCCGGAACCGTAGTTCCTCCCGCTCTCGGCCGTGCCAACCGAGCAGGTTCCATCTGCCGAAGGCCGCAAACAGCGCTCCGGTGCCACCGAGCAGCGCGATCAGGCTGAGAACGCTCCACACCACCGTGTCAGCGGTCGGTCCGTTTCCCACCAGCGGTTCCGGCGGCCAGTTGTTCGTGTAGCTGTACTTCTTGCCAGGCCGGTCTGCCGCGGAAGACCACGCGCTCCAGGCAAAGTAGCTGGTGAGGTGCTGAATGTCCGAGCGGTTCGTAATCGCGTGCGGACGCAGCCCTGTGTTGCCTGGCTTCGCGAACTGCGTGGTGTAGTAGTCGACCAGCCGGCCAAACGCCGCACCCTGCGCATCGGAGGCGGTCAGCGTCTTCGTCTGTTTGTCATACCTGTTGGTCTTGAAGTCGGCGTGAGTCTGGGCCTGCGCAGTGTCGGAGCCGGCGCCACCGTACTGCGCAAGCACGAGCTCGGCGGACCGGTGCAGGTAGTCCGCGGTGTAGTCGGGACCGAGATAGGCGCCGTGGCCGAAGATCGAGCCGTACTCCATCAGCCCGTTCTTCAGGAACACATCCTGTCCGGCACGAACATCCGCCGCGGTGAACAGCCGCTGCCCCGAGACCGTCACGACCTGCGAAGGGATCGGAGGCGCTGACTGATAGGTCAGGAAGCCCATCAGGACGAGTCCGAAGAACCCGGCGAGGGCCACCAGCGTCGCCGCCTGCACCCACGCCTTCGAGATCAGCAGCGACCGGCGTTGCGGGCGCGGGTCGGACGACGCGGGCATTGGGATATCGACAGAGGACACAGCAGCTCCCCAGGTTGCTTCTTTCCGGAGCCTACGACGCAGTGAGGTCGCGGCCCGCGACGTTCGACCCGGTGTGATGCTCGCCGTCGATGCGGACCGAGAAGTTCACGGGCAGGATCACCGGATGCCCGCGGTGGGCGGTGAAGCCGATCCGGCCAACGCGCCGACGCCACGCGGTCCAGCTCGTCGAACATGACGATCACCCGGCTGCCGCATGCACCAGAGGCATGTCCTCGTCATTCCCCCATCCTGGGTGGCCGTGACGGGCCGGCATGCGAGGCAAAAGGCCCTACCGGTAGAGCAGACCAGCCCCAGTCGACAACTGCGTGCAAGGATGCGCCCGTGATCGAGCGCGCCACCTTCGGGCGGACCGGACACGTGAGCTCGCGCGTCATCTTCGGTGCGGCAGCGCTCGCGACGGCCGACCAGGAAACCGCGGACCGCGTCCTTCCGCTCCTGGTCGCGCACGGCGTGAACCACATCGACACCGCGGCACGGTACGGCGATGCCGAGGTGCGCATCTCGCCGTGGCTCGATCAACACCGCGGTGAGTTCTTCCTCGCGACCAAGACTCACAAGCGCGACGCAGCGGGGGCGCGCGCCGGCCTCGAGAAGTCGCTGACGCGGATGGGGGTCGACCATGTCGACCTGATCCAGCTGCACAACCTGGTCGAGGAAGACGAGTGGCTGACGGTGCACGAGCCGGGTGGCGCGCTCGAGGCCCTGGTCAAGGCGCGCGAC
>JAICMG010000031.1 GCA_025929365.1 Frankiaceae bacterium
CGATGGCAGCAAGCACCTCGGCCTCCCGATCCGCGGCATCGAGCCGGCCTCGGAGGTGGACGAATGCCTCTCGCGTCCCCCGCCACGTGCGGAAGTCCTTCAGCGTGACGCGGGCGTCGGTCAGGTTCGCCAGCGTTGCGTTCACCTCCTCGGCTCCGATCGGCTCACCGTCCACACGGAACAGCCGGCGCCCCGGGGTCGCCGTGAGCTTGCCGATCACCCGTGCGACGGCCGCGTCGTCGATCACGGCTTCGGCGCGCCGCCCGGACTTCGCCGGGAACCGGAGCTGCACCCGGCTCCGGCTCACGGTGACATGGCGGCGCGACAGCGTGCTCAGGCCGAAGGAGTCGTTCTCCTCGGCATAGACCTCCGATCCTGCCCGGATGCCGCAGCAGTCGACGATGCGCAACATCGTTGCGACAACGAGCTCGCGGTCGACGGTACGACGTCGCAGCTGGGACTTGACGTGACGTCGTACGGCGGGGAGCCGCTCACCGAACCCCACGAGCCGGTTGAAGTTCAGGAGGTCACGCACCTCTCGCCACCGCGAGTGGTAGAGGTACTGCCGCCGGCCGCGATCGTCCGTCCCGACCGCCTGGATGTGTCCCTTGGCGTTGGTGCAGATCCAGACGTCCTGCCACGCAGGAGGGATCACCAGCGCGGCGATGCGCTGCTTCGCCGCAGCGCTCACGGGCCTTCCGTTGGCCTGGGTATAGCGGAAGCCGCGCCCGCTCCGCACTCGACGGATGCCGGGCTCGTCGTCGATCGCGACGTAGCACAGACCGGCGACCTCGGCGCATCGCTCGGCATCGTCGTAGAGCGCCGCGATGTCATCGCTTGTCAGCGCCACCTCGCGCCGATACCCCTGATGCCGCTCCGCGAAGCCGACTTGTCAGAGCGTCATGCGGCTATAGCCGGACGTCGTTCTGACATCTCGCCTTACACGCCGACGATGCCGACGAAGCTGACCATCTCGCCGGGGTAGCCGCCGAGGTTGTGTGTCAGCGCGAGCGAGCGCTTGCCGTACGTCGAGATCCGGCGGTCCTCCGGCGCCTCGCCCCGAAGCTGCAGCCAGGCCTCGTACATCATGCGCAGCCCGGATGCCCCGACCGGATGGCCGAACGACTTCAACCCGCCGTCCGGGTTGACCGGCAGCTCGCCGTCGCGGTCGAAGGTCCCCGCCAGCACCTCCTTCCACGCCGTGCCGCGCGCGCAGAAACCGAGGTCCTCCATCAGGACGAGCTCGGTCGGGGTGAAGCAGTCGTGCACCTCAGCCATGGCAAGCTCGGCGCGCGGGTCGGTGATCCCGGCCTGCGCATAAGCGTCCGCAGCGGACACCGCGACCTCGGGGAACTGCGTGTAGTCGTACGACGGGTCCTCGAGCCCCGAACCGTTGCCGGCGACGAACGACAGCGCCTTGATGACCAACGGCTTGTCGGTGTAGCGCGCTGCGTCCTCGACGCGGCACACGATCGCCGCGGCGGAGCCGTCGGCGACGCCGGCGCAGTCGAACACCGACAGCCCGCCCGCGACCGGCGGCATCGCGAGCAGCTTCTCGACCGGCATCTCCTTGCGGAACTGCGCCTTCGGGTTGCGTGCGCCGTTCGCGTGGTTCTTCGACGCGATTCGCGCCAGGACCGTCTTCATCTCGTTCGGGTCGACGCCGTAGCGCTTCGCGTACGCCGGTGCCACCATCGAGAACATCGCCGCGGCGGTGAGCGACCGCTGAGTGCCGTCATTCGGGATCGGGAACGCGTTGAGGCCCTGATAGCCGGAGTCCTTCACCTTCTCGACGCCGACCGCCAT
The DNA here is from genome assembly GCA_025929365.1 of Frankiaceae bacterium. GTDB lineage: Bacteria > Actinomycetota > Actinomycetes > JAFAQI01 > JAFAQI01 > DASZTV01. Next base: position 1,807 of record JAICMG010000031.1, read on the forward strand.
GGCGAGGTCGTAGGCGCCGGAGGCAACGGCGTACGCCGCCTGCCGCAACGCCTCGGAGCCGGTGGCACAGAAGTTCTCGACCCGGGTCACCGGCTTGCCTTCCAGAGCGAGCGGGCGGGCAAGCGTGATTCCGCTCATGCCGGACTGCGCCGTACCGAGCCAGTAGGCATCGACATCTTCCTTGCGCACGCCCGCGCCGGTGAACGCCTCGCTCGTCGCCTCGCGCAACAGGTCGTCGGTGCCCTTGTCGAAGTGCTCGGCGAACCGCGTGCATCCCATCCCGACGATGGCGACGCGGTCGCGGATTCCGTGGGAGCTCACGATGCCTCCTCGGTGCGCTCTGCTGAATCGTCGGACTCCGTCCGAAGGGGGCGCGCCTTCCAGAAATAGTTAGCGATGCCGTCGGCGGTGAACAATCGGCGGAAGGTCATCTCGACCCGCATCCCGATCGCGACCTCGTCGGCGTCGACATCGGTGAGCTCGACCGGAAGCCGCTGGCCGTCGTCGAAGTCGACAACCGCGAACACGACCGGCGGGCTCGGCGAGTAGGCGAGCTTGTCGACCGTGAAGGTCGTGATGGTGCCGCGCTGGTCGGCGAGGACGCCGGATGCGCCGTCGAGCCCGAACTTCCAGTCCGTCGCACGACCAGCAGCACTGGCCGACGGCCGCGCCGGCTCGGGACGCCGCGGCGGCTCGACCGGCAGAAGTCCGCGCCAGGACAGGTAGCGACCGTAGGGCACAGGCGCGCTCGCCATGACCTGCGCGGCAACTGGACGATGCGGCGCGTACGACGCGATCGCGTCCGTGGTCCGCAGCACCATCGCATCGGCGCCGTCGGACAGCACGAGCAACGCGATCGTCTGACCGGGCGTCGCGCGCTCGAGCGCATGCGCGAGGAGCAGCAACGGCTGAGCCGCGCCCGGATTGCCGACTGTGTCGGCGAGCCGGTCGATGATCTTCTCCGCCGGCACCCCCGACGCCTTCGCCGCCGCCGCGCACGCCCGCTCGTGCAGCCCGGCGACAACCAGTGCGTCGACCGAGTCGGCCGCGATTGCGGCGTACTCGAAAACCGTCTTCAGCGCTTCGGCCGCGAGCGGCACGTACTTCGTCTCGCCGAACCGCTCTTCCCAAAGCTTCGATCCGACGTCACCCGGGACGCGCCAGCGGTCAACGAACTCTTCGGTGACGCCGGCGTACGCGACGAACTCGGCGAGAAGCGGCGCGTCGGTCTCATTCCCCCAGAGCACAGCCGCCGCAGCATCCCCGCCGTTCACCTCGTCCGGAGAACCTGGACGACCGATCCGCACATCGCTCGCCACGCAGAGCGCGGGTTTTCGGTTCTCACCCGTCGCGCGCAGCGCAGCGATAGCGGACCTCACCGAGCCGACCGCGTCGTACGCGGTCGCCGAGCGATCCAGCCGAAGTGCCGCATGGATCGCGCTCGCGTTGGTCTTGTCGAGGTAGGCCGGGCTCGTGGTTGCAAACCAAAGGGACGCCGGTGCGACGTCAACGGAGGCGAGGCAGGCCCGGCCGGCTTCGACCGCCATCGTCGTCGTGTCCTCGTCGTACGACGCGACCGCGCGATGGCCCTTGCCCCCTCCGGCGCCCGCGACCAGCGCGATCTGCGTCCGGTCGAGCCGCCAGTGCGGGACGTGTGCCCCCCAGCCGATGATCCCGCGCATACCTCAAGCGTACGGGAATCTGACGACCCGTCAGATTCCGCTGGCGGGGCCTGTTTCTACAGGGCGTTGAGGACGTCGGATTCGAAGAGCTTCAGGCTCGACCACGCGAGGTCGGGCGGCGTGCCACCGCACATCGGGTGGAGCATCGCGAACGCGAACGGTGCCGCCTTGAGATCGGCCACCATCTGCTCGGGCGTGACCACGCTGTACTCGCCCATCGCGCGCAGCCCACCGATGTCGCGCACCTCTTTGTACGGCCCTGCGGTGCCGCTCTCGGCGATCCACTTGCCGTAGGCGTTCGACTCGTGCAGGAAGTACGGCCCGAACTCCCGCCATCCCGCCTCGACATCCAAGGCGAGCGCAACCGTGTGCGCCGGCGGGATCATGCTCGGCCCAGGATCCGGCTTGCCCAGCTTCAGGCACTCGTCGCGGTAGGCGTCCCACACGTCCGGGATGGAGGGGATGAAGCCGTCGGCGATCCGCGCCGCACGCCGCGCTGCCGCGTCACTGCTGCCACCCAGCAGCACACCCGGCCCGCCTTCCCGGTACGGCGCGGGCGTGACCTGCACCGTACGGCCGCGGAACTCGAACGGATCACCGGCAAAGGCAGCGCGCAGTGTCGACACCGTCTCGGTCACCCGTTTCGCGCGCTCGCCGATCGGCACGCCGAACATGTCGAACTCCCCACCGACGTAACCGCCCGCGACGATCACGTCGACCCGGCCCTTGCTCAGGTGATCGAGCACGATGAGGTCTTCGGCAAGGCGCAGGGGGTCATAGAACGGCGCGATGATCGCGGCGACCATGAGCCGCACGTTCGTCGTACGAGCGGCCATCGCGGCGACCATCGGCAGCGGGCTCGGCAGGTATCCGTCCGGCGAGCCGTGGTGCTCCGAGACCGTGAGGCTCACCGCGCCGAGCCGGTCCGCCCATTCCGCCATCTCCAGCGCAGCGGCGTAGCGGTCGGCCATCGGCACGCCCGCGAACTCCGGATTGCGAAAGTCGAACCGCAGCCCGAACATCACACTCACGCGCGCTCCTGGTGTCCTGAGTCGACGGCGACGGCGGACGCGCCGCCGCTGATCAGGCCCACCGCATCGCGGCGCGAGAAGACCGCCAGCGGGTTCGGGCCTCCGGGGTCCGGCATGCCGTACGCCCACGTCGGGCCATCGGCGAGATGGGCGATGCCCGTCGCGGCAACGTCGGCGGGATCAGCCAGGCCATCCATGTGGCCGCCGGTGCGCTCGAGCGAGCGACGAAGCGATGGCGTGTCGGTGGCACCGAGGACGAGCGAGAGGACATCCACGCCGCGCGGCCGCCACTCCGCCCACAGTGACTCGGCAAGGTTCATGTCGAACGCCTTCGTGGCGCTGTAGGCGGCCAGCGTCGCGCCACCTGCCCACGCGGCGCCGGAGGTGACCAGTACGACGCCGCCACGACCGCGCTCGACCATCCGGCCGCCGAAGACGTAGGTCGCCTCGAGCACCGCGGTGCAGTTGCGGCGAATGAGCGCGCGTAGCTGGTCGAGCTCCCATGACAGCATCGGCCGGTTCACGGTGTCCGCACCCGCGTTGTAGACGAGCAGGCCGATGTCGAGGTCGGCCGTCGCGTGACGGAGCTGCTCGATCGCGGTCGGTTCAGTGAGATCCAGGACGACGACGCGGCTCTCGACCGGAAGCCCGGCCGCCAGTTCGGTGAGCAGCTGTTCCCGCCGCGCCACGAGGACGACGTTGACCCCGTGCGAGGCAACCTCCGCCGCGAACGCCGCACCGATGCCGTCCGACGCGCCGGCGATGACGGCCCACGGCCCGTAGTGCTCGGCGACGGCGTCAGCCATGCGATTCGGCTAGCGCTTCGTCGGTGTAGGCGAACTGCTTCGCGATGTCCTCACTGCCCTGGTCGGCGGCCAGCTTCTCGAGCCGGCCGCCGATCAGCGGAATGTTGATCTTCGCGTCGATATCGATCGTGTGATGGCAGCCGGACCCCGTCGGAACCAACCGGTGCACGCCCTCGATACGCGAAGGCGCGCCCTGCGCGTCGACGGTGTAGCGGCACACCCGCTCGCCGGAAGACGTTGCCGGCTCCCATCGCTCGACTTGGATCGCGGTCTGGCTCGGTGTCAGCACCTTCTTGGCGAACCCGGGAAGGTCAACGCTGATCGTGCGCTTGGTGACCACCTCGCACCCGCCGCCATCGGTCTCGCTGCGGTCGACCGCGACATCGCGGCCACCGATCGCGACGTACTTGCGTTCGATGAACCCCGGGTCGCTGATCAGCGCATAGACGGTTTCGACGTCAGCGGCGTAGTCATGCTCGAGCCGCACCTTGACCATGGCTCAGTCCACCTCTTCCGCGTATCGAGCGAGTCGCGTCACGAACCCGCGCACGGCGCGGCTGAGGAGGAACATCATCACCGGCGCCGCGCCCGGAAAGCGACCCTCGCAGGTCGCGGCCCACGTGATGCGACACCCGTCGCCGTCCTTGTCGACGGAGACGATCGCGCGGTAGTCGCGAATCGGCAGCGGCGTCAGGATCGTGTAGGCGAGGTAGTACGGCGGGTCGAACTCGGTGATCTCCTCGCGCGTCGAGAACTGCTTGGAGCCGAGCCGGCGGATCGCGCCAACCCCGCCGGGGGCCGGGTCACCTTCGCGTTCCCACGCCGACCAGCGAATCGTCGGCCCGGCCCACTTCGACCACGTCGTGGCGTCAGCGACGAGCCCGAAGACCTTCTCCTGCGGCGCGGTGCAGTGCTCGCGAATGTCGTAGGTCGACGGCAACGGTCACCAGCCCTTGAACGAGGTCTCGCGACGTTCGATGAAGGCCCGAACGCCCTCCTGCGCGTCTTCGCTGGTCATCACGAGCTCCTGTCCCCACGCCTCGTCGGTGAGAGCAGCGTCGCGATCGAGGTCGAGCGCGCGGTTCAGCAGGCGCTTGGTGACCGCCAGCGCGCGGGTCGGACCGCTCGCCAGCCGATCGGCGAGCGCCGTCGCTGTCGTCATGACCTCCGTTGCCGGCACCACCTCGGTCACGAGCCCCCACTCGTACGCCTGCGCCGCGGGGATGTCGTCACCAAAGAGATAGATCTGCTTCGCCCGCTGCGGCCCCACGATCCGGGTGAGCAGGTACGGGCCGGCCGCATCGGGCGCGATTCCCCGGCGCACGAACACCGGCACGAGCTTCGTCGCCTCGGACATCACGACGACGTCGCAGGCGAGGGCGAGGTGCATGCCGGCACCCGCGGCGATGCCGTTGACCGCCGCTACCACCGGCTTCTCGCAGTCGAGCACCGCGACGATCGTCTGCTGCCAGCCCTTCATGACGCTGCGGGACACGTCGCCCTGAACCCGTTGCGGCGCACCCTCCGGCTTGTCCGGCACCGGGAACGGAACCCGCAGGTCGGCGCCGGTACAGAACGCACGATCACCGCTGCCGGTGATGACGACCGCACGTACACCGGCATTGGCGCTTGCCTCGCCGAGTGCGGCGACGACGGTTTCGCGGGCCCGCCAGTCGAGGGCGTTGTGCACGTCGGGACGGTCGAGGGTGATCGTGAGCACCGCGCCCGATTGCTCGATGTTGATCCCGGACTCCCCGCTGCTCACGACGTGCCCCCGAACTGCTCACGGAGCTTGAACTTCAGCACCTTGTTCAACGTCTCGTTGCGTGGCAGAGCGTCGACGATCTCGAGCCGCTCCGGGATCTTCTGCACCATCAGCCCGGCGTCACGACACCACACAACCATCTCGTCGAACTCGATCGGGTCGGATCCGGCGGCGGTCTCCACCACTGCGCACACCAGCTCTCCGCGCTCCTCGTCCGGCACGCCGATGACGGCGACGTCGCCGACCTTGGGGTGGGTGAAGAGGACGTCTTCGAGCTCCCGCGCCGAGATGTTCTCGCCCTTGCGGATGATCACGTCCTTCAGCCGGCCGGTCAGCCGTAGGTGCCCGTCCGGACGCAACACCCCGAGGTCTCCGGTGCGGAACCAACCCTCGCTGTCGAACGCCTCGGCGTTGACCGCCGGATCGGTGTAGCCGACACAGACGACGGGACCACGAAGCCGGACTTCGCCTTCCTCGTCCGGAGCCGCAACCTTCTCCTCGGCCGTGACGATCCGGATCTCCGCGCCCAGGACCGGCTTGCCGTCCGTGTTGGCGAGCTGCTCGTCGGTGTCATGGGGCGAGCCCATCGCCATCATCGGCACCTCGGTCATGCCATAGCCGTGGACCAAGCGCACGCCCATCTCCTTGGCGATGTCGTAGAAGAGCTCCGGTGGCTTGGCGGCTCCGCCGCCCGACATGATCCGCAGCGTCGGGATGATCGGCGTGCCAGGCGTCTTGCGCTGCTCGGCAAGGAACATTTGGTAGAAGGCCGTGCTGCCGCCGCACATCGTGACGCCGAGCTCCCGGTACGCCGCGACCGCGTCGGCTGGAGCGAACGACTCGACGAGCACCGCGCCGAACCCCGCGGACAGCATCATCAGCAGATAGTCCGGTCCGGCGATGTGCGAGAACGGGAACGCCATCGAGCCGATGTCATCGGGCGACATGTCCAGCGCTGCGGCCAGACCGCGCCCGCCGGCCATCAAGGTCTGGTCGGTGTGCTGGACGCCTTTCGGCTCCGACGTGGTGCCTGACGTGTAGTAGACCCAGCGCACCTCCTCGCCGGAGGCGGGCGGCTCGGGCAGGTCGGCAACGTCGCCCGTCGGGAGGTCCAGGCCGATCTCGAGGACCTTCGGGGGAGGGTCGAGCGCCGCGACGAGGGTTCGCGCCATCTCGCCGAAGTCGCGGTCTTTCCAGACCCCGGGGACGATGAAGAAGTCCGGCCGGCTGGCGCGCAGGACGGCACCGACCTCGCGCTCGCGATAGAGGTGCAGCACCGGGTTCTGCACGGCACCGAGCCGAGCCAACGCCATCGACAGCACCACGCTCTCGATCCGCGTCGGGAGCTGCCACGTGACCGTCGTGCCGGGCCCGATGCCGACGGCCACCAGCCCGGCGGCGACCCGCTCGACCTCGGCGGCAAACTCGGCGAAGCCGACCCGCCTGCCCGTGGTGTCGATCAGCAGCGGCCGGTCGCCCGACTCCGCAGCCCGGCGACGTACCAGCTCCCAGATCGTCGGAGCCTCCATGAGCTCGTTCATGTCAGCCGCCCGCGCCGTAGACCGGAGTGGGAACCGGTGCTTTTTCGAGCAGATCGCGTACGACGGGACCCAGCTCGCCCGGCGCCCAACGCTCGCCCTTGTCGACCCGCGGACCGTGCTGCCACCCGTCCGCGACGCCAACGATGCCGCCCTCCACTTCGAAGACTCGGCCGGTCACGTCGCGGGACTCACTGGAGCCGAGCCAGACGACCAGCGGCGACACGTTCTCGGGCGCCATCGCGTCGAAGCCGCGCTCCGGCTTGCGCATCATGTCGGGCATCGCGACCTCGGTCATGCGGGTTCGCGCGGCGGGCGCGATGGCATTGGCCGTCACGCCGTACCGCGCAAGCTCTGCCGCCGCGACGAGGGTGAGACCGACGATGCCCGCCTTCGCGGCGCTGTAGTTGCCCTGCCCCACGCTGCCCATCAGGCCGGCGCCGGAGGAGGTGTTGATGATCCGCGCATCGACCGCCTTGCCCGCCTTCGACTGTTCGCGCCAATGAGCGCCGGCGTGGCGCAACGGACAGAAATGTCCGCGCAGGTGCACACGCGTCACTGCATCCCACTCGTCGACGGACATGCTGATCAGCATTCGGTCACGCAAGAACCCGGCGTTGTTGACCAGGACGTCGAGGCCGCCGAACGCGCCGACCGCAGTGCGAATCAGCGCTTCTGCGCCGTCCCAGTCGGCGACGTCATCGGTGTTGGCGACCGCCTCGCCACCCGCCGCGACGATCTCGTCGACGACGGACTGCGCCGGCCCGGCGGAGCTGCCTTCGCCCTCGCGGGAGGTCCCGATGTCGTTGACGACGACGCGCGCGCCCTCGGCCGCGAACGCCAAGGCGTGCGCGCGCCCGAGACCGCCGCCGGCTCCCGTCACGATGACGACGCGGCCGTCGCAGATCCCCACCTGTTGGTCCCCCTTATCTGAGATAGGCCTGGCCGCCGTCGACCATGAGGGTCGAACCGGTGACATACGCCGCGTCTTCACTGAGCAGGAAAGCGACCGCTCGGCCGACGTCCTCCTCCAGGCGACCGACGCGGCCGAGCGGGATGGTGTTGACGAAGTCGTCGTACTCCTTCGGCGCCCACTCCGACCACATCTGCAGGCCGGGTGACATGCCGTTCGGGATGACGACATTGACCCGGATGCCGTCCTTGCCCCACTCCAACGCCGCCATCCGCGACATCGTGCGGATCATCTCCTTGGTGCTTGCGTAGAGCGTGAAGCCGGGCAGGTCGTTGCGCAGCGCCGAACCGGTCCCCAGGTTGACGACTGCACCCTTGGCCTCCTTCAGGGACTCATACGCCGCCTGCATGAACCAGACCGAGCCGAGGAAGCCGCTCTCCCACGTGCGTCGCGCGTCCTTCTCGGTGATCTCGAGGACCGGGCCGAGCGCAACATCCTGCGCATTGTTGACCAGCCCGTCGATGCGTCCGAAGTGTTCCAGGGTCGCCTTCACACACGCGTTGATCTCGTCCTGTTTGCGGACATCGCATTTCAGCGCCAAGGCCTTGCGTCCGCGCTCCTCGACGGTCGCGGCAGTGCGCTCGACCTTCTCCAGCGTCCGGCCGGCCGCGACGATGTTCGCGCCCTCGGCGGCTGCGGCCAGCGCGATTCCCTCGCCGATCCCCTGGCCGGAACCGGTGACGATGACGACCTTGTCGTCGAGCCTGCCCATGTCCAGTCCATCCTCGCGTCGACGGGCCGTCGGATTTCTGACGGGCCGTCAGATTATTGTCTTTTCGTGGACTTGCGCGACTCGGCGGCGGAGCGCGCCTTCCGGACGGAGCTGCGGGACTGGCTCGCGAAGACGCTTCCCGCGCTCGGCCCCAAGCCGCACCACACCGACTGGCCCGGGCGCCGCAGGTACGACACCGCCTGGCAGCGTCAGCTGTTCGATGCGGGCTACGCAGGCATCAACTGGCCGACGGAGTACGGCGGCCGCGGCGCCACGCCGACAGAGCACCTGATCTTCCTCGAAGAGACCGAGCGTGCCGGTGCGCCGTACGTCGGCGTGAACTTCGTCGGGCTGCTGCACGCCGGCCCGACCATCGCCACCGAAGGCACGCCCGAGCAGAAGGCGGCACACCTGCCGAAGATCCTCACCGGAGAGGAGATCTGGTGCCAGGGCTTCAGTGAACCGTCGGCCGGCTCGGATCTCGCCTCCATGCGGACGCGCGCGGTGCGCGACGGCGACCATTACGTCGTCAACGGCCACAAGATCTGGACCTCCCACGCGGAGGTCGCCGACTACTGCGAGCTGCTAGTGCGCACCGATCCGGATGCGCCGAAGCACAAAGGCATCACCTGGCTGATGATGGCGATGGACTCCCCCGGCCTCGAGGTCCGGCCACTCAACACGCTGCTCGGGTCGAGTGAGTTCTCCGAGGTCTTCTTCGACAACGTGCGAATCCCGGTGTCCAACCGGGTCGGGGAGGAGAACGACGGCTGGCGGGTCACGATGGTCACCCTGTCCTTCGAGCGGGGTACGGCCTGGGTGGACCAGATCGTCGACTCGGTGCGGCTGGTCGCGGACCTCGCCGCGATTGCGAAGAAGGTCACCACGCACGCAGGCGTCGCCTGGGAGGACCGCGGGCTACGCCGCGACATCGCGCATCTCGGCGCCGAGTTCGACGCGCTGTGGGCCCTGACCAAGCGAGGTGTGACCGAGGCGGGCTCCGGAGTGCCCGGTGCGAGCGCGTCGGTGTTGAAGCTGCGCTACACCGAGGCGCGGCAGCGGTTGATGGACCTCGGCGCACGAGTGCTCGATCGCGCAGCGGTGTCGCGTACCGACATCGCGGGCCTGCCGACGGGTGAGTGGACCACCGAACGCCTCAACTCGCTGTCGTACACGATCGCCGCGGGCACGTCGCAGATCCAGCGCAACATCATCGGCGAGCGCATCCTCGGCCTCCCCAAGGAGCGCGGCTAGATGTACTTCCTGCCGACGGATGAACAGCGGGAGCTGCAGCGCGGCGTCCGCGAGGTGCTCGACTCGGCGTTCCCGCTCGAGAAGCTGCCGGGCGGGTTCGACGCAGTCGTCTGGTCGACGCTCGTCGAAACCGGCGTCTTCTCACTGCGCACGGAGCTCGAGCTCGGCCTGGTCGAAGCCGCGCTCGTCTTCGAGGAGCTCGGGCGAGCGGCCGTGCCCGGCCCGCTGGTCGGGACGTTCCTCGTCGCAGGTCACGCCGACGGCGCGACGACGGTTCTCGAGGCGCGCCTGACGCCGCTCACCGTCGCGCACCTCGACGTCGCGACAAGCGTGCTCGTGCTCGACTCGGGCGGGTCACGGCTCGCGACCGCGTCCGACGTGAGCGGCGTGCCGCTTCCTGAACCGATCGACCCGCTGACTCCGCTGCACGAGCTGGCCGCCGCGCCGACGGGTTCCTCGATCGGCCTCGACTACACCCGCCTGATGAACGAAGGAGCTCTGCTCACCGGTGCGCTCCAGGTGGGGCTCGCCGCCCGGCTCACCGAGCTGGCCGTCGCATACGCGAAGAGCCGCGAGCAGTTCGACCGGCCGATCGGATCCTTCCAGGCCGTGAAGCACATCTGCGCCGACATGTTCGTGCGCACCGAGCTCGCGCGCGCGTCGCTGCACAGCGCCGCGGTGATGCTCGACGATCCCGAAGCCGGCGACGGCGCTCGGGCCGTTGCCGGCGCCAAGCTGCTCGCGGACGAAGCCGCAACACTGAACTCACGAGGCTGCACCCAGGTCCACGGCGGGATGGGCTTCACGTGGGAGGTCCCCGTCCACTACTTACTGAAGCGGGCGTGGCTGCAGGCCACCGAGTTCGGTACGGCGGACGACCACGCCGAAGCACTCGCCGCACTGTTGTGACGCTCGGGGCACTCTCCGGCGTCCGTGACGAGTCGCGGGTCGCCGTCGAGGACGGGGCCGTGCAGCTCAGCTGGCGCGACCTCGACGCGCAGACCAACCGCTTCGGGCGCGGACTGGAAGCCCTGGGTGCGACGCCCGGGAGTCACGTGGTGCTGTGCATCAGCAACCGGGTCGACTTCGTCGTCGCGCTGATCGGTGCATGGCGCGCCGGCTGCGCGTTCAGCCCGTTGAAGACAGGGTGGACGGCCAATGAGGTCGACGCCGTGCTCGACGACGCTCGCACCGCTGTTGTCGTCACCGACCGCGACGGCGCCCGCGACGCCGCCCGCAACCGTGGCGTTGCCGTGGTTGATCTCGACGCCGACGACTATCCGAGGTGGTTGGAGGCGCAGTCCGACGCGCCACTGCCGGACGATCGACGCGGCTACAAGATGCCGTACACGTCAGGGACAACCGGACGCCCCAAAGGGGTCGTGATGCGCGGGTCGGGTGTCGCCGACTTCGCCGCCGGCTGGGCGGGCATCGCGTACTGGGCGGAGGCGCTGGAGCTTCCCGGCGACGGCGTCCACCTCTTCTGCTCGCGACTGTTCAACGGTGCACCGCAGACGTTCGGCTTCGGCGCGCTTGCGCGCGGCGCGACGCTGCGCATCCTCCCGCAGTGGGAGCCCGCGACTGCCCTCGCCGAGCTGCGCAAGCCGGACGTGACCTCGACCATCATGGTGCCGACGATGTTCCGGCAGATCCTCGCGCTGCCCCACGAGGACCGCGAGGGGCCGAAGCCGTCGATCCGCACCATCCTGCACGGGGGCGAGCCCTGCCCGGCCCCGCTCAAGGAGGCAATCGCTGGCGTGCTCGGCGACGGGCTCGTCGAGTACTACGGGTTCACCGAAGGCGGCATGACCGTAGTACGCCGCGACGAGTGGCGGTCGCGACCCGGGACCGTCGGGCGTCCGCTACCCGGAATGGCGGTCAGCATCCGTGACGAGGAGGGGCGCGAAGCGCCGACCGGCACCGAGGGCACCGTCTACTTCACACCGTCGAAGGGACGGATGTTCCGGTACCAGGGTGATGAGGAGAAGACCGAAGGCGCGCACCTCGGTGACTCGTTCACCGTCGGCGACATCGGTCGCCTCGACGAGGAGGGCTTCCTCTATCTCTGCGGCCGGGTCGCGGACGTCGTCGTCTCTGCCGGCGTCAACGTCTATCCGGCCGAAGTCGACCAAGCACTGTGTGACGTCACCGGAGTGGCCGATCTGGCCGCGGTCGGCGCGCCCGACGACACCCGCGGCGAGGTCATCGCCGTGTTCGTGACGCTCACGCCCGGTGCCGATGCGGCGGCCGTTCGCCGAGAGATCGAGGCGGCCGCAACCGCGCGACTCGCGCCGTACAAGCGGCCTCGATCTGTGCACGTGGTCGAGGAGATCCCCCGCGACCAGACCGGCAAGCTGCTGCGCCGCGTTCTCCGCGACCGCCTCTGGAACGCGCGGTGACGCCGCGCGCCCGTCACGGGCGCCGGCGGACCCACTACGCCAAGATCACGGGGTGAGAGTTCTCGTCACCGGGGGGACCGGATACGTCGGCGCCCATGCGGTCGCCGCGCTGCTGGAGGCCGGCCACGACGTGCGCCTCCTGGTGCGGCGTCCGGAGCGCATTGCCACAACCGTCGGAGCGACCGGCGTCGACGTCGACGCCCTCGAGGTCGTGGTGGGCGACATGGTCGACCCGGAGGCCGTAGCGCGTGCGGTATCCGGCATGGACGCGACTATCCACGCCGCCGCGGTCGTCGCGGCCCTCGACCGCAAGGAGGCCGAGAAGACGGTCGAGGTGAATGTCACGGGCACCCGAACGGTCATCGATGCGGCGCTGGCCGCGGGCTGCGATCCCGTCATTCACGTCTCGAGCATCGCGGCCGTGTTCCGCCCCACGGTCGACGTCATCAGCTCGGAGCTGCCGCCGGTCGTCGATGCCGTGAACCCGTACACCCGGTCGAAGGCACTCGCCGAGGAGCTCGCCCGCGACCGCCAGGCATCAGGCGCGCCGGTCGTCATCGTCTATCCCGGCGGGGTGTGCGGCCCGCCGGTCGGCGACCTCGTGGGCGAGGCGGCGACCGGGCTCGAGTCGATCCTGAAGATCGGGATGCTCGCGGTCACCGAAGGCGGCATCAACGTCATCGACGCGCGCGACCTCGGCCGGATCTTCGCCGCTGCCTTGCAGCCCGGGCGCGGTCCGCGCCGCTACATGGCCGGCGGCACGCTGGTCGACCTCCCGGGGATCGTCGAGGTCCTCCGAGCAGCCACCGGCCGGCACGTGCTCGCGGTGCGCACCCCCGGCAGTGTCTACCGCGGGCTCGGCCGGGCGATGGACGGGCTCCGGCGGGTCATTCCCTTCGACAGCGTCTTCACTGCCGAGGCCATGCAGCTGCTGACCCTCGCGAAGGACACCGACGACTCCGCGGTGCGCGACGACCTCGGTGTCACCTACCGCGACGCCAGGGAGACCCTTGCCACCTCGCTGCGCGGCCTCTACGCGACGGGACGGCTCTCGCCGCGGCTTGCCGGCACCCTTGCTCGTTGACAGATCGTGAAGCGGACGCTGAAGGGCGTGGGCCCGCGAGCGCCGAACTCATCGCCCATGCGCAATCGGCTGCGCCGCGGTGTCGTGACGTTGGCTGCCACTTCCGCCCTCGCCACGACGCTCCCGGCAGGCGCGAATACGCCGACCTTCACGCCGTACTTCCCCCCGACCTTCCACTGCCCGCTCGTGCACTACTACGGCAACGGCAAGGCGCCGAACCCGGCGGCGATGAAGGGCAACACGCTCTGCGTCATCTACAACAAGCGCGACATCACGGTTGACAACGGCGGCGCCATCCGGTTCGCGGCGGCCGAGCCAGCTCGCTTCGCGGTTGCCGGGAAGTGCCAGTACTGGCAGCGCGACCACTGGCGGATCCGAGTCGATCGCGGGTTCGGCGAAGTCGTGAAGTGGGACGGCAGCTACTGGTGGGACCTGCGCGACGGCTTCGGCGGCGCGATCATGCGGCACTTCGAGATCGCGGGCGCACCTGTCGGGCCGACGCAAGCCGCGGCCGCGATCAGCACCGTGAACCCTCCGCTGGCGGCCGCTATCAGGAAGTACGGCGCGGGTCCCGGCGGCGGGTTCGGCGCCGCCATGACCTTCCCCAACGGCATCGGCTGCTGAAGCCGCGCCTCGATGGACCTCAACCGGCGCGAGCTGCTGTGGCTGGCCGCAATCGGAATGGCGGGAGTGCCGGCCGTCGCTTACGCCACGGCGCCCGAGCCGCCGGACCCGATCGGGTTCACCGGCACCGATCCGGTCGCGCTGCTCGGCACGACGAGCGATCCGGAGACTCTCACCATCGAGGCGGTCGCCGACACGTTGATCCCCGGCGAGAAGCGATTCGAAAGCGACGTCGCGATCGCCGGCGCCGCCCGCGGCGCCGGCGCAGTCCAGGCCGGCGCGATGGAGTTCATGCGCTTCCACGGCACGGGTGTCGGCGCGGTGCTGCCCGTCTTCGCGACCGCCGTCAACTCAGCAGCCGTGTCGTACGCCGCACAGCACGGCGTCGTTCCGGACCCCACGCTGCCGCCGTTCGTCGGATTCGACTACCACCACCGCAAGGCGATGCTCGACGGCCTGCTCAACACCGGGAACGGCGAGGAGCAGCTGATCTGGTTCGCACTCGCCGGCTTGGTGTTTCTCGCCTATCACACGGCCGGCTACCTCTCGACCGCAGAAGCGGTGAGACAAGGTCATCCCGGCTTGAAGGCCATCGGCTTTCCGGAGCCCGACCGCGACGGGCTGTGGCGATTTCCGACGTTCTCCTATCGTCGCAAGCTCGCCAAGCCGCATCCGGGAACGACGAAGACGGGCCAGCCGGCATGAGCGGACCGATCGAGACGACCGATGTCCTGGTCATCGGGTCCGGGCCGGGCGGAGCGATCCCGGCGTACCGCCTCGCCGCTGCGGGCGCCAAGGTCGTGATCCTCGAACGAGGGCCCTGGCTCGAGACGCGCGAGTTCACCCACGACCTGCGCATCGACACCTACACCCGGATCATCGACTACATCACCGGCAACGGCGTCAGTGTCGTCGCCGGCAACTGCGTGGGCGGATCGAGCGTTGTCTACTTCGCCGGTGCGCTGCGGGCGCCGACCTTCGTCTTCGATCGACGGGACACCGCGGGTGATCGAATCTGGCCGAAGGACGTGACCCGGTCAGCGCTCGACCCCTGGTACGACCTGGTCGAGGAGACGCTGCCCGTCGCCCAGCAGACGTGGGACGACGTGCCGTACCCCGGCGGCGTATGGGCGGCGGCGTGCCACAACGCGGGCCACACCTGCAACCCGGTGCCGGTCGCCGTCGACCTGGCCGAGTGCACGAACTGCAACTGGATGCTCAACGGCTGCCGATTCGGCGCGAAGCGATCGATGCTGCTCAACTACCTCCCGGCCGCCGTTGCGCATGGCGCGGAGATCCGGCCGCTGCACGAGGTGCAGTCGATCTCCCGGGCGCTGACGACGGGCTATCGGTACGCCGTCGACTACATGACGGTCGACGAGGGCGACTACCGCGTTTCCGACGGCGGAGGCCGAATCGAGGCGAAGATCGTCGTGGTTGCGGCCGGTGCGATGGCGACGCCGGTGTTGCTGCAGCGGTCATCGCCGTTCCTCGGCAACCTGCCCTCAGCCGTCGGCCGGTACTTCTCTCCCAACGGCGACCGGGTGTCGATGGCACTGATGGACGAGCGCAAGGTGCACTCGGTCCTCGGCCTCGAGCGAAAGCCGGGCGTGGCCTACGACGCCTTCCCCATCGGCAAGCCGATCGGCTCGATGACCTACGACTTCCTCGACGGCGCGCGCCGCGCCGGCGAGCGGTATGGACTGCAGCAGATCTACTTCCCGACGATCACCAACATCCTTCCCGAGGCGACCCCGGGCGGCGACTGGTTCGGGCCGGCGAAGAAACATCTCACCGACAGGTGGCGCTCGTGGCTGACCATCCTGGCGATGTGCGAGGACGGCAACGAGGGAACCTTCGGCTCGCCGCCGCCCACCGGTGCGTTCATCAGGGCGGACTCCGCGGCGGCAGTCACCACGCTGAGCTACCAGCCGACGAACGCCACGTTGCGTGCATGGGCGAGCTCGGACGCGGCGGTCAAGAAGATCATCGAGAAGGACGGGGTCGGGGAGCACCTCGGCTGGACTGCCACCCGAAACTACCTGTCTGCGCATCCGCTCTCGTCGTGCCGGATCGGTGACGACGCTGCAACGTCCGCCTGCGAGCCGTCGCACCAGCTGCGTGGGCACCCCGGCCTGTACGTCACCGACGGGTCATCAGTGCCGACGTCGCTGTGCGTGAACCCGTCGCTGACGATCGCGGCGCTCGCCGAACGCGCCAGCCGCTCGATCGTCAAGCAGGCCGGTGCCCTCGGCGTACGGGTCAACACCGGTCAGACGCCGCCGCCTGGTAGCGGCTCACTTCGCCGACCGAGGTAGACACTGGGCGCGTGAGCGAAGACCTGGCTGGTGCACCGCGATGGCGCGGGCAGCGTGGGCGGCTCGAGGTCTGGTACGCCACCGCCACCGATCGCGCCACGGGGACGGGGGTGTGGGTGCACCACGAGCGGATCGCGCCAACGGACGGCGAACCATATGCGCACGGGTGGCTCGCGCTGTTCCCGCCAGGCGAGTCGGCGGTCGTCGCTCGCTACGGGCCCGAGCCGTACGGCGACCCGGACGAAGGACAGTGGTTCACGAGCGCCTCGGCGTCGGTCGGGCCCGGGCGGTTCCGCGGAACCGCTTCCGAGGAAGCGGCGTGGGATATCGGCTGGGGCGACGCCGAACCGCCGATGTGGACGCTGCCTCGCCGACTCTGGGAGCGCGAGCTGCTCCCGTCGGCACACGTCGTGCTGGCGCCTAGGGCTCAGTTGCGCGGGTCTGCCGAAGTGGCCGGGACGCGGCTCGCGCTCGACGGCACGGGAGCAGTCGCGCACATCTACGGTCACGGCAACGCACAACGGTGGGGCTGGCTGCACGCGGACCTGGACGACGACACCACCCTCGAGGTGGTGGCGGCGGTCGCCCGCCGGCCGGGAATGCGCGCGCTGCCACCGCTTGCCTTCGTTCAGCTGCGGCGCGGCGGTGAGGACTGGCCGAGCAACCCCATGGCCACCGCGCCGCTGTTTCGCACCCGGCTGTCGGCGACGACCTGGCGGGTGCGGGGGGTGGTGGGTCGCAGCCGACTCACCGTTGACGTCGACCAGCCGAAGGATCGCTGCGTCGTCCTGGACTACACGGACCCGAACGGTGACGGCGCGATCTGTACGAACTCCGAACGAGCCGACGTCGCCGTGAAGCTGGATCGCTGGAAGGGCCGCTGGATCACCGAAGCCGAGTGGTCGCTAGAAGGAACCGCCCACAGTGAACTAGGAACCCGCTGACCCGCTAGCCGTCGCGAGGCCGGACGTAGCCGGCCAACATCTTGCCTACCTCGATCTGCGCAGTCCCCGTCGTGACCACCGGATCGGCCGCGGCGAAGGCCATGACCTCCGCCTCGTCGTCAGCCTCGATCACGCCGAGGCCCCACGATCCGCCGCCGTCGAGCACCGGGCCGAACACCACCATCTCGCCCGACTCCACTCGCGGCCGCCAATGCGCAGCGTGTTGGCCCATGATCGCGCGCTCTGCATCGGACATGTCGAGCGCGAAGTTGGGACGCGGAGCCTTGAGCCGAAAAACGAACGTTGCCATGCCGGGAGCGTACGAGCCGCAGCACACGCACGAATCGCTCGGCCGTGTCAGAGCGTGAGGTCGTTGCCCACGGCGAACGTGTGGCGGTTGCCGTCGGCGAGGTAGTGACCGACCGTCTTCTCCAGCTCCGCAACCGTCCAGGTCTCACCATGACTGGAGAACGCCGCGTCGAGACTCGGCGCCTTGATCACGCCGACCTTGCCGCCGTAGGTCACGAAGACGTTGCCGTTCACGTGGTCGGCCTCGCGGGTTCCGAGCCATACGACGACCGGCGCCACGTGCTCGACGGCGAGCGGGTCGGTTTCGTCCTCGGGCGGCGGCGGGAACACCGCCTCCGTCATCGCCGTCCGGGCGCGGGGCGCGATCGCGTTGGCGCGCACGCCGTAACGGGCACATCCATGCGCGACCGACAGTGTCAACACGGCGATGCCGGCCTTGGCAGCGGCATAGTTCGGCTGCCCGGGCGAGCCGAAGAGGAACGCCTCCGACGCGGTGTTGATCACGCGCGCCCACACTGGCCCGTCGGCGGCCTTCGACGCGTCCCGCCAGTACGCCGTTGCCGCCTGGCAGGTTGCCGCGTGCCCGCGTAAGTGGACCCGCAGCACCGTGTCCCACTCCTCAGCGGTGATGCCGAAGATCATCCGGTCGCGCAGTACGCCGGCGTTGTTCACCAGGACGTTGAGATCGCCGTACTCATCGATCGCCTGCCGCACCAGCGACGTCGCGAAGTCCCAGTCGCCGATGTCGCCCGGCACGCCGAGCGCCTCGCCACCGGCGGCTCGGATCTCCGCAGCCACCGCCGCAGCGTTCTCGCCGATGTCGTTGACGACGACCTTCGCACCCGCCGCTGCCAGAGCGAGCGCTTCCGCGCGGCCAAGACCGACACCGGCACCGGTCACCAGCGCAACGCCGCCAGCAAGCTCGTCGCCGGTGAAGGTCGGGATCAGGGGCTTCGCCATCAGCGTGCAACACCGAGCATGAGAGCGCTGGTTGGCACCCCGGTCCCGCCGGTGACGAGCACGTGCTCGGCGCCGTCGACCTGGTTGACCGAGGTCCCGCGGACCTGGCGCACACCTTCGGCGACGCCGTTCATTCCGTGCAGGTAGGCCTCGCCGAGCTGGCCGCCGTGGGTGTTCACCGGCAACCGCCCGCCCATCTCGATTGCGCCGTCGGCGATGAAGTCCTTCGCCTCGCCCGGCTTGCAAAACCCGAACTCCTCGAGCTGGGCAAGGACGAACGGTGTGAAGTGGTCGTAGAGCACCGCCGTCTTGATGTCGTTGGGTGCGAGTCCTGACGTCTCCCAGATCTGCCGCGCGCAGGTGCCCATCTCCGGCAGCCCGACGATCGAGTCACGGTTGAACGACCGCATCATGTGCTGGTCGTCGGCCATGCCCTGCGCCGCCGCCTCGACGATCGCGGCGGGCTGCTTCAGGTCGCGGGCCCGCTCGACGGTCGTCACGAGCATCGCCTGACCGCCGTCGGTCTCCTGGCAGCAGTCGAGCAGATGCAGCGGCTCGACGATCCAGCGCGACTTCTGGTGGTCCTCGAGCGTGATCGGCTGCTCATAGAAATGAGCGGCCGGGTTGTTCGCGGCGTGCCGCCGGTCGGCGACCGCAACGCGGCCGAAGTCCTCACTCGTGACGCCGTACTCGTACATCATCCGGGTCGCGAACATCGCCACCCACGACGCCGGAGTCAGCAGGCCGTATGACGAGGTCCACGAGAACTGCGCCTCCTCCGCGGTTACCCCCGCCGGACGCCCCTGGACGCCGGCGCCGAACCGACGGCCGGACCGCTCGTTGAACGCGCGGTAACAGAGGACGTAGTCGGCGACGCCCGACGCGACCGCCATCGCGGCGTACTGCACGGTCGCGCAGGGCGCCCCCCCACCGAAGTGGATCCGCGAGAAGTGCGTCAGCTCCGGGATGCCGAGCCCGCGCAGGATCTCCGACTCCGGGTTGGTCTCCATCGTGAACGTCGACAGGCCGTTGACCTGCGACGGCTCGATTCCCGCGTCTTCACATGCCGCGACGCAAGCCTCGAGCGCGAGCTGCAGCTCGCTGCGGCCGGAGCTCTTGGAGAACTCGGTCGCGCCGATCCCGACGATCGCCGCCTTGCCGGCGTATGTGTGCTTGGTCATCGCGGAAGTTCCACCTCGACCGTTCCGTTGATATGGCTGCCGAGCTTGTTCTTCGCGGTGACCTCGACGACCGCGCGACCCGACCCCGTGTCGATGGACGTCACCGAGCCGGTGAAGGTCAGGGGGTTGTACGGGTACGCCGGCGCACCGAGCTTCACCCGCAGCGCGCGCACCAGGACCTCGGGCCCGAGCCAGTCGGTGACGTAGCGCTCCATCAACCCGATCGAGGTGTTGATGTTGAAGAAGATGTCGGCCGAGCCCTTCTTGTGCGCGAGGTCGCGGTCGTGGTGCACGTCCTGGAAGTCGCGCGTCGACAGCGCGCCGGCGGTGATCCGGGTCGGGGTCACCGGTAGCACCCAGATCGGCAACTGCTCGCCCTCACTCACCTCGGCCGCCCGTCTGGTCTCGGGACGACGCTGCGGCGTCGCCGGCCGGAACCGCGGCAGCGTGATCGGCCCTTGCGAGTCGGTGGCGCCGGGCTCGAGCGCCGGATGGCTGTCGAGCCACTCGACCTCGAGCGGCATGCCGATCGCCAGCTGCTCGCGGGTCACACCGACCAGGTCGGCGACCATCCGCGGCCCTTCCTCGAGCTCGATCAGGCCGACCGGGATCGGGTAGGCGAACCCGGGAACCTGTGGGTAGTTGACGACGACATGCGAGTAGAGCGCGCCCTTGCCGCTCGCGACGAGGTAACCCATGTCGAACGAGCCGCACTCCGCGCAGCGGGGTGAGGACGGGAAGAACACCCGCTTGCAGCTCCGGCACTGCGGCACCCGCAGCTCGTGGCGGCGGTAGCCGTCCCACAGCGCCTGGTTGTCGCGGTTGATCGCCGGGCGTGGCCGCATCGACGGGTCGCTCGGCGGCGGCTTCGGCGTGTCGGAGTCCTCCCCCTTCGGGGCTGACCCGGTGCCGGGCTTGAACTTCAGGATCCGGAACAGCAGGTCGCCGACATGCTCGCCGTCGGTCGTGGAGTACCGCGTCCGGGTGGTGAGGAAATGCCCGGTGCCGAGCCCGGTCTGCTTCTCCTCCGAGACGTCCTCGAGGACCTGCACACCCTGCAGCACCTCGCCGGGCCGCAGGTAGCGCTCGATCTCGAGCTCGCTGTTGACCGCGACGACCCCGACGAACCCCTCGGCTTCGAGCAACGCGATGACCTTGCTCTGCGGATCGTCGCCGCGACGCCCGGACGGGCTCTGCGCGGGCAGACCCGGCCGCACCCAGATGTCGAGCGTCGCCGCCGGCGCGACGATCCCGCCGTGCACGGACTTCGCGGCGTACTCGGGGTCGGTGTAGCAGGGGTTGTCATCGCCCATCGCGTCGCACCAGTCGGCTATCGCGGCAGTTCCGACGGCATGGCGAGCCACCAGCGGCTGCCCCTGACTGCCGACGAGTGCGCGCGCTCGCGACAGAAGGTCTTCACTCACGTCCACGTCCCCACCCACCGCCCAATACGGGCGCTGGCTCCGCCAGCTCTCATCATGGGCCCCTCGACCTAATTACATTTCACGTAATAATGTATTTACCACAATGCGATTCGCCGACACCGCTGAGGAGCGCGCACTCCGCGCCGAGCTGCGCGAGTACTTCTCGACGTTCGGGGCGGCCGACGGCGGCGAGAGTCTGGCCGCTCCGGGCGAGAACGCGCAGTCCTTCCGTACGGCGATCCGCCGCCTCGGCGCCGACGGCTGGCTCGGCTTCGGCTGGCCCAAGGAGTACGGCGGCCAGGGCCGATCGGCGACCGAGCAGTACATCGTCTTCGACGAGATCCAGCGGGCCGGAGTGCCGTTCCCGTTCGTGACGATCAACACGGTCGGGCCGACGATCATGCGCTTCGGCACCGAGGAGCAGAAGGCGGCCTACCTGCCCGGCATCCTCGCCGGCGAGATCAACGTCGGGATCGGCTACACCGAGCCACAGGCCGGCACCGACCTCGCGTCGCTGCGCACCTCCGCGCGGGTCGAAGACGACCAGTGGGTCATCAACGGCCAGAAGGTCTTCACCTCCGGCGCCAACCAGGCCGACTTCATCTGGCTCGCCTGCCGCACCGACCCGGAGCTGCCCAAGCACGCCGGACTGTCGATCATCATGGTGCCGACCTCGTCGCCGGGCTTCCGCTGGACTCCGATCGTGACCGTCGGCGACATCGTCACGACGACGACGTACTACGACGACGTCCACGTCCCGGTGACCAACCTCGTCGGTGAGCGCGGCGGCGGCTGGCGCATGATCACGACGCAGCTCAACCACGAGCGGGTCGGTCTCGCCGCCCTCGGTGGCCTCGCCTGGCGGCTGTGGGGCGAGGTCCGCGAGTGGGCGCGCGCAACGACGGTCCCCGGCGGCACACAGCGGGTGATCGACCTGCCGTGGGTGAAGGCCGACCTCGCCGAGTGCTACACGCGGCTCGAGGCGATGAAGCTGATCAACTGGCAGCTCGTCGAGGCCGTGCAGGGCGAGCGGCTGCAACCGCAGGATGCGTCGGTCGCGAAGTTCTACGGCACCGAGACCCATGTCTTCGTCTATCGCAAGCTGCTCGCGATCCTCGGCGCCGGCGGCTGGCTGCGCACCGGCTCCCCCGCCGCCGCGCTGCGCGGTGCCGTCGAGCGCGCCGGTCGCAGTGCGCAGATCAACACCTTCGGCGGCGGCGTGAACGAGATCCAGCGCGAGATCGTCGCCGCGGCGGGGCTGAAGATGGCGCGGCGCGCCCGATGATCTCCACGCTCACCGAAGTGCAGCAGGAGCTCGCCGAGCTCGCGACGAGTGCGTTCAGCCGCAACGGCTCGGCCGAGCAGATCACGGCAGCCGAGGGCCGGCCGGACGGGTTCCACCGCGAACTGTGGTCCGACCTTGCTGCCGCCGGGTTGCTCGGTGTCGCGATCCCCGAGGAGTACGACGGGCTCGGCTTCGCAGCGACCGAGGTCGGACTGGTGTGCGAGCAGCTCGGCGCCCACGTCGCGCCCGTGCCGCTCGTCGCGACCCTGACGGCCTCGCAGCTGCTGACCG
>JAICMG010000117.1 GCA_025929365.1 Frankiaceae bacterium
CGCCGGGAAGATCACAGAACCTGATTCGGTTGAACCCGTAGGATCTACGCCAAGAGCCGGGACTCGCCCGGACTCGTTGAAGCGTTCGCCAGGAGGCGCGCCATGCGTGACGCAGTCATCGTCGAAGCCGTCCGGACCCCGGTCGGGAAGCGAAACGGCTCCTACAAGGACATCCACCCGGTCGACCTCTCGGCGCACGTTCTCCAGGCGCTAGCGGAGCGTACGGGCATCGACCCGGCCGTCGTCGACGACGTCGTGTGGGGCTGCGTCGGCCAGGTCGGCGAGCAGGCCATGAACGTCGGCCGCAACGCCGTCCTCGGTGCGGGCTGGCCCGAGTCGGTTCCCGGCACCAGCGTCGACCGCCAGTGCGGGTCGAGCCAGCAGGCCGTCCACTTCGCCGCGGCGGGCGTGATCTCCGGTCAGTACGACGTCGCCGTCGCCGGCGGCGTCGAGTCGATGACCCGGGTGCCCATGGGCTCCTCGCTCGGCAAGGACGTCGGCTACCCGTTCGGCCCGATGATGCTGGAGCGCTACGACGGCAAGCTCGTCAACCAGGGCCTCGGCGCCGAGATGATCGCCGAGCGCTGGGGCCTGTCCCGCCAGCAGATCGACGAGTTCTCGCTGGGCTCGCACGAGAAGGCGGCGAAGGCGATCGACTCCGGCGCCTTCTCCAAGCAGTACGCGATCGTTCCCGGCAGCGGGCTCGAGGTCGACGAGGGCGTGCGCCGCGGCGGCACGGTCGAGAAGATGGGCGAGCTGAAGCCCGCCTTCAAGGAGGACGGCGTCATCACGGCCGGCAACTCCTCGCAGATCTCCGACGGCTCCGGCGCCCTGCTCATCACGACCAGCGAGAAGGCCGCGCAGCTGGGCCTGAAGCCGCTGGTCCGGTTGCACTCGTTCGCGCTCGCCGGCGACGACCCGATCATCATGCTCACGGCTCCGATCCCGGCGACGGCCAAGGTGCTCGCGCGCTCCGGTCTGAAGATCAACGACATCGGCGCCTTCGAGATCAACGAGGCTTTCGCCACCGTGCCGCTGGCCTGGCTTGCCGAGACCGGCGCCGACGAGAAGGCACTGAACCCGCTCGGTGGCGCGATCGCCATCGGTCACCCGCTCGGTGGTTCGGGTGCGGTCCTCATGACCCGCCTCGTCCACCACATGGTCGACAACGGCATCAAGTACGGCCTGCAGTCCATGTGCGAGGGCGGCGGCCTGTCCAACGCCACCATCCTCGAGCTGCTCTAGGAGCACTGCGAGCTCAACAGCAAAGACGCAGCAAAGAGGGGAGTTCCAGCCGACTCGGCTGGGGCTCCCCTCTCGCGTTGGTCTGGCGGGTTCGCATGTGACACGGGTGTTGTGCCAGCGCGCACCGATGTCACATAGGTGTCGCGAGTCACCGCTCCTATGTGACATGCGTGCAGCGATTCACAACACCTATGTCACATGCGATCAAAGCAACGGGCCGGCGGCGGGTGACTGGGCTCGGAGCGTGGTCCCTGGTGGTTGCCGCTTTTGATCTTGATCTTGTGGTGTGGTCTAGCTGTCGCTGATCTTCTCTGCCGTCTCCCGCAGTTGCTTGAAGTCCTTGCCGCGGCTGTCGCCCACCAGCTTGTCCGTCGCGGTGAAGCCCCAGCCGGCGTACTTCACCGCCACCCGGGAGAAGCGGTGCTTGGCCACGCCACCGCACTCCGGGCACTCGCGGTCGGCTGTCTCGCCAAGGCCGAGCAGCTCCTCGTGCTCGCCCCCGCAGTCGGCGCACCGGAACAAATAGATCGGCATATCTAGCTCCGGACCGGGCAGATCAGCACTGTCCACACTGTGGATTCCGGCTGTGGGTAAATCACAGCCATGTGACTACGCGCGTGTTCTGCGGCTATCGCCACTGCGTGGAGACGCCGAAGCCGGCGATGATGAAGCCGAAGCCGATCAGCAGGTTCCAGTTCGACAGCGCCTTGACCGGCAGGCTGCCGCCCGTCACGTAGAAGAGCACCAGCCAGACCAGCCCGACGAGGAAGCAGCCGAGCATCGACCAGCCCACCCACGGCGGGCTGACCCGCTTCTTCGCAGAACGAGTCGGCGGCGGCGTGTAGGCCTGCTTGGCGCGAACGCGCGACTTGGGCACGGACCCTCCAACTGCTCGCGGTCACTTACGGCGACCCGGTTCACGTCTAGCGTAATCGGGAAGGCGCTGGAGCAGCCGGCACCGCTGATCGGTGGTGGAGGGAGGTCGACGTGGCGGGGACGGTCGATGCCGCCGGGCATCACCGCACCGGACAGCCTTCCCACACCGGTCACTGGCGCACTGTGGTTCGCGGGCTCGGCGAGCTGTTCATCACCTCGGGACTGGTGATCCTGCTCTTCGTCGTCTACGAGCTGTGGTGGACCGGATTCACCACGCAGCGCGACCAGCACCGGCTCCTCCACACGCTGCACAACCAGTGGGCGCACGGCGTCACGATCAAGGATCCGCCGCTGGGTTCGGCGATCGCGATCCTGCGGATCCCTCGGCTGGGCGCGCACTACCTGTTCGCGATCGTGCAGGGGACCTCGACCGCTGACCTGATCAAAGGCCCGGGGCACTATCCCGGTACGGCGATGCCGGGCGCGCTCGGCAACTTCGCCGTCGCCGGCCATCGCACGACCTACGAGCATCCCTTCTACTCGATCAACCGGCTGCGTGTCGGTGACCCGATCGTGATCGAGACCCGCACCACGTGGTTCACCTACACCGTCGAGAACATCCCCGGCACCCGGGCGCGGTTCCAGGAGATCGTGCCGCCGAGCGACACCGCGGTGTCCTATCCGGTGCCCGACCAGCCCGACCCGAGCCTCGCGCCGACGCAGCGGGTGCTCACGTTCACGTCCTGCAACCCGCGCTACTCAGCCGCCCAACGGATCGTGATCCACGGGCTGCTGACCGACGCGATGCCGAAGAGCGAAGGCCTGCCGCCGGCGCTGCACGGCTACACGATCAAGGAGAGCTGAGATGTACGGCTGGCTGTGGCGAAGGCTCCCGGGCGGAATCCCTGGGAAGCTGCTCGGCTGCGCCGTGCTGGTGTTCGCAACGCTCGTGCTGCTGTTCCTCGTGGTGTTTCCATGGGCTGGCCCGAAGCTGCCGTTCAACCACGTGACCGTCGACACGACGCCGACGCCCTCCCCGACCGCTACCGCGTCGACCGCCGTTCCGGACTGACATGATCCCGCGCGTGAGCGGATACGACGAGCAGCCCTGGCTCGCGTCGTACCCGCCGGACGTCCCGATGGAGTGCGGATATCCGAGCGTCCCGCTGACTCGACTGCTCGACGACGCCGCCCACAGCTATCCGAACCACATCGCGGTGTCGAGCCTCGGCAACCGGATGACCTATCGCGCACTGCGCGAGACGGTCGACCGCTTCGCCGGCGGGCTGTCCGAGCTCGGCGTGGGTCAGCTCTCGCGGGTCGCGGTCGTGCTGCCGAACTGCCCGCAACATGTCGTGGCGTTCTTCGCCGTGCTCCGCCTGGGCGCGATCGTCGTGCACTGCAACCCGCTCGCGACGCCTGACGAGCTGCGCGCTCAGCTCATCGACTCCGGAGCCACCGTGGTGATCTGCCTCGACCGGATCGCGCCCGACCTGCTTGCGGTTCGCGGCGAGACCCGCGTCCGCACGGTTGTCGTCACCTCCCTCGCCGATGGCCTGAGCCGCACCGCTCGCGGCCGGCTCGAGCTGCCGATGATGCGCAACCGCAAGGCGAGCATGGTCGCGGAAGTGCCCGAGGACCCCGCGATCGCGCGCTTCCGAACATTGGCGCGTACCGTGACCTCCGCCCGTCAGGCCTCGCTCAACCCGGCGGAGGACGTCGCCGTCCTGCAGTACACAAGCGGCACGACCGCAGACCCGAAAGCGGCGATGCTCTCGCACGCGAACCTGGTCGCCAACTGTCATCAGATCCGCGGCTGGATGCCGGACGCCGAGCCCGGGCGTGAGGTCACGCTCACCGTCATTCCGCTGTTCCACGTCTACGGCCTGACGATGTGCATGCTGACCACGATCCTGCTCGGCGGCCGGATGGTGCTGCTCCCGCGGTTCGACATCGACGCCGTCTTCGATGAGATCGACCACGAGCGGCCGACGCTCTTCCCGGGCGTGCCACCGATCTATCAGGCGCTGCTCGACCACCCGAAGCTGCGCCGCCACGACCTGTCCTCGATCCGGGCATGTGTCTCGGGGGCGATGAAGCTGCCCGCCGACCTCGTCGATCGCTTCGAGCGCACTACGGGAGTGCCGTTGTTCGAGGGTTACGGGATGACCGAAACCTCACCGGTCACGCACTGTGCGCCGCTGTCGGGACCGCGAACGCCCGGCTCGGTCGGGCTGCCCCTCCCAGGAACCCTCGCCCGGATCGTCGATCCCGACAACCCGCATGTGGAGGTCGAGGTCGGGCAGCCAGGCGAGCTGGCCGTCAAGGGGCCGCAGGTCTTTCTCGGCTACTGGGCGCGCGAGGCCGACGTCGTACCTCCAACGCTGGATGGCTGGTGGCTCACCGGTGACATCGCGGTGATGGACAGCGAGGGCTGGTTCTCGATCGTCGACCGCAAGAAGGACCTGATCATCGCGGGTGGGTTCAACATCTCCCCGACCGAGGTCGAGCACGTCATTCTCGGCGTACCGGGCGTGACCGACTGCTGCGTCGCCGGGCTGCCTGACCGGTACCGCGGTGAGACGGTGAAGGCTTATGTGGTGGCGCCTTCCGGCACGGTCACCGAAGATGAGGTGAAGGCGGCGTGCGCAGCGAGCCTGTCCGCGTACAAGGTGCCGAAGGTCGTCGAGTTCCGCGACGAGCTCCCGCACACCGCGGTGGGCAAGGCGCTTCGTCGCATGCTCATCGCGGAGGAGCTGGCGGCCAATGACGACGCAGGGATGAGATGACTGACGCGCGGAGCGCGACGAGAGGGCGGTTGGCGTGAGCCGGGTCCTGGTGGTGGACAACTACGACAGCTTCGTGTTCAACCTGGTGCAGTACCTCGCCCAGCTCGGCGCCGACGTCGAGGTACGCCGCAACGATGCCATCGACGCCGGTGATCGCCTCTTCGGCGACGTCGACGGCATCCTCCTGTCGCCCGGACCGGGCCGGCCCGAGGACGCCGGGTGCTGCATCGACGTGATCAAGGCTCACGGCGCCACCACCCCGATCTTCGGAGTCTGTCTCGGGCACCAGGCGATCGGAGTGGCGTACGGCGGGACCGTCGACCGCGCGCCTGAGCTGCTGCACGGCAAGACCAGCGAGGTCGAGCACGACGGCCTGGGCGTCTTCGCCCAGGTGCCCAACCCCTGCATTGCCACCCGCTATCACTCCCTGACCGTGCTCGAACCCGATCTTCCTGCGGTCCTCGAGATCTCCGCGCGCACCGCCA
Source organism: Frankiaceae bacterium (assembly GCA_025929365.1). GTDB lineage: Bacteria > Actinomycetota > Actinomycetes > JAFAQI01 > JAFAQI01 > DASZTV01. The sequence goes on from JAICMG010000117.1 coordinate 5,396, forward strand.
AGGGCGTCGTCATGGGCGTCCGTCACCGCGAGCACCCGGTGGAGAGCGTTCAGTTCCACCCCGAGTCGGTGCTCACCCAAGGCGGCCACCGGATGCTCGCCAACTGGCTCGCCGTCTGCGGAGACAGCAGCGCGGGCGAGCGGGTCGCGGAGCTGGCCGAGAAGCTCGAGCGGCAGCGTGCTTCCGTCGCGTAATACCTAAGCCCGCCGGTCGCGTACCCCGCGCCGGATATAGGGAATCCGTCCGATGTGCCGGGCCTCCTTAGAAGCGGATTGTGGTGATCGCAACCACCAGACCGCTGTAAGGAGGCGATCGCGATGTCGTTCCAGATTCCGCCGGCGTTCGTACCGGCCGAGCTCGAGTATCGCCACCAGCGGATCAAGGCGGGGTTCTCAGCGCGGGGGTCGTCGGGCTCCGCCCGCCGAGGGATCGGTCCCGTACGCCGCATCCGGCTCGCCGCGCTGTTCAGGCCGCGGCGTCGGCCCAGCGCAGAGTCATCGAATGCTGGGCCGCGGCAGCCGCTCCCCGCGCCGCACCACCTCGCGTCCGGCTGAGGGTTTCCGCTTGACGTGAACGCTGCGCTCACGGCGATAAAACCCGTCGCCATCACCGGCCATGATGGCGATGTGGCGATCGGAGCCGAGACACCGCTGGTCGGCCGCGTCGCCGAGCGGCGCGAGCTCGCCTCGCTGGTCGGGCTCGACCCCGACGGCTCGCCCGGCGGAGCGGTGCTGCTCGGTGGCGACGCCGGCTCGGGCAAGACTCGCCTGACCAAGGAGATCGCTGCCGACGCGCTCGCGGCCGGCTGGCGGGTCCTCGTCGGGCACTGCCTGGACTTCGGCGACGGGTCACCGCCGTACCTCCCGTTCAGTGAGGCGCTGGGCCGGCTGGCGATCGAGCGGCCGGACCTGACGCGCGCGCTGGTCGAGGCGAGTCCGGCGATCGAGCGGCTCCACCCGTCGCATCGGACGCTCGCCGACTCCGACCCCTCGTCGGAGCCGACGCGGCGGGCGGCGTTGCTCGAGGCGGTTCACGACACCATCGTGTCGCTGGCCGCGGAGGCGCCTTTGCTCTTCGTCGTCGAGGATGTCCACTGGGCCGACCAGTCCACGCGCGACCTGCTCCACTGGTTGTTCACGCGTGGTCTCGAGGCCCCGGTCACGATTCTCGCGACGTACCGAAGCGATGACCTCCATCGCCGGCACCCGTTGCGCGCGACGCTGGCGGAGTGGGTCCGGCTGCCGCGGGTGGCACGGCTGCAGCTCGGTCCGCTCAGCCAGTCCGAGGCCCGGTGGCTGATCCAGACGTTGCAGCCGGACGCGATCGCCGAGCGCGACCTGCGCCAGATCCTCGCGCGCGCGGAGGGCAACCCGTTCTTCCTCGAAGAGCTCGTCGCCGCCGCCACGATCGGCGACGGGCGGTTGCCGACCGACCTCGCGGACTTGCTGCTCGTGCGGCTCGAGCAACTCGACGATGACGCCCGGCTCGCGGTGCGCGCCGCGAGCGTTGCGGGGCGGCAGGTGTCGCACCAGCTGCTCGCTGCGGGGACCGAGCTGGCGGACGGCGCACTCGATGCCGCGGTGCGCGCCGCGGTGGAGGCCAACATCCTCGTGTCGGCCGACGGCGAGCACTACGCGTTCCGCCACGCGCTGCTGGCCGAAGCCATCTATCAGGACCTGCTGCCGGGTGAACGGGTACGGCTGCACGGCGCCTACGCCGCGGCCCTCGCGACCCGTGCGGTCGACGGGTCGGCCGCCGAGCTCTCCCGCCATGCGTGGGCCTCGCACGATCTGGTGACCGCGACGCGCGCGAGCATCCAGGCCGGGGGCGAGGCCATGGCGGTGGGTGGCCCGGAGGAGGCGATTCGGCACTACGAGCGCGCGCTCGAGCTGATGGAAGATCCGGAGGTCGCGGCCAGGCTTTCGACGGCCGAAGCGGACGGCGAGGTGGTTGATCGCGTCGGTCTCGTCATCCGGGCCAGCAACGCAGCCACGGCCGCCGGCCACCTGGCCCGCGCCGTGGCGCTGGCGCATGACGAGCTCAATGCGTTGCCCGAGGATGCGTCGGGCGTGGACCGGGCTCGTCTCATCCACTGCCTTGCCATGACTGCCCTGGTCATGGACACCAACCTCGACGTGCTCGGGCTGACGACCGAGGCGGTGCGGCTGATGACCGACCAGGAGCCCAGCGCCCTGCACGCGCACGTCCTGCACGTCCATGCCCGGGCGATGTTCGACCGGGCTCGCGACGACGAGGCCGCTCGCTGGGCGAGCGAGGCGCTGGCGATGGCGCGCTCGCTGCGGCTTCCCGCGGTCGCCTCGGACGCCACGATCCTGCTGGCCAAGATCGACGAACGGTCCGGCGACGCCAAGAGCGCGCTGGCCGCGGTCGAAGCGGCTGTCGAGGAGGCGCGGACAGCCGGCGAGCCGTACGCCGAGCTGCGCGGCCTGTACACCCTCGGGAGCCTGCATTACGGGCAAGGCGACCTGGCCGAGGCGATGCAGGCGTTCGAGCATGCGGCACAGCGCGCGAACGCGTTGGGACGCCAGTGGGCGCCGTACGGTCTTGATGCCGTGACGTTCGGTGCCATCGCCGCGCACGTGGCAGGTGACTGGACTCGCGCCGCTTCGCTGGTCGATCCCGGCGGCCGCACTCCGCCAGAGATCGCGGCCGCGCTGTTCGACGCAATCAGCCTGGAGATCGCGGCCGGACGGGGCGACACCGCTGCCCTTGCCGTGATGCCGAAGCTGCGCGCCCGCTGGCAGCTCGACGGCTTCGTCGCCATCACGAGTGGTGGGGCGGCGATCGAGCTGTACGCCCAACGCGGCGACATCGCCGCCGCCTTGGCCACCCACGACGATGTCATCGCGTTCGTCGGTTCGCTGTGGCAGCGTCCCGGCTTCAACGCACGGGTGCGCCTCGGCGCCTTGCTCGTCGGCTGCGTCGCGACCGCGGCGGCTTCGGCGAGTGCGAGCGAGCGAGCCGAGCTCGTGCGACGCGGCGAGGAAGTGGCTGAGGCGGCCCTCGCCGTGTGGCGCGCGATGCGCATGCCGGGTCCGGAAGGCCGGGCGTGGGCGAGCCGGTTGGTGGCCGAGCAGCTGCGCCTTCGGTGGCTGGCCGGCGCCGAGCCGCAACCGTCGCCCGACGACCTCATCGCAGCGTGGCGAGAGACCACGGCGGCGTTCGAGGAGTTCGGTCATGTCTACGAGACCGCACGCTCTCGGGCTCGGCTTGCGGCCACCCTCGCGGCGTGCGGAGACGCCACGGGCGCGGCGGCCGAGGCCGAGCTCGCGCGCGCCGTGGCGTCGCGGCTGGGGGCGCCGGCCCTCCTGCGGGAGCTCGGCGGCGAGGGCGACGCCGCCGTTCCGGCACGGCGTGCGGCGAAGGTCCGCGAGATCGACGCGCTGACACCGCGAGAGCGCGATGTCCTGGAGCTCGTCGCCACGGGCCGCAGCAACCGGGAGATTGCCGCGGCGCTGTTCATCAGCGCGAAGACGGTGAGCGTCCACATCTCGAACCTGCTGGCCAAGCTCGATGCCGGCAGCAGGACCGAGGCGGTGGCGATCGCGCGCCGGCGCGGCCTGCTCGACGAAGGCTAGGGCGTCGGCGAGACCGTCTGGATCGGCTCCGTCGAGTCGGTGGGACTGACCGTTGCCGTAGGTGTCGGGCTGGGCGACGGTGGCGTCTTCTCGTCGATGTAGAGAACGACGGTCGTGTTGGCCGCTGCGTAGCTTCCGCCCGGTGGGGTCTGGCTGACCACCTGGCCGTCGAGCTTCTTCTTGTAGACCGCGGCCGGCTTCGTGGCCACCTGGAACCCTGCCTGCAGCAGGATCGCGGTCGCCGTTGACTCGTCCTGGCCCTTCACGTCGGGGACCTTCGTCTTCGAGTTCGACACCGTCAGCATCACCTTGGTGCCCGCCGGCACCGACGTGCCGGGGACGGGGTCGGTGCTGATCACCTGGCCCTGCGGCAGCGGTGAGTTCTTGAACACGACCTGGCCGACCTTGAGCGGCACGGCCGCGAGCGAGGTCTTCGCCTGCTGCAATGACAGGCCGACGATGCCCTGCGGGATCGCGACGTACTGGATGCCGTTGGAGATCACCAGGTCCACCGACTGGCCCTTGCGCAGCAAGATCCCCGCTGGCGGGTTCTGGCTGATCACCGCACCCTTGGGTTCGTCGGCGGAGTACTCGTCGCTGACCGCGCCGACCCGTAAGCCCTGGCCGGTCAGCGTCGCCTGGGCGTCGGCGTAGGTCTGTCCCACGACGTTCGGTGTCGTGAGGTCACCGCCGCCGCTCGCGAGCAGGTTGCGCGCGATCACGAGCGCGATGGCAAAGACGGCGAGAGTTGCGACCGCCAGTGCGCCGTACGCCGCGCCGCGCCGCTGCGCCGGCGGCTCGCGGAGCAACACCGTC
>JAICMG010000191.1 GCA_025929365.1 Frankiaceae bacterium
GAACGGTGCGTTGCCGACGCCGAACCGGCTCGTCATCGCCCGGGCGACCGCGTGCTCGAACGCGGTCCGGCCCTCGGCCCACATCAGCCCGCCGACGTTGTCGGCGCCGGTCCGGCGGAGTGTCTCGACCGCGATCCGGAGATAGTCCAGCGGCAGCTCGGAGTGGCCGTCGACGCGGGCGATGACGGGATAGTGCGTCTGCCCGATCGCGCGGTTGAGCCCCTCCGGCGTGCGGCCGGAAGGATTCAGCACCGTGCTGACGCGCGGGTCCTCGGCGGCGATGGACGCCGCGACCTCGTCGGTCGCGTCCCGCGAGGGCCCGAGCGCGATGACCACCTCGAGAGGAGCGGGGTAGTCCTGGCCCAGTACCGCCGCCATCGCGGCGCGCAGGTAGGGCTCCTCGTTGAGCACCGTGAGCACGATCGAGACCGGCGGCCAGTCCTCAGGAGGGCTCGGCTGGGAAGACATGGCGTCGGCACGTTACTGCACAGGCCGCCGCGTGCCGTTGCGGCCCGCGCCGGTTCGGCTCACCTAGCATTGAAGGCCACGGCCGGCGCCTGCCGGTGCTGCTCGCCCGCCGGAGGTTGCACATGACCGGGCCGACTGACGGCCCCCCGGCGGATCGCCCCGGATCGTCGCTTCCGCCCCACCTCGATCCCCGGCGCGGCCGCCCGGGCGGACCGGTGCGACCGGGCGCCGAGCAGCCTGCGGCCCCGCCGCGGAAGCGACGCTCGCGCAAGCGCATCGCCGCCTGGATCGCCGGCGGGCTTGCCGGCGTACTCGTTCTCGGTGCAGTGACCGGCGTCGTCACGCTGGACCACATCATCAGCGGCATCAAGAAGATCAACCCGTTCTGCACCGACCCGTGCGGCCGCCCGGGCGGAGGCGTGAAGGGCGATCTCAACATCCTGCTCGTCGGCTCCGACAGCCGCGCGGGACTCACCAAGGCACAGCAGAAGCAGCTGCATGTCGGCCACGATCCCGGCCAGCGCTCCGACACGATGATCCTGCTGCACATCCCCAAAGGCGGCGGCAAGGCGGTGATGGTCAGCCTGCCGCGCGACTCCTACGTCAGAATCCCCGCGCACCGCTCCGGCGGGCAGCGGGTGCCCGCGCAGATGAACAAGCTCAACGCGGCGTACTCCGAGGGCGGCGCGGCCCTCACGATCCGCACCGTCGAGGCGAACACCCACGTGCGGATCGACCACTACATCGAGATCAACTTCCTCGGCTTCGTGAAGATGGTGGACGCCCTCGGCGGCGTGACGGTGTGCAACGCGACCCCCATCAACGACCCGATCACCCATTCGGCGACCGGGTACAGCGGCAGCGGACTCGTCCTGCCCGCCGGCAAGAGCCATCTCAACGGCCAGACCGCGCTCGAGTACGTGCGAGCGCGCGAGTTCGACCCGGCGCAGGGCGACCTCGGCCGCATCCACCGCCAGCAGAAGTTCATGGCGGCGCTCATGAACAAGGCGGAGAGCGCCGGGGTACTCCTCAACCTGCCCAAGCTGTACGGCTTCCTCAAGGCCGTGGCGAGCTCGCTGACGACCGACAGCGGATTCGGCGTCTCGCAGATGTACCGGCTGGCGAAAAACCTGCATTCGATGTCGCCGAAGAACGTCGACCTGCTGACCGTCCCACTGTCCAACACCGCCCTGGCGACTCCGGTCGGGTCGGCCGTGCTGTGGGACCCGGTGCTGTCGAAACGGCTGTTCCACGACTTCACCGCGGACAAGCCGATCACCAACGTCGTCAAGCCGAACCGACTGACGGTGGCGCCGGGCAGCATCTCCCTGCGGGTACTGAACGCCACCAACACCAACGGCCTCGCCTCGCGCGCGGCGAACGCGCTCGCCTCGCTCGGCTTCGGGATCAGCGGCACCGGCAACGCGCCAAAAGGCAGCAGCACGTCGGCTACCGTGGTTCAGTACGGCCCGAATCGTGCCGATTCCGCGAAGACAGTCGCAGCCGCCGTCACCGGATCCACCCAGCAAGAAGTCAGCTCGCTCGGCGACAAGATCCAACTTGTCGTCGGGTCGTCGTACGAGGGCGTCAAGCCCGTGAAGATCTCCTCCGGCTCAGCCTCCCAGCCAACCGTCACGACAGGTGCTTCCAACCCATGCAGCTAGGACCCTTCTCTCGATCCACCTCCGCGACGCTCGCCCTGCTCGCCGCGGGGTCGCTCGCCCTGGCGAGCTGCTCCAGCAGCTCGTCGGGGAGCTCCGCACCGCTTCCCAAGCCGGCCACGTCCAACGAGGCCTCGGCCGGTCAGGTCTGCCCGCTGACCGGGCTCCCGCAGACCGGCGGCGAACAAGCGGACCGGGTCGCGCTGGCGGTCAAGATCGACAACATCGCACCTGCTCTGCCGCAGGCCGGCATCAACAACGCCGACGTCGTCGTTGAGGAGCTCGTCGAGGGCGGCCTCACCCGCCTGATGGCGATCTTCCAGTGTGCGAAGGCCCCGGAGGTCGGCCCGATTCGCTCGGCGCGGATCTCGGACGCGGACATCCTCGCGCTCCTGCACGGCAGCGTGCTGGGCTACTCCGGCGCCAACCCCAAGGACATGCCGCCCATCCGGGCGAACAGCGGCGCGGCGCTGATCTCCTACGACCAGCAGCCGCAGTACTTCCACCTCGGCGGCGGCCGGCCCGCACCGCACAACGTGTTCTCCTCGACGACGACGCTGCTGAACGCCGGGTTGCGGCTGCGACCCAAGCTGCAGGCACCGCCGGCGCTGTTCACCTATGGCCCGATCGATCCCGCCGCGCGCCGGGCGCACCGCGTGTACATGTCGTGGCCGGCCGCGAGCGCACTGTGGACATGGTCGCACCGCGCCTGGTTGCGCACGCAGGACGGCAGTCCCGACATGCTCACCTCGGGTGAGCAGATCAGCGCCACCAACGTCGTGATCCTCGGGGTCGACATCGCCAGCACCGGTCTGCACGACGTGCTGGGAGCCCCCTCGCCGCTCGACGTCACAATCGGGACGAATCCGGCATGGGTGCTCCGCGACGGCAAGGTGATCCGGGGCACCTGGAGCCGAAAGGCGATCAAGGACGAGATCACGCTCAAGGACGCCAACGGCCACGTGATCGCGCTGTCGCCGGGGCGGACCTGGGTCGAGCTGCTCCCGAGGCCGAGAACGCCGTCGCGCCGGTAGTCACCCGGGCCCCCGTCACCCCTTCGCGGACGGGTCGTTGTGTGAGTGTTGGATCACGGCCCCCACTCGCTCCTCACGGAGGCTTTCGATGCTCGACTCGACCCGCACCGTCACGACGCAGCTGATGCTCAGCGTGAGCGCGGCAACCGGTGACGCCAGGCTCGAGGCCGAGCTCCGCTACGACGCCGGCGACCCGCTGGCGGTGTCGCTGGCGATCGGGACGCAGTGCGACGAGCCGGTCGTCTGGGTGTTCGCCCGCGACCTGCTCGCTGCCGGCATCGCCGGCCCGACCGGTGAGGGCGACATCACCATCGAGCCCACCGGCGACGGCGGCATGCAGGACGTCCGCATCACGCTGGCGACGGACTGCCTCGCCACCTTGCTCGCACCGCGCGACCGGGTGGTCGAGTTCCTCGTCGAGACCTTCACCCGGATCCCATCCGGCTCGGAGTTCGACGCCGTCGACTTCGACGCCGAGATCGCTTCGCTCCTCGCGTAAGCGCGGGTCACATCCGCTCGGCCTGGTGCCGAGCGGCGAGGTCCTTGACGTTGCGCGGCAGCCGCCCGCTCGCCAGGTCCGCGACGGTGACGTTCTCGAGCACCTCCCGCAGGCTGCCCCGCACGGCCATCCAGACGTCGCGCAACGACTGCGCCGCGCCCGGGTAGCTCAGCTCGGTCAGGCTGAGGTCGCGCACATTGGCGAGTGGACCGTCAACGGCACGAATGACATCGGCCAAGGTGATCTCCGCAGCCGGACGCGACAGCACATAGCCACCCTCACGTCCGCGTTGACTGCGGACGAGATGTGAGTTGCGCAGCTCGCGAAGAATGCCGAGCAGGAAGTTCAGCGGTATGTCCTGCGCGACGGCTACCTGCTCAGCCTTGACGGCTCCGTGCGCACCCGCGGCGGCGAGCTCGGCCATCGCGCGCACTGCGTAGTCCGACTTCGCCGAGATTCGCACGCATCGAAGTAAATCAGTGGCGACGGCGGATCAGCAGCAGCCCGACGACGGCGATCGCGGCAGCCGCCGCCAGCACCGCCGGACGAGGACCCGACAAGGAGCCGAGGCCGGGCATGTGCGCGGCATCGGACCCGGACTCCGCAGCCGCCGAATCGTCCGACCCGCCGAGCTCGCCTACCCGGTCGCGCACCGAGGCCACCTGCTCACGCACCGCGCGAGCCCCGCGTGACGCCGCCCGCCGCGGGTTGATCCGCTCGGTGATCGCGTCGATGGTGTCGGCGAGCTCGGCCCGAGTTTGTTCGATCTCGCGAACGATGACCTCTGGCTTGCGCGTGGTCGGCACGTGGTCCTCCCCAACCTGGCTGTATCCGCTGATCTTGCCCCCCTGGGACGGATCTACGCCACTCCGCGCTACCGTCGCGCCATGCCCTCCGCACGACCGCTGTCAGCCGGTGACACCGCTCCCGCATTCACTCTGCTCGACGACGAGGAGCGCAAGCACAGCCTGAAGGACTTTCGCGGCCGCAACCTGGTCATTTACTTCTACCCGGCGGCGCTCACTCCCGGGTGCACGAAGCAAGCCTGCGACTTTCGCGACAGCCTCGGCCTGCTCGCGGGATCCGACTACGCCGTTGTCGGCATCTCCCCCGACAAGCCCGCGAAGCTCGCGAAGTTCCGCGAGGTGCACTCGCTCACGTTTCCGTTGCTCTCCGACCCCGACAAGAAGGTGCTC
>JAICMG010000148.1 GCA_025929365.1 Frankiaceae bacterium
CGATCGATCTCGCCGTAGAGACACCTGTGCCGCCGATCGTGACGGGCGATGACGCCCGGCTTCGCCAGGTCCTCGACAACCTGATGCGCAATGCGCTGGGACACACGCCTCCCGACGCAGCGGTCCGGGTTCGCGTCGCGGCTGATGCCGCGGTGCGCGTGGCGATTCTCGAGGTCGCGGACGACGGGCCCGGGATGAGTGAGGAGGACGCGGCCCATGTCTTCGAGCGCTTCTATCGTGCCGACCAGGCGCGTACCCGCAACTCGGGCGGGAGCGGCCTCGGGCTGTCGATCGTCGCCGGCCTCGTGGCGGCGCACGGCGGTACCGCGACAGTCGCGAGCCGTCTCGGCGAAGGCACCACCTTCCGTGTCGAGCTACCGCTCGCGAAGGGGTAGAGAGCTACCGCTCGCGAAGGGGTAGAGAGCTACCGCTGGCGAATCACGGCGAGGAGACGAACACGTGAGCGGCGAGCGCGTTGTCGAGGGAGACCGCACGGTTGCCTTCGCCGAGCTGCATCTTTCCGCTCTCGATGCGCGAGATCACGAGCGGGCCGTTAGGGCGGAGCCCGGCTCGGCGTAGCCGCGTCATGAGCTTCGAATCCGACTGGATCGGCTCACCGATCCTGCGCACGACGACATCCGTGGTGTCCTGGGGCACCTCGGTCAGCGAGACGATGCCGCCGAGAAACTCGTTCGACTCCGCCGACTCGCCGAGCTCGGCGAGACCCGGGATCGGGTTGCCGTACGGCGACTCGGTCGGGTGGCCGAGGATCTCGAGCAGTCGACGCTCGACGGTCTCGCTCATGACGTGCTCCCACCGACAGGCCTCGTCGTGCACGAGCTGCCAGTCCAGGCCGATGATCTGGACCAGCAGACATTCGGCGAGCCGGTGCTTGCGCATCACGCGGGTGGCGATCGAGCGGCCCTCTTCGGTCAGATCGATTCGCCGATCGCTCGTGACGGTGAGCAGCCCGTCGCGCTGCATCCGCGACACCGTCTGCGACACGGTGGGCACGCTCTGCTCCAGCCGTTCAGCGATTCGGGCACGGAGGGGAGTCACGCCCTCTTCCTCGAGTTCGAGCACCGTCCGGAGGTACATCTCCGAGGTGTCGATGAGGTCGTGCCCGTGGCTCACCGCTCCATTGTCCATCCGTTTCGCCCGTCGCGGACCGGTCACATCGCGTCGTGTACGGTCGGCCCGGTGGCGCAGCGCTCGGTGTCCGACCACACGGCGCCGCTCGTGAGCGAGTGGTTCACGCGACGTACGACGGACATCGATGCGTGGCCGCTCGCCCGTGTGGCCGCGGCGAAATCCGACGCGACCGTCGCGGTGGTCCTGCCGGCACGCGACGAAGAGGCCACGGTCGGCGAGATCGTCGCTGCCATCCGCGCCGAGCTGTGCGGCGGGCCGACCCCGCTCGTCGACGAAGTGATCGTGGTCGACAGCGCGTCGCGAGATGCGACCGCATCCGTCGCGGCCGAGAGCGGTGCACGCGTTGTCGGCCTCGGCGATGCCGTGGGTCACCTTGCGCCGCGACCCGGCAAGGGCGAGGCGATGTGGCGTGGCGTCGCGGCGACGGACGCCGATGTCGTCGTGTTCGTGGACGCAGATCTGCAGTCCTTCGATGCCGCGTTCGTCGTCGCGTTGCTCGGTCCATTGCTCGCGGACCCGGACGTGCAGTTCGTCAAGGCTGCCTACGACCGACCGCCCATGGACCCCTCGCTGCCCGGCAACGGCGGCGGGCGCGTCACGGAGCTGATGGCGCGGCCGTGGTTGTCCGCGTTCTGGCCCGAGCTCAGCGGTGTCTTGCAGCCCCTCGCGGGGGAGTATGCGGCGCGCACCGCGCTCCTCCGGCGACTGCCGTTTCGCTGCGGCTACGGCGTGGACCTCGGGCTGCTGCTCGACACCTACCGCGTGGCCGGCCTCGACGCCATTGCGCAGGTGGACCTGCGCCGTCGCTGGCACCGCCATTCCGATCTGCCGTCGCTCGGCCGGATGGCGGCCGAGGTGATGCATACCGCGCTCGACCGCCTTGTCGCGGAGGAACGCCTGCCGGACGGAATGGATGTCGCGACCAGGCTGTGGCAGCCGGAGCGGCTGGAAGGATCAGTGGCGCTTCGGCCGCATGACGTCGATGTCGCCGAGCGCCCGCCGCTGGACTCCGTCACCCACTGAGGCGCCAGAAGCCGGCGAAGTACGCGACGCCGTACGGCGCGGCGTCCGCGAGGAGATCTGACTCGGTCACCTGACGATCGGCCAATGTCCCGGCGAGCCACCGCCAGACCGGTGCGCCGGCGCAGAGCAGGTCGGCGGCGAGCGTTGCGTCGAGGCTGCGCAGGCCCGCGAGGTCACCTGCAGCAATCGCCGCGGCGATCGTCGCGTCGAAGGCCTCGGCGCGGTCATCGAAGTGCCCGGGCGCCTTCTCGGTACGGCGCGCGGAACCGTCTCCGACGGCGAGCACCGCACGGCTGCGCACGACGTCGTTCATCGCCGACCCGTCCGCCGCGACGCCGACGTACCGGCGCTCCCCCGACCACCCGACGTCGTCGAGCAGCCAGTCGCCGATCGCGAGCGGCCAGGGAAGGCGCGGGCGCGGGTCGTGCGGTCGCCGGGCGACTCCGAATCCTTCGAACCCCCACGTTGCGCCGGCCGTCCAGGTGGTCGCGGCGGACAGCGGCGCGACCACCGTGATGGCGTCATCCGCCGCGGACGCCAGCCGCCGGACAACCTCTCGGCAGCTCTCGCGCAGCTCGGCGTCGAGCGTTGCGGAGCCGCCGGCCACGTCCGGAACAAGGAGCGGCGCCGAGGGAACGAAGCCAACGGCGGTCATCTCCCGACCTCGCGATTGTCATTGCTCCGCCTTCTCGGCTGCCGGCATGGCGATGACGGACCGCTCATGCCAGGCCTCGCCGTCCGACCGCGAGGTCTGCGTCACCGCGGATCGCCGCCACGGTCGACAACACGCGTCGTGTCGCGGTGACGTCGTGGGTCCGAAACATCAACGCGCCGAGCCATGCCGCGACCGCCGTCGCGGCGAGCGTCCCTTCGAGACGGTCGTCCGGCGGCAGGTCGAGTACCTCGCCGACGAAGTCCTTGCGAGACATCGCCATCAACACCGGCCATCCGGTGGCGACGAGCACGTCGGTGTGCCGCGTCAGCTGCAACGAGTGACGGCTGTTCTTGCCGAAGTCATGCGCCGGGTCGATGACGATGCCGTCGCGGCGTACCCCTGCCGCGACGGCACCTTCGGCGAGACCGACGAGGTACGTCGTCGTCTCACCGACGATGTCGTCGTACCAGACGCGATGCGGGCGGGTCCGGGGGGTCTGGCGCCCGGCATGCGTGCAGACATAGCCGGCGCCGTGGCGTGCCACCGTCTCGGTCAGGGCCTTGTCGACGCCACCCCACGCATCGTTGATGACGTCGGCGCCGGCCCGGCACACCACGTCGGCGACTTCCGCGCGCCACGTGTCGACACTGATCACCACGTCGGGATGCCGCGCCCGCGCGCCCTCGACGACCGGGAGCACCCGCTCGAGCTCCTCGGCGGCGCCGACGTCGCCTCCGGGCGCGGCTTTGATGCCACCGATGTCGACGACGTCGGCACCTTCGTCGAGCACTTCGCTGACCCGGTCGAGGGCGGCAGCCGTCCCCCAGGTGCGGCCGCGGTCGTAGAAGGAGTCCGGCGTCGCGTTGACGATGGCCATGACGGCGAGGCCGTTGCGGCCGAACTCACGGCCGCCCCAGCGCAGTGGGTCCGTGGCGGAGGGCACGTCGGCATGGTAGAGACGCTTCACACACTGGCCGGCCACGGCGGCCCGGCGGACACGGGAGGGTACGGCCATGAAGGATCGCGGTCGGATGTCGCCGCTGGAGATGCTGGGTGAAATCCCGCTGTTCCGTGGCTGTAGCAAGGACGAGCTCAAGCACGTCGACCGCGCGGCGACGCAGGCCGACTACGACGCCGGTCAGGTGCTGTGCACCGAAGGCGCGGTCGGCCGCGAGCTGATCATGATCATCGAGGGTGAGGCCGAGGTCGACCGCGGGGGCAAGACCGTCGCGAAGGTGGGCCCCGGCGACTTCATCGGTGAGATGTCGCTGCTCGACGGCGGCCCGCGCAGCGCCACCGTCACGACGACCAGTCCGGTGAGGGCGCTCGTGCTGCCGACCCGCGAGTTCTGGCAGGTCCTCGACGAGGTCCCGGCGCTGGCCCATCGGCTGTTGCGGACGCTCGCCGAACGGCTGCGCGCGATGGACGAGCGCGCCTTCTAGCCCGAACCCCTCCGCGATTGCCGCCTGAAGACGCTAGAGCGTGCTCAGGCGGCAATGGGAAGGACCTCGACTCCTTCCGGGAGACCGCGGCCGTGATTCATCGCGTGGCATCGCTCGACCTGAGCGATCACCTCGCGCGGATGCTCCCAGATCCACCGTGGCGCGTTGTGAAGGACGGCGAAGCCAGCCGCCGTCAGCTCGTCGTGACGCTCCTGCATGTCCTCGAAGAGGTCCTCCCGGGCGTGCACCCGTCGCCCATTCGTCTCGTGGATGACCGCGGAGGAGCGCCACAGCGCGTCGACGCAGACGACGCGGCCGCCTGGTAGCCGTAGCCAGACGTTGTACTCAGCGGGCGGCAGGACCATGCTCGAGTTCGCGAGCGTGCGGAAGTCCGCCTCGGGCGCCGACCGGACGCCGGCCCCGATGGCGGCCAGCGCCGCGTCGCCCGATCGGGAGTTGCGGGGCGGGCCCTCGATGTGGGCTCGAAGCAGCTCCTCGTACGTGGCGATCCGACGCTGCACTGCCTCGCTGTAGGCCGCGAGCACGGCGCGGCTGCTCCGCATTCGCCTGGTCGCCGCGACGACCGCCGTCGCGGGGTCGACGTAGCGGACCAGGTCGGTTGCCACCGTGCGGATCTCGCCGATGGTTCGCCGTACGACGACGAAGCCGCGGCTGCGACACGTCGCGCCGAACGGGACGACCACGTGGACCCTGTCCTCATCCGTGGCGACGGAGGTCATGCCGTGGAACCGGCAGGCGTCGGCGCCGTCGATTGCCGCCTGGGGACCTGCGTACAGCAGCGCGGCAACCAGCCGCTGCCGCCGCGACGGTTCTCCGGGGTGTGTCATGTAGACGTCAGGGAGCACGAGCTGCCACTGGCCCCTGGCCAGGCGGTCGGCGATCGCTCGCGGGGTGAGCCCGCATACGACGGCCTCGTCGCGATGGATGAGGTGGTCCTGCCCGGCGATCACGTACGGAAGCAGCGGGTGGGTCGCACAACGTCGGGGCATCGGCCACAGGGTCGACGTACCGAGCGCCTCAGGTGCGTCGCGGCGAACGTCCGTGGATGCGTCGCCGCGGACATGCCGGCTGTGGGCAGCCGTCGATTGCCACCTCACGACGTTCTAGCGTCTCCAGACGGCAATCGCGTCGCAGCCGGGTGCGACGATGGCGATGTGGGTGTGATTGCCGTCGTCGTCGTGGGCATCGCCGTGCTGGTGGGCGTTGCCCTCGTCCTCGGGCTGACCGACTCACCCATGTCCACCGAGCCCCCGGATCGCCTCGACTCCGGGGTCCCCGCCGACCGGCAGCTGACCTCGGCAGACGTGGGCGGGCTGCGATTCCGCGTGGGTCTGCGCGGCTACCGCATGGACGACGTCGACCGGGCGCTCGACCGGCTGCGCGATGCGCTGCACGAGTCCGAGCAGCGGGTGGCGCCACCCGGGGAGCCCGCCGAGGAGGTTTCGGCGCCCGACCAGTCCGACGGCGCCTGACGCAATGGCCGGTCGCGGACCGGCACGCGGCGCGGACGGCAAGCCGCGCTGCCCGTGGGCGCTGTCCGCGCCCGAGTACGTCGCCTACCACGACCAGGAGTGGGGCCGACCGCTCACGTCCGACGACCAGATGTTCGAGCGGCTGTCGCTGGAGGCCTTCCAGTCCGGGCTGTCGTGGCTGGTGATCCTGCGCAAGCGGCCGGCGTTCCGTACGGCGTTCGCCGGCTTCTCGATTGCCTCGGTGGCGAAGTTCGGACCGGACAACGTCGAGCGCCTGCTCGCCGACGCGGGCATCGTGCGCAACCGGGCGAAGATCGAAGCGACGATCAACAACGCCTCAGCGGTGGGCGCCCTGCCGGGCGGGCTGCTCGCGTTCGTCTCCGGTTTCGCGCCGGCGGGCCGTCGTCGCGCGCCCCGGAGCTTGGAAGACGTGCCGGCGAAGACGGAGGAATCCGATGCGCTCGCCAAGGCGCTGCGTGGCTACGGCGTGCGGTTCGTCGGGCCGACCACGGCGTACGCCCTGATGCAGGCCACCGGCCTGGTCAACGACCACCTCGCGGGCTGCATCGCCCGGTGATTGCCACCTGACGACGCTCTAGCGTCTTCAAGTGGCAATCGCGAGCCGTAGGTGGGGGTCGGTCAGCGGCCGGTGAAGGTGGCTTTCTCCTTGGCGAGGAACGCGGTCACCGCGGCGTGGTGGTCCTCGGTGTGACCACACCGGGCCTGCGCCTTCGCTTCGTTGGCAAGGCTCTCGGACAGCGGGTGCGAGGCCGAGAAGGCGAGCGTCTCCTTGATCGCCGCGTAGGCCGTGGTCGGCCCGGCGGCCAGCTTGGCCGCGAGCCCGCTCGCCGTGGCCAGGAGGTCGGCGGCCGGCACGACCATGCTGACCAGTCCCATCTCGAGCGCCGCCGACGCCCCGACCGGCTCGGCGAGCATCAGCATCGCCGCCGCGCGCCCCGCGCCCACCAGCCTCGGCAGCGTCCACGAGGCACCGCTGTCGGGGCCGAGCCCGACCCGAGCGAAGGCCATGAGGAAGGAGGCATCGTCAGCCGCGATCCGGATGTCGCAGGCGAAGGCCAGGGATGCGCCGGCTCCGGCCGCGGGCCCGTTGACCGCGGCGACGACCGGCTTCGGCAGGGTCGCGATCGCCTCGATCAAGGGGTTGTAGTGGTCGCTCACGGTGGACAGGTCGAGGTCGCCCGCATCGAGGGCATCGACGTGCTCCTTGAGGTCCTGGCCGACGCAGAAGGCGCGCCCCGCTCCGGTGAGCAGCACGGCGCGTACACCCTCGTCGCCGCCGGCCCGGCGTACGGCCGCCAGCAGCTCTGTCTTGAGCTCGACGGTCAGTGCGTTGAGGGCATCGGCGCGGTCGAGGGTGATCGTCGCGACGCCGTCGACCACCTCGTAACGCGTCACGCCCGCCATCCGCTCAACTCCTCGAATCACGTTTAGCCATTCACCGGCTCGATCGTCCTGTTCGTCCAATTTCCGCGCCCACGCCGGACGACCGGAGCTCGAGTCGGGCGTCTAGGACAGTAGCGCCGGTACGCTTTGCTGCGCCTGCGTGCCCGGGGGCACGGCGGCATTCGACAGAAGGGTCGGTTGCGTGGAGCGCAAGGACCTCGACCTGCCAGCCGCGGGCGACGCGCCCTTCGACGGCACCGCCCCGGACGCCGTTCTCGCCGCCGC
>JAICMG010000240.1 GCA_025929365.1 Frankiaceae bacterium
AAGATCTGCTCCTTCGATTCGAAGTAGTGGTAGAAGGAGCCGTGCGAGAGCCCGGCGCGCTCAGCGATGTCGGAGATCCGCGCCGAGAGGAAGCCGTTCTCCTCGAAGATCTCCTTCGCGGCGTCAAGCAATCGGGTACGGGTCCGCGCGCCCTTGCTGGAACGCGGACCGGCGGTCTCCTGCGCGGTTGTCGTCACGCGAGTACGCCGACGCCCATCAGCTTCGCGAGGTTGCCGCCCATGAACTTGCGGACCTGCTCCTCCGGCAGGTGGGAGAGGTCGTTGACAAACGCCGCCGGCTCGGCCAGCCCCTCGGGATGCGGGTAGTCCGAACCGAACAGGACGTGCTCCTCTCCGAGCAGCTCGGCGAGCTCGGCGTAGTCCTCTTCCCAGAACGGGCTGATGTAGATGTTGCGGCGAATGACGTCGACCGGGTTCTCCATGAACTCCTGCGGCATCTTCTTGTAGGCGTCCTTCATGGCCTTGAGCAGCGGGGCCACCCAGGTCGCGCCGTTCTCGATGACCGCGACCTTGAGCTCCGGGAAGCGCGAGAGCGTGCCATGGCACACCAGCGCCGACACCGCATCCTCGATCGGGCGCCAGGCCTGCAGCATCCGGAAGACCTGCGGCTGGAACGGCAGCATCTCGCCGCCACCCATCCAGTCGTTGGCGTAGCGCTCGTACCCGCTGTCGGAGGAGTGCATCGCGACGAGAATGTCGTTGTCCACGACCTTCTGCCAGAACGGGTCGAACTCCGGGAACCCGAAGGACCGCGAACCCTTCCACCCCGGCACCGGCGCAGGCCGGACGAGAATGACCTTCGCTCCCCGCTCCAGCACCCAGTCGAGCTCCTCGAGCGCCTTCTCGACGATGGGCAGCGTGATCACGGGCGTGGTGAAGATGCGGTTCTCGTAGTTGAACTGCCACGTCTCGTAGAGCCACTCGTTGAGGGCGTGGATGACGACGTGGATCAGGTCCGGATCGTCGCGCATCCGCTCTTCGACGAGGCTCGCGAGCGTCGGGAACATGAGCGACTTTTCGATGCCGAGCTCGTTCATCTTCTCGATGCGGGCCGCCGGCTCGCGGAACGCCGGGATCGCGCGCATGGGCTCGCCGAAGATCTCCCGGCGGCTCTTCCCCTCCGGGTTGCCCTTGCGGTAGTACTCCTCCTGGGCACCCGGCCGCGCGACCACGTCGAAGGTCGGGTTCGGGATGTAGTTGCTGATCTGGCCGCGGACGACGATCTTCGTCCGGCCGTGCACGTCGACGTAGTCAATGACGCCCTTGTACGCCTCGGGGAGGAACTTGGTCAGCGCCTCCTTCGTCTCGTACAGGTGGTTGTCGGCGTCGAAGATCGTGACATCGGTGAGAGCCGTCATGCCTACGACGGTACGCCGTTTTTGACACTGACGTCAATATTGACGATGGCCCCACCGGTTTGTGAACCGCTGGCCGGAGCCTGGACCGGCTGGCGGTTCACAAATCCACGTCAGGCGCCTTGGCGAGAGCCGTCCCACCATGAGCGCAGCGACAGCAGGTGCTCCCCGTCGGGTGCGGCCGCATAGATGTTGACGACATCCATGTCGAGCGTGAAGCCGGCCGCCACGATGGCAAAGCGGATCACCACTGCCACCTCGCTTCCGCACTCATACGCCCGCTCGATCTCGTAGTCGAAGGACTCCACGGTCGAGATCGTCGAGTCATAGAACGCCGTGATCGCCTCGAGGCCCTCGCGTCGCCCGCCACCGACCGGGTCCTCGACCACCGCGTCCGGCGCGAACAGCGCAAGCCATCCCTCGCGATCGCGTTCCTTCGTGAGCCGAAGCGAGGTCTCCGCAAGCTCCTTAGCCGTCGCCATGTCCGACAGTTAACCGCACCACCACTTTGTGAACCGTGAGACACAGCCCGCTGTGCCCGACGGTTCACAAACCTGCCTTGATGTCGAGGAGGACCTTGCCGATCGCTTTGCCTTCGGCGACGTGGCGGACCGCGGCCTGCACGTCCTCGAAGCCGAAACGCGCACCGATGTACGGCGCCACCCTGCCCGCAGCGAGCATCTCCATCAGCTCAGCGTCGTTGCGCATCATCTCTGCCGTGTTGGCCATCGCCCAACCGCGGAACTCGAAGCCGACGATCGCGATGTCCTTCAGCAGGACGAGGTTCAGCGGGATCCGCGGAATCACGCCCGAGGCGTAGCCGACGGTCACGAAC
>JAICMG010000209.1 GCA_025929365.1 Frankiaceae bacterium
CGGATCATGGCGATGGCCGCGCGGCGGGCCGCCGAGGTGCCGGGCGCGGCGCCGATCAACCTCTACAAGAACAACACTGACAACAAGGGCGCGTCCTACGGCGCGCACGAGAACTACCTGATGAAGCGGTCGACTCCGTTCGCCGACATCGTGCGTCATCTGTCGCCGTTCTTCGTCACGCGCCAGATCGTGTGTGGCGCGGGGCGCGTTGGCATCGGGCAGGACGGGCACGGGCACGGCTTCCAGATCTCGCAGCGGGCCGACTACTTCGAAGTGGAAGTCGGGCTCGAGACGACGCTGAAGCGGCCGATCATCAACACCCGTGACGAGCCGCACGCCGACCCGGAGCGGTACCGCCGGCTGCACGTGATCATCGGCGACGCGAACCTCAGCGAGCTCTCGACGTACCTCAAGCTCGGCACGACGTCGATCGTGCTGTCGATGATCGAGGAGGGCTGGTTCGCCGAGGCCGGTGTCGATCTCACGATTGACACTCCCGTGTCGGCGCTGCGGTCGATCTCGCACGACGCGTCGCTGAAGCACACGGTCAAGCTCAAGGACGGCCGGACCGCGACCGCGCTGCAGGTGCAGACCGACTACCTCGAGCAGGCACGGAAGTTCGTCGAGTCCCGGTACGGCGCGGATGCCGACGCCGAGACGACCAACGTCTTGCGCGAGTGGGAGGGCGTGCTCACCAAGCTCGCCGACGACCCGATGAGCCTGGCCGGTGAGCTGGACTGGGTAGCGAAGCTGTCGCTGCTCGAGGGCTACCGCGACCGTGAGGGCCTGGAGTGGAGCGCGCACAAGCTGCAGCTGGTCGACCTGCAGTACAGCGACGTGCGGCCGGACAAGGGCCTCTACAACCGGCTGGTGGCACGCGGGCGGATGCGGCGGCTGGTGTCTGACGAGGAGATCGACCGCGCGGTCGTCGAGCCGCCCGAGGACACCAGGGCCTACTTTCGTGGCCGGTGCCTGTCGAAGTACGGCGCCGACGTCGCTGCCGCCTCGTGGGACTCGGTCATCTTCGACGTCGGGCGCGACTCGCTGCAGCGGGTGCCCATGATGGAGCCGCTACGCGGGACCAAGGCGCACGTCGAGGGACTGCTGGCCCGGTGTGACACGGCCGCCCAGCTCGTCGACGAGATCACCGGCGGGGCCCACTAGCGCTGGATCTGCGCCGATCCCGTCCGTTGTGACGAGTAACTTTGACCTCACCAGCAGCGCTCTATCCATATGGCGCACGCAGACCACATCGCGCGCGGAGCGCGACACAGGAGGCATGTCATGGCGACTCGCGATGAGGGCGGGCAGAAGCGGGCGACCCGCCAGTCCGAAGAGGTCGAGGAAGTCGAGGACCTCGACACCACCGACCTGCAAGAGCGCCACGCCGAACTTTCTGACGATGTGGACGACATCTTGGACGAAATCGACTCGGTTTTAGAGGCAAATGCCGAAGATTTTGTGCGTGGGTATGTACAAAAGGGGGGAGAATGATGCCCGAATGTCCGATTCTGCGAGTAGGGGCGGACAAAGTCTGACCAAGACTTGCCTCGACTGTGGCGCGACCAAGTTGCTCGAGGACTTTTCGCCGTCACCGAAGGGCATCGCTGGCCGCAACAGCTACTGCAAGATCTGCATGCGCGAGCGCTCAAAAGCGTCTTATCGCAAACGTCGCGCAGCCGTCGGCCGGACTGTCCGTGAAGCGCGAGTCGTGCCCGTCGGCGAACGGTGGTGCCCAGACTGTGAAACGTCGAAGCCGTTGAGGGAGTTCCCGAAGAACCGCTCCACATCGACGGGTTACGGCGACTACTGCAAGCCCTGTCACAACACGCGGGGCCGCGAGAACCGAATGAAGAATCACGGCAGCACGCGGAACTATCACCTGAAGGGCCGCTACGGAATTACGGCCGACGACTATGACCGGCTGTTCGACGCCCAACGCGGCCTGTGCGCTGGGTGCTGGAAGGCGCCAGCCGCGCACGTCGACCACGACCACGCCACTGGCAAGGTGCGAGGGCTTCTCTGCTTCAACTGCAATCAGGCCCTAGGCAACTCGCGTGACGACATCGAGGTCCTTCGCAGGCTCGTGAACTACCTGCACGCCTCGCGCGGCGTCCTTCACTCAATCCCGGTCGAGGTCTATCGGCCCCTCGGACTTCGTTTCGAGTACGTCCCGACTGTTCGGCATGGTCGGTGGTCGTGACAGGGTGGGGTTGTGGATCTCTCTGACGGGACGACTCTTCCGGCTGCGTTCTTCCAGCCGGGCTCCTCGTCGTTCAGCGACTTTCTGTCCGGTCACGCCCCCGACCTGCTGCCCGGCAAGCGCGCTCAGCTGATGGCCGGCGCGACCCCCGTGGACGTGCCCCACGGCACGACGATCGTCGCGGTCGCCCACACGACGGGCGTCATCCTTGCCGGCGACCGCCGCGCCACGATGGGCAACGTCATCGCCCAGCGCGACATGGAGAAGGTCTTCCAGGCCGACGAGTTCTCCGCGGTCGGCATCGCCGGCACCGCAGGCGTCGCGATCGAGCTGGTCCGGCTGTTCCAGGTCGAGCTCGAGCACTACGAGAAGCTCGAAGGGACGGTGCTCAGCCTCGAGGGCAAGGCCAACCGGCTGTCGCTGCTGATCCGCAACAACCTGCCGATGGCGATGCAGGGGCTCGCCGTCGTCCCGCTCTACGCGGGTTACGACCTCGAGGCCACGACTCCCGAGACCGCGGGCCGGATCTTCTCCTACGACGTCACCGGCGGCCGCTACGAGGAGCGCAAGTTCCACTCGGTCGGCTCCGGCAGCGTCTACGCCCGGGGCGCCCTCAAGAAGCTCTACCGCGACGACTTCACCGAGGCCGACGCGGTCCTCGCGGCGGTCCAGGCGCTCTACGACGCCGCCGACGAGGACTCCGCGACCGGCGGTCCCGACCTCACACGGCGGATCTTCCCGGTCATCACCGCGGTCGACGCCAACGGCTTCCGCAAGCTGCCCGAGGAGGAGACCGCCACCATCACCGAGGCGGTCGTCGCCGAGCGCATGACCAACCCCGGCGGCCCGCAAGCCCCCCTCAGGTAGCGAGAAAGGACACCGACAGCAATGACGATGCCCTTCGGCTACGTCTCACCCGAGCAGGTCATGAAGGACCGCGCGGACTACGCCCGCAAGGGCATCGCCCGCGGCCGCGCCGTACTCGTCATGACCTACGCCGGTGGCATCCTCTTCGTCGCGGAGAACCCCTCGAGCGCCCTGCACAAGATCTCCGAGATCTACGACCGGATCGGCTTCGCCGCGGTCGGCAAGTACAACGAGTTCGAGAACCTGCGCGTGGCCGGCGTCCGCATGGCGGACCTGCGCGGCTACTCCTACGACCGGCGTGACGTGACCGGTCGGGCCCTCGCCAACACCTACGCCCAGATCCTCGGCACGATCTTCTCCAGCGGTGGCGAGAAGCCGTTCGAGGTCGAGCTCACGGTCGCCGAGGTGGCCGACGACCCCGTCGACGACCAGCTCTACCGGCTCACCTACGACGGCAGCGTCGCCGACGAGCAAGGCGTGGTGGCGATGGGCGGCTCCGCCGAGGCGATCGGCACCGCGCTGCGAGAGGGCCACAGCGACGACATGGATCTCGGCGCGGGACTGCGCCTCGCGGTGCAGGCGATCGCCGGCGCCGAGGGTGGCGAGCCCCGCGAGATCTCCGCGGACGGTCTCGAGGTCGCGATCCTCGACCGGACCAAACCGCGTCGTACCTTCCGGCGCCTCTCGGACGCCGCGGTGGCGGAGATCCTCGCCGCGACCTAGTCAGGCGAGGTGGACGTGCCGGAACCCCGGCGTGTGGCGTAGGTAGCGGATCGCCCGCGCCAGGTTGTACGTCTGCGGCGGCGACTGAACCCCCGGCGCCGCACCCTTCGGAAGGATCAGCAGCATCCCCACGAGCCTGTGACCGGCCGTCACCGCGGACCCGCAGTTCCTGGTGGTGAAGGTCGCGGTCGGGCTGCTGAAGTCGAGCTCCCAGCCCTTGTGGTGCGTCGCTCCGGCGGTCCCGGGGGTATTCCCGATACGCAGCGC
>JAICMG010000099.1 GCA_025929365.1 Frankiaceae bacterium
GTCGTGAGGTCACCGCCGCCGCTCGCGAGCAGGTTGCGCGCGATCACGAGCGCGATGGCAAAGACGGCGAGAGTTGCGACCGCCAGTGCGCCGTACGCCGCGCCGCGCCGCTGCGCCGGCGGCTCGCGGAGCAACACCGTCGTGGGGGGCAGCGTGGTGCCCATGCCGCCGACGCCGGAGCGGATCGGGTGGGCGTGGACGGGCCGCCCGGCCATTGCCCGCTCGAGATCGGCGCGCATCTCCGCGGCGGATGCGTAGCGATTGACGGGGTTCTTTGCCATTGCGACGAGCACGATCGCGTCTGCCGACGCGGGCACCTCGGGCTCCACCTGGGACGGCGGGAGCGGGTCCTCGCGCACATGCTGGTAGGCCACCGCGACGGCGCTCTCGCCGCTGAACGGCGGAGCCCCGGTGAGCAGCTCGTAGAGCAGGCAGCCGGTCGAGTAGATGTCGCTGCGGGCGTCGACGTGCTCGCCGCGGGCCTGCTCCGGGGACAGGTAGTGCGCGGTGCCGACGACCGCGGCGGTCTGCGTCATCGTCGTCGAGCTGGTGAGCGCCCGTGCGATGCCGAAGTCCATGACCTTGACCTCGCCCGCCGGGGTGAGCATCACGTTGCCCGGCTTGATGTCGCGGTGGACGATGCCGGCGGAGTGTGCCTGCTCGAGCGCCGAGCAGATCGCCGCGGTGATCTCCATCGCGCGGCGCGGCAGGAGCCGGCCCTCGGCGGCGAGGATGTCGCGCAGCGTCCGCCCCTCGACGTACTCCATGACGATGTACGGCGTCGTGGTGCCGTCGACGATGCCCTCTCCGGTGTCGTAGACCGCGACGATCGACGGCGAGTTCAGTGATGCGGCGGACTGCGCCTCGCGGCGGAACCGGGTCTGGAAGGCCGGGTCACGCGCAAGGTCTCTGCGAAGCAACTTGATGGCGACGTCTCGTCCGAGCCGGACGTCGCGGCCGATGTGCACCTCGGCCATTCCCCCGTGGCCGATGACCTCGCCGACCTCGTACCGGTCGGCGATCAGAGCCCGTCTCTTAGTGGGCATGGTTCGCTTCGCCCACGCAGTGCACGGCAACGACGCTACCGGCGCGTAGCCGCTGCCCGATCGGCGTCGGCGGTGGCATCATCCGCTGCTCGTCACGACGGTCAGATGGACGAGGGTGCCCACCTTCACCCGGCTGCCACCCTGCGGATCCTCGAACCGCACGGTTCCCTGTGTCTCGAGCGGCCCGGTGGTGAACGTCGCGGACACGCGAAGCCCGACCTCGTTGAGCTGGTGCTGCGCTTCGACGTAGGGCAGGCCGATGACGCTCGGCACCGTCGTCTGCCCGGCACCGCTGCTGAAGATGCGCAGCAGCGCTGCGCCGCCGATGACGACGATCGCGCCGAGGGCGATCAAGCGGTTGCGTACCCGCTTGCGTTCGTCATCGTCGTACCGGGGACGCGAGGGCTCGGGTGCCGGGGCTGCGTCGGGGTCGGTGCGGGCGGTCGCGATGGACGCGGGCGTCGAGGCACCGGTGCGCTGGGCTGAGGCGAGCGCGAGGGCGGTCCGTCCGAGGTCGGCGAGGTCGCTGCCGTCGCTGCGGTCGAGGCGCGCGACGAGGCCGGTGACGGGCGGGCCGGGGACAGGAGAGTCCGCCGGTGTGCAGAGCGCGCGGGCGAGCCGAGCCAGGGCGGCACGGTCCTCCGCCAGCGCCGGGTTGGCTGTCATCACCGGTTCGGTGAGAGCCACCGATCCGTCGGGCCGCACGATGACGTGCTCGGCCGAGACGGAGCCGTGCCCGGCCCCGGCATCGTGCATCGTCGCAAGCGCGAGCGTCGCCTGGCCGACGATGGCCAGCGCGTCATCGGTGGTGACTGCCGTGTCGGTCGTGAGCGCGCTGGCCGGGTGCCCGTCCACGTAGGTCTCGACCAGCCACGGCACCGCGTCGTCCGCGTCGTAGGCGAGGACGCTTGTGACACCGGGGATCGACAGCGCGCTGAGCTGTCCGGCCCGGCGGCGGAACCCGTCCCGCCACGCGTCGTCCGCGTCGAGGAAGCGTCTGACGATCACCTTGCGTCCGGCGAGATCGTCGTGCCCCCGCCATCGCTCGACCGCGGCATCGGCATCGAGCCGCTCGACGAGCACGTAGCGCTCGCCGACGGTCGACAGCGGGCTGGGCTCGTCGGTGGCGGACATCAGCAGCCCAGCACGGCGCACATCACGGACTTCGCGATGGGTGCGGCAACTGCGCCGCCGGTCGCGTCACTACCGAGACTGCCGCCGTCCTCGACGAGCACGGCGACCGCGACCTTCGGGTTGTCGGCAGGAGCGAAGCTCACGAACCAGGCGTCGGGTGCGAGGTGCTGGGAGGACAAGCCGTGCTGAGCGGTGCCGGTCTTGCCGGCCACGGTGATGCCCGGGATCTGGGCGGCCGTGCCGGTGCCGGCGCGCACGACCAGCTCCATCATCGACTTCACCTGGTCCGCGACCGACGCCGTGACCGCGCGACGCAGCTGCTGCGGATGGGTGGTCGACAGCACGGAGGCATTGGTGCTGCGCACCTGCGCGACGAGGTAGGGCTTCATCTCGACGCCGTGGTTGGCAATCGCGGCACCGATCTGGGCGGCCTGCAGCGGCGTGAGGGCGTCGTCGTACTGACCGATCGCCGATAGCGCCGTGTTCGGCCGGTTGGCGTGGGCCTCGAACTGGCTCGATGCGGCGTGCAGCGGGATTGCCACCGACGACCCGATGCCGAACGCCTTCGCCTGCGCCGCGAGGGTGTGGATCCCGATCTTCAGCCCGAGGCCCGCGAACGCGGTGTTGCAGGAGATTCGGAATGCGTCGGCGATCGTGTCGGTGCTGCCATTGCCGCAGCGCTCGCCACCGAAGTTGTGCAGGAAGACGTTCGTCTGCGGCAATCGCAGCTGGGTCGGGGTCGGGATCGTGCTGCTCGGCGAGAACCGCCCGGTGCCGAACGCCGCGGATGACGTGACGATCTTGAACAGCGAGCCGGGCGGGTAGGTCTCGGTCAGCGCCCGGTCGATCAGCGGGTTCCCCGGCGCCTTCAAGAGCTGCTGGTAGTTGCGGTTGATCGCGCGTGAGTTGTGCAGGGACAGCACTGACGGGTCGTACGACGGGGACGTCGCCAGCGCCAGGATCGCCCCCGTCGACGGGTCCATCGCCACAACCGCGCCCTTGACGCCCTTGAGCCCCTGGTAGGCCGCTTGCTGGGCCTTGGGGTTCAGCGTCAGTACTACCGATCCGCCCTGCGGCGTTCGGCCGGTGATCTCGTCGGAGAGCCGAT
Source organism: Frankiaceae bacterium (assembly GCA_025929365.1). Classification (GTDB taxonomy): domain Bacteria; phylum Actinomycetota; class Actinomycetes; order JAFAQI01; family JAFAQI01; genus DASZTV01. The sequence continues at coordinate 3,289 of JAICMG010000099.1, forward strand.
GGAAGAACAGCCGGTCGTCGGATCCGGAGAGGATCGGGTCTTCTGCCTGCTCGATGCCGGACGCGCCGACGACCAGCGAGTAGTACCCCGTGACCGGCGCGTAGGCCGGACCACCGGGGTAGGTGCGCAGGTACTTCAGCGCGTCGTGGGTCTTCACCGACCGCGCGATGTCGATGCCGCCGACGACGATCGGGCCGCGCTCGTGGCTGTACTCGCTGTAGAGGACCCGGACGTTGTGCGGGTTGGCGCGAAGCGACGAGGCGTCGCCGACCTGCACGATGTTCGCGTTGATGAGCAACGCGGCGAACATCAGCAGCGCGGCCGCTGCGATGTGGCGGATCGGCCTCGTCATCTCGGAGTGCTCACAGTCGGATCGCCATGGTCGCAGCCTCGTCCGGCGCGTCCGGTCGAGGCGGTGCCGGACGTCGCGACGCGTCGCTGATGCGCAGCAACAGCGCGAGCAGGATCCAGTTCGACACCAGGCTGGAGCCGCCGTAGGAAAGGAACGGCAGCGTCAACCCGGTCAGCGGGATCAGCCGGGTCACGCCGCCGACCTGGACGAAGACCTGCAACGCGAGACCGAAGGCGAGGCCGGCGCCGAGCAGCTTCCCGAAGTCGTCGCGGGTGCCGATGGCCGCGCGAAGGCCGCGCATGACGATCAGCAGGTAGACGACGAGCACCGCCATCAAGCCGGCCAGGCCGAGCTCCTCGGCGATGGTCGAGGCGATGAAGTCGGTGTTGGCGAACGGCACGAGATCGGGTCGTCCCTGGCCCAGTCCGGTACCGAAGATGCCGCCGGTCGCCTGCCCGAACAGCCCCTGCGCGAGCTGGTAGCTCTGGTCGGTGATCGTCTTGGGATCCAGCGGATGCAGCCAGATCTGAACCCGGTCGTGCACGTGACCGATGACCGCGTACGCGAGCAGTGACCCGACGACGAACAGCCCCAGACCGATGACCAGCCACGACCGGCGCTCCGTCGCGACGTACAACATTGCGACGAAGATGCCGAAGAACAGCAGGCTGGATCCGAGGTCGCTTTCTCTGGTGAGGATGAGCAGACTCGCGCCCCAGGCGACGAGGACCGGACCGAGGTCGCGGCCGCGAGGCAACGTGAGCCCGAGGATGCGGCGCCCGGCGAGTGCGAGCACGTCCCGCTTGCGGACGAGGTATCCGGCGAAGAAGACCTCGAGTGCGATCTTCGCGATCTCCCCGGGCTGGAACGAGAACCCGCCGAACCGGATCCAGATCCGGGCGCCGTTCACCGTGCTGTGGCTCGCCGGGAGCAGCGCGGGCAGGACCAGGAGCGCGAGGCCGCCCGCCATCGCGGTGTAGGTGAGCGACTCCAGGCGCCGGTGGTCGCGCACCACGACGAGCACGGCGATGAACAGCGCGACGCCGATGACGGTCCAGACGAGCTGCAGTGGCGCTGCTGCCGTCCCGGCCGAGACGCCCGCGCCCTTCGCACGGCTCGCCGACGCCAGGTCGAGCCGGTGGATGAGGACGAGGCCGAGCCCGTTCAACATCACGGCGGAGGGCAGCAACACCGGGTCGGCGTACGGCGCGAACTTGCGCACCGCGAGATGGGCGACGCCGGCAAGGGCGATGAAGCCGAGGCCGTCGCTGACGATGCCGCTCGGGAACTTCGAGGAGTAGGCAGCGCTCACCGAGGTGAACGCGAACATGGTGAGCACGAGACCGAAGCCGATCAGCGCGACTTCCGTGCCGTGCCGCCTGCTCCCGATCGGTCGCGCGAGGTCCGTCATGGTCGCGGCGGACACCAGCTCGGCAGCGTTCGGGTCTGCACGGCCGGCTGCCGCGGCGTGGTGTGCCGATGCTTCTTCACCGTCGGCTGCTTCACGGGGTGGTCGGCGACCCACGCATTGCACGCGTCCGTTCGCACCGTCTCGAACTCGGCGGTCACCCGCGTATGACCGGCTGTCTGGCCGCTGCGAAGCAGGTCGAGGTCGGACTGCGGCACTTGACTCGTCGGCAGCTTGCTCGTCGAGGCGTGCCGTGACAGTGAGACGCCCACGACCTTGCCGCGTTCACCGTGGTAGATCGCGACGTAGCCGTGGTCGTCGGCGAGGTACCACTGGCCACGGATGTAGAGCGCGGTGCCCACGATCGCACCGACGACGAGAAGCAGCGTGATCCCGGCGACGATTGCGAGCCGTCGCCCGGCGCCGCGGCTGCGGACCTCGCCACCCCGCTTCGCCCCGGCTGTCCCCGCGGCTGATGCGGCCGGCCGCACGCGGTCGGGTGCCGCAGCGGCTCCGCCGACGACGGGTGCCGTGTCGGGCGGGGCGCCGTCGACGGGTTCGGCGACGATGCAGGTCACGTTGTCAGGGGCGCCTGCGGCAAGAGCTTGGTCGACCAGCTGATCGCACGCGGTCTGCAGGTCAGCCGCTCCGCGCAGCGTGGAGGACAGCGCGTCCGCGGTGACGTAGTCCGACAACCCGTCGCTGCAGAGCAGGTAGCGGTCGCCCGCGACCGGAGTGAGCAGCTGGACGTCCGGGTCGGCTTCGCCGCGGCCGTCGAGGGCGCGCAGGATCCATGACCGGCGCGGATGGACCAGCGCTTCCTCGGCGGTGATCTGTCCCTCGTCGACGAGGGACTGCACGAGTGTCTGGTCGTGGGTGAGCTGCGACAGCTCGCCGTCGCGCATGAGGTACGCGCGCGAGTCTCCGAGCTGTGCGAGGCCGACCTGCTCCCCGGCCGACAGGATCGCCGTGAGCGTCGTGCCCATGCCGGACAGCCGAGGGTCACCTGCAATAGCGTCGCGCAGCTGGATGTCGGCAGCGTGGGTGGCGTCGCGGAGCGCAGCCAGCGGATCGCTGACGGTGGAGTCGCTGTCGAGCGGCGACAAAGTGGTGATGGTGATCTTGCTGGCGATCTCGCCCGCGACCGAGCCGCCGACACCGTCCGCGACGGCGAGCAGCCGCGGTCCGGCGTACATCGCGTCTTCGTTCCCGTCGCGCACCAGTCCGACGTGGGTGCGCGCGGCGAACCGCCAGCCGGTCACGGCTGGAGCTCCAAGACGGTGCGCCCGATGCGGATCTGCGATCCGGCGTGGACCTCCGTGGGCCCGCTCACCTTGGCGGCGTCGAGCACGGTGCCGTTGGTGGAGCCGAGGTCCTCGAGCAGCCAGACCGCACCGTTGGGCACCAGCCGCGCGTGATGGCTGGACACGTAGTCGTCGTTGATCGCGATCGTCGAGTCATCCGCCCGCCCGATCGTGATCGGGAGCGAGGACAGCGCCACCGACATGCCGGCCAGCGGGCCATCGATCACGGCCACTCGGGCCGGCGGGAGCACCGCCTTCTTCGAGGGCTTGGCTTGCCGCGCGGGCCTTGGTGCTCTCGCGGGCCGAGGGGCGCGCTCCTTCTTCGGCTTCGGCCCGAAGATGTCGTTGCGGACGGCGACGACCGCCGCGATGACGAAACCCCACAGCAGGATGAGGACGACGGTGCGGAGGAGGAATACGACGGCGACCGGCAACGACGGCTCAGCCTTCGTCGCGCCGGAAGATCAGCGTCGAGTGCCCGATGTCGATCCGGTCGCCGTCTTTGAGCTCGACGCGTTCCGCCGGCTTGCCGTTGACCGTGAGGCCGTTGGTCGACCCGAGGTCGACGACTCCGACCCGGCCGTCGCTGTATCGGATCTCGGCATGCTTTCGGGAGACTCCGGAGTCCTCGATTCGAATGTCGCACTCACTCGCCCGGCCGATCACGGTGACCGCGTGGGTGAGGAAGTACGCCGACTCCTCGTCACCGACGGTGAGGATGAGCCGCGGACGGAGCGGGAACGAGCCGGCCGGCGCCGGTGCGGGGTTTCGTGCGGCCTGGGCCGCGGGAGCCGGCGCCGCGGCGTCGGTCGCGGCCATGCCACTTCGGATCCGGAAGACGCCGGTGCCGATGTCCGACCGGTGCTCGAAGCCGACCTCGACCGGACCGACGAAGGAGTAGCCGTTCTCGGCTGCGTGCTCCTTGACCATCGCCCCGAGCTCCTCGCCGAGTGGCTCGGCCCATTCCGCGAGCCGCCGGTAGTCGCGGTCGCCGAGCTCGACGACGTAGGCGTTGGGAGCAAGCACGCGGCCACGCGCGACGACCTCCTTGCGGTCGTCGGACTCGCGCTGCAGTGCGCTGGCGATCTCGGCCGGCTGCACCTCGCCCTTGAAGACCCGCGCGAAGGCTCCTTCTACGAGCCCGCCGAGACGGCGCTCGAAGGTCTGAAGGACTCCCACGACGCGTCCCTTCCCGGACTGCCCGCAGCACACGCTTCGAACGCTCGGTGGCGGCGGCGCGGTTGCTCCGTGCCCCGAGCGTTGATCGTAACGGGCAGCCCTGTCAGGACCGCGGGATTAGCCGGGAGCCGGGATGGCGCCCATCTGCATGAGCAGGCTCAGGGCATCCACCGTCGACCACTTCTCGACGAGCTTGCCGTTCTCGACGCGATGGATGCTGACGCCTTCCATCGAGACCTGCTTGCCGGTAGCGGGGACGCCCATGAACTCGCCCGTGTGCTTGCCACTGCCGACGAGTCGGGTGATCACCGTGTCGCCGTCGACGTACTGCGCGGTGATCTCGTGGTGGAAGTCGGAGAAGGCGTTCAGCGCGTACCTGAAGGCATCGCGCCCGGCGTCGTAGCCGGTGCCCTGCTGGAACGGCGGCGGGTTGTGATCGTCGTAGTCCTCGACGAGGAACTTGTCGAGAACACCGATGTCGCCGGTGTCCACGCCGGCCAGGAACTCACGCACCAATGCCTTGTTTTCCTCTGACATTGCGAACCCCCTTGTGGTCGGCGTACGGGACACTACGGCGGTTGGGAGGCCCTGGCCAGCGTTGATTTTGCGCGCGGATCGCGCGGTAGCTGCGTGCTAGCGTGGCGGTCCCCGCGGGCGAGTGGCGGAATGGCAGACGCGCACGGTTCAGGTCCGTGTGTCCGTAAGGACGTGGGGGTTCAACTCCCCCCTCGCCCACCATCCACAGATCCCGTCTCGGCTGGGATTTCTGTTGCTGGACCTTCGTACGGTCGCTTCCAAGGCATAACCGAGGCATAACCGTTGATCTTGGAGCGGCCCTATGGCGACCGTCGTCACGCGCAAGCACAGGTCCGGTGAGCGCACCTACAAGGTGCAGTGGCTACTCGGCGGCCGACGCGGTGCGGCGTGGCAGTCGGAGACGTTCGTCGACCGTCGCGCGGCGCTGAAGTTCGCGGCGCTTGTCGACGCGGCCGGACAACGTTGGCCGGATGGGTGGGTGAAGGGTGTCGGCTTCGGCGGGGTGCCCGAGGAGCCGGCTGTCGAGCATCCACTGCTCGAGTTCGCGACTGCGTACGTGCGCCGGCTGACCAGCGCGGGGCCGGACACGCAGACGAAGTACGTCCAGCAGCTGACGGCGTTGGATGGCTGGCTGGCCTCCATCAAGCGGTGCGCGCCGACGGTGGAGAACGTCACGTCTGACGACGACCGGGACTGGATTGTCGCCCGGCGCCGAGCAGGAGCGAGCCCGAAGACGATCGCGAACTACCACGGCCTGCTGTCGGCGGTGTTCAAGAGTGCGGTCGAGAAGAAGCTGATCGCCCGCAACCCGTGTGAGGGCGTGAAGCTGCCGCCGATCGACGACGACACCGAGGACGAGGACGACAAGGTCTTCCTGACCGAGGGTGAGTTCGCGCTGTTGTGCTCCTGCATGCACGAGGCCGACCGGGACTTCCTCACCGTCGCGGTCGGGACCGGGCTGCGGTGGGGCGAGCTGACCGCGCTCAAGGCGAAGGACCTCGACCTCGACGCCTCACCGGCGACGTTGATCGTGCGGCGGGCATGGAAGACGAACGGCCGCGGCGAGTTCGCGCTCTCCGGTCATGGGCGCTTCTATCTCGGAACGCCGAAGACGCGGGAGTCGCGCCGGCGGATCACTCTCGCGCCGCTCGTCGTCGCTACGTTGCGTCGGGCCGTTGCCGGTCGCGGACCGGAGGATCTCGTCTTCGGTGCGCCGCGCGGCGGGCGGCTCGACCAGGGCAACTGGTACGAGAGCCGGTGGCAGCGCGCGATCAAGGCGGCGCAGGCGAAGGGCTTGGCGAAGACGCCGCGGTTTCACGACCTGCGCCATTCGCACGCCGCGTGGCTGATCTCGGCAGGTGTCCCGCTGCCGGTTATCCAGAAGCGACTCGGCCACAAGAGCATCCAGATCACCGTTGACGTTTACGGCGGGCTGCTCTTCCAGACCCACGAGGTTGCAGACCTTGCGATCGACCGAGCACTCGGCGGCCAGCAGGTCGTGATGGCGACGCGGGCCGGAGGCATCGAAGCGGCCGAGTCGCTGGCGGACGAGGCGTCCGGATAAAGCCATCGCCGATTCGCAAGAGCTGACGCGCCGCCTCCGTCCTCACGATCCGGCCGGGTACGGTGGGTTGTACACGGCCGCCTCGTGGAGTGCGAGCCCGCAGACCTTCACGGAGCGCCCACCCGAAGCAACAGCAATCCGTGCCTTAGTCCCGGCCAGTCGCGCGCGCTTGACGTACGCACAGTGCCCCGCTGGCTGTCGGTCCCATTGAAGGTTGAAGTTAGCTTCGTAGTTTGGCTGGAGATCGACAATCGGGTCTGCGTTCTGGTCTCCGTATTCCGTCCCGCCGTGCAGCACCCTAAAACGCAACACACTGCCATCTCGGGCGAGCAGCCGGACTTTCGGATAGCCGGTGGCGTTGCATGCGACTCGTGAAACGTTGTGAAGCTGGATGCCGATGATCACTACGCCAGATTGAACGGTAACGCCACGCCGCTCCAGAACTAGCTGGCTAGGTGTGCAACGTGCAAGTCCCTGGGAGGGTGTCGTCGCTTGCGCAGAACCTGGCTGTGAGGTCGGTGGCGCTGAAGTGGAGCCGCCGCCCGCGCAGGCTGTGAGCCCGATCGAGAGCACGAAGGCAGCGCCGGTCCGCACGTCACACAGCGCGGAAATGGTTGTCCCAATACTGTGCGCCGTGCGGGTAGATCTGACCCGGCGGCTCGGTGAACCACGGTGTGCCACTGACCGCTCCGTCCGCATAGCTCTCCGTGTTGTACGGAGACGATGAACCCGCCCACCAGGTGACGAGGATGCCGTTGTCACCGGCCCCGTTTGTGAGTGCCGCGAAATTGTTGTTGTAGACCTGCGGCGCGTCATAACTGTAGTAACAGTTGGTGCCCGAAGAGTTGCAGCCGTGGACGAGGTAATCCCATTGCGTCTGGGAGTAACACGACCCTCCGTTGCAACCCCCGATCTCGTTAAACCACCAGTCGATGCCGTTCGGCGTCCTTGACCAGCCCCCTGCGGTCGGTCCAGTTCTTGTGAGAGTCGAGCCGGCCGGGCGGCCGCCGCTTCGCTCGACGAACTGGTCCACTGCGGATGGTGGTAGGCGCTCTCATTCGCTGCCACCATCCTTGCTCGCAAGCCGTGCGCGTTCGGTCTTATCGAACGCCGCCGGGGTCATCATGCCAAGCCCTCGGTGCGGTCGCACGTTGTTGTACTCGTCGTAGTAGCGACCGAAGACGACCTTGGCCTCGAGCACCGAGTGGAACAGTTCGCCGTCGAGGCACTCGTCGCGCATGATCCCGTTGAACCGTTCGACGTAGCAGTTCTGCTGCGGGCTGGCCTTCGCGACCTGAACCGCGGTCACGCCCTGTTCCGTGAGCCAGGCAACGAGCTCGGCGGAGGTGAACTCCTTGCCGTTGTCGCTGCGAATCAGTCCGGGCTTTCCGTGCTCGGCGAACAGCCGCTCGAGAGCGCTCTTCACTCGCCTGGTGCCGATCGCTCTTGCGACTTCGAACCCGACACCTTTGCGCGTGTGCTCGTCCACCACGTTCAACAGCCGCAACGGCCGGCCGTCCTGAGTGCGCAACGCGACGAAGTCATAGGACCAGATGTGATCCGGTCGCAGCGCCGGCCTGGACCATGCGCTGTTACTCGACTCGCCGATTCCCTTGCCGTTGGGGCGGTTCTTGCGTCGCGGTGGGACTCTCAGACCTTCGGCCCGCCACAGCCGTTCGATCCGCTTCACATTCACGGCCCAGCCGTCGTCGACCAGCAGATGGTGGATCTTGCGGTATCCCCACCGCGGATGCGCCGCCGCGTGGACGTGCATCTGTTTGATCAGCCGGTCCTCGAAATCCGACGGCACGATCACATAGCGCTGGGTCGACCGGTGGTGTCCAACCAGCCGGCACGCTCGCCGCTCAGAGACGTGATGTCGGCGTTGCAGATACCCGACTGCGGCCCGGCGCCGAGCCGGGCTCAGAAGTTTCCCCGCTGCAAGTCCTTGAGCATCGAGATGTCCAAAGCCTGCTCGGCCACAATGCGTTTCAGCCGAGCGTTCTCCTGCTCGAGGGCCCGGAGCCGGTGCGCCTCGTCCTCTTTCAACGCGCCGAACTTCGTGCGCCACCGATAGAACGTCTGCTCGGAAACACCGAGCTTCTTGCAGACCCCGGGCACCGTCGCGCCTTGAGCTTGCAGCTTCTCGGCCTCTCGCAGCTTGGCCACGATCTGCTCAGTCGTATAACGCTTACCAGGCATCAGAACCCCTACAGGCGGTCACAACACTCGCGGCACTCTCACACGAACTGGACCGATTTACGGGGGGCCGGACA
>JAICMG010000172.1 GCA_025929365.1 Frankiaceae bacterium
GCGTCGTTGCGCATCATCTCTGCCGTGTTGGCCATCGCCCAACCGCGGAACTCGAAGCCGACGATCGCGATGTCCTTCAGCAGGACGAGGTTCAGCGGGATCCGCGGAATCACGCCCGAGGCGTAGCCGACGGTCACGAACCGGCCACCGCGGTGCAGCGCCCGCAGTGCCGGCTCGCTGAGATCACCACCCACCGGGTCGATCACCACATCAGCGCCGCCGCGCAACTGCTCTTTGAGCACGGCGCGCAGGTCCGCGTCGCGATGCTTGATCAGCCGCGTCGCTCCGCAGGACCTGGCGGCCTCGAGCTTCTCCTCCGACGACGCGACCGCCGTCACGGTGGCACCCATCACTGCGCCGAGCTGCACCGCCGCGAGTCCGACTCCGCCGCCGGCGCCGAGGACGATGAGCTCCTCGCCTGGCTGCAGCCTCGCGACCGACCGAAGCGAGTGGTACGCCGTACGGTGGCCGACGCCGAATCCCGCAGCAACATCGGTCGACACACCGTCCGGCACCTTCGTCAACGCCGGCGCGGCCACGACTATCTGCTCGGCAAATGCACCGACGAGCGCCGACCCGAAGACCGCGTCGCCGATAGCGACATCGGTGACGTCGGCACCGATCTCCGACACGACCCCGGCGTACTCGCTGCCCAGTACGAACGGCGGCGGCACCTTGATCTGGTACTCCCCCGCCGCGACCAGCACGTCCGGAAAGTTGACCGCCGCGACGTCGATCGCCACCCGCGCTTCGCCCGGTCCAGGCGACGGGACGTCGATCTCGCCGATCTCGACGACCTCAGGTCCGCCGTAGGACTTGCAGACCGCGGCGCGCATCAACCGCGGTAGTCCGTGGTCGCCGCAAGGTCGGCGGCGTCGCGCATGAGACCCAGCACGACCGGGCCGAACGCGAGCAGCTTCTCGTCGTTGCCGGCGCGCTGGAAGCCTTGCTCGAGAACGATCGCGAGCTTCCATCGCGCGAGCACGACGTAGTAGTCGATGTCGTCGACCTGGCGGCCCGAGACGTCGGCGTAGTGGGCGAGCACTTCGTCACGAGACGGCATGCCCTGCATGTCGACGTAGCCGGACGTTGCCGCGTCGGGCGATGTGGTGTCGGCCGGCCAGCCCTGCACCGTCCAGGCGAGGTCGAGCTTGGGATCGCCGACCGTGCCCATCTCCCAGTCGACGATCGCGGCGAGCCGCGCGGGCGCGCCATGGTGGTACATGACATTGGCGAACTGGTAGTCGCCGTGCATCAGGCCGGGGATGTAGTCGAGCGGGCGGTGCTCGCGCAGCCATGCCGACGCCTCGTCGAGGCCGGGCAGGTCACGACCCTTGATCCGCTCGAGGAAGCCGGTCCATCGCTCGACCTGGCGCTCATGAAAGCCGTCCGGGCGGCCGAGGTCCTGCAGGCCCTTCGCCTGCCAGTCGACCCTGGACAGCAGCGCAATTCCTTCGACGAGCTGCAAGGCGAGTCCGCGGCGAGCATCCAGGTCGGTGTCGAACGGCGCCGGCCACCTCTTGTCCTCGAGTCCCATCGGCGACCAGCCGTCGACGAATCCCATCAGGTAGAAGGTGCGGCCAAGCACCTCTGGATCCGAGCAGACCGCAACCGCGGCGGTGTGCGGGACGTCCGTGCCGGTCAGCGCGTCGATGATGCGCCACTCACGGAGGATCCCGTCGTCGCGGCTGGCCGGCGCTTCGGGTGGCGGGATCCGCAACGCGGCGTGCAGGTCGCCGCGGCGGATCTCGTAGATCGCGTTCTGCGAGCCGCCGGAGACGTAGCGGTGCTCCAGCGGCTCACCCTTGCCAGGGACAGCAAGACCGTCGAGCCACCCGGCCAGCCGATCGGCGTCGAGGTCAGGCGCCCCGGCACCCTCGAACATCCTGGCCATCAGCTGCACCCAGCCACTAGAGGTTGCCGACCTCGTGCTCCAGGAACTCGGCGTACTTCTCGCGCGCCGCCGCCTTCAGCGTCGGGCCGTAGCGAGACGGCCACAGGTCCTCGGTTGGCTTGTAGTCGCGCAGCACCTGCTTCGCGACGGTGACCTTGTGCACCTCGGTCGGCCCGTCGGCGAGACCCATCACCGCGGCACCGACCATCATCCGCGTGAAGGGCATCTCGTTGGTGACGCCGAGCGCGCCGTGGACCTGCAACGCGCGCTGCGCGATGTCGTGCAGCACGCCGGGCATCAGAACCTTGATCGCCGCGATGTCCTTGCGCACCTTCAGATAGTTGTTGTGCTTGTCGATCGACCACGCCGTGTAGAGGACGAACAGCCGGAACTGCTTGAGCTGTGCGTATGAATCAGCGATGTAGCCCTGCACGAACTGCTTGTCCGCGAGCAGCGAGCCCTGGGTACGGCGCGAAAGCGCGCGCTCGCACATCATGTCGAGCGCTCGCTGCGACATCCCGATCGTGCGCATCGCGTGATGAATCCGGCCGCCACCGAGGCGGGTCTGCGCGATCGCGAACGCCTGGCCCTCGTCACCGAGCAGCGCATCTGCCGGCACCCTGACGTTGTCGTAGTGGATCAGCGCGTGCGATCCCTCGTGTTCAGCACCCATGCCGAAGTTCTTCTCGATCTTGATCCCGGGAGTGTCCGCGGGCACCAGGAACATCGACATGCCGCGGTAGATCTCGACGTCGGGGTTGGTCACGACCATGACGATGAAGAACGAGGCGGTCTTCGCGTTGGACGAGAAGAACTTCCACCCGTTGATGACCCACTCGTCGCCGTCCTTGACGGCGGCACACGTGAAGGTGCCCGGGTCCGAGCCACCCTGCGGCTCGGTCATCGAGTAGCAGGAGAACAGCTCGCCATTCAGCAGCGGCTGCAGGTAGCGCTCCTTCTGCTCCTCGGTGCCGAAGTGGGCGATGATCTCGGCGTTGCCGGTGTCCGGCGCCTGGCAGCCGAAGACGATCGGCGCCCACGACGAGCGACCGAGGATCTCGTTGAGCAACGAGAGCTTCAGCTGGCCGTAGCCGGCGCCGCCGAGCTCCGGGCCGAGGTGCGTCGCCCACAGACCCTGCGCGCGTACCTCGTCCTTGAGCGGCTCGACCGCCTTGCGGCGCTCTCCCTCCAGCCGAGTGAACTCCAGCCCGGGCCAGACGAGGTCGAGCGGCTCGACCTTCTCGGCAACGAAGGCGTCCGCCCAGTCGAGCTTGGCTTGGAACTCAGGGTCGGTCTCGAAATCCCACATGGATAGGGAGTATGTCGCGCCTCACTCCAGGAGGCTCAGCGCCTGGCTCTGCTGGCTATTCCGCGAGGCTCAGGGCCTGGCGGGGACAGCTGTCGACCGCGGTGCGGACCGTCGCGAGATCGGCTTCGGACACCTCGGCCTCATGGACGATCAGGTCGTCGTTGTCGTCAAGCTCGAAGCGATCCGGATCGACCGCCGTGCACACCCCGTGCGACTCACAGCGCGTCGCGTCGTGCACAACCTTCATGGCGGTCATCCTCCCGTCGCGCTTCGCGCACACGCACCCAGCGACCTCCAGCATACGCTGTGCGACCGCTCAGCACGGTGACGGATCCGTTCACGTCGTACCTCTAATATCCGCTCGTGACCTCACCCAGCGTGGACCCGGACTTGTCGGGCAGGCGCGCGCTCGTCACCGGTGCGGGGCAGAGCATCGGCGCATCGATCGCCCGCCATCTGGCGGCGGCGGGGTGTGAGGTGCTGGTCAACGACGTCCTCCCCGACCGGGCGGAGGCAGTCGTGGCAGAGATCACCGCCGACGGTGGTGCGGCGCATATGTTGCCGTTCGACGTGACGGACCACGAAGCGGTGTCGGCCGCGCTCACCGCGGCCGAAGGCGTCGACATCCTCGTCAACAACGCGGGCAACGGCGGCGTCGACACGTTCGGCACCATCGCGCCGTTCGTCGGGACGACACCGCCTGACTGGCAGGACGTGATCGCGGTCAACCTCTACGGCGTCATGAACTGCACGCACTCTGTCCTGCCGCACATGACCGCCGCCGGCTGGGGCCGGATCATCACGATCTCCTCCGACGCGGGCCGGACCGGTGGTGCTAGGTACGCCGCCTACAGCGCGGCGAAGGCAGGCGCCGCCGGGTTCTCCCGCGCGATTGCGCGGGAGGTGGCGCGGTTCGGCATCACCGTGAACACGGTGTCGCTCGGCACGATGCGCACTCCGATGACGGAGTCACTGTGGTCGGACCCCAACCAGGAGGACCTGCGCCGGTCCGTGCTGACGAGCTACCTGGTGCGCCGCCCCGGTGAGCCGGACGACGCCGCCTGGGCGGTGCTGTCACTCGCGAGCCCCAAGGCCGCGTGGATCACCGGGCAGACGATCGCCGTCAACGGCGGCTCGTCGATGACGCTCTAGACACCGTCCTCGCTGTCACCCGCGGACGGTCGTTGGCTCGGCGCGGTGATCGGGCCGTACGCCTCCTCGTACTTCGTCATGTTCGCGTTGATCGCCTGAAGCAGCTGGAAGATCTGCGACGGCGGGAACTTCACTCGCGCGACGACGCGGGCCGGCGTCACCGCCTCGCCGTCGGGTCCGGGAACGGTCGGCTGGAGCACCGCGAAGTCCATCGTGAAGTCGAACGGCGTGTGCCAGACGAGCGCCATGTTGGCGTAGACACCCGCTTGGATGTCCTCTGGCACCTGGATCTGGATCTGCGGATCGCTCACAACCGCACGCTACCCGCCGTCAGACGCCGAGTGAGCGGCCGACTATCTCCTTCATGATCTCGGTGGTGCCGCCGAAGATGGTCTGCACGCGCGCGTCGAGATAGGCCTTCGCGATCGGGTACTCGAGCATGTAGCCGTAGCCGCCGTGCAGCTGCAGGCAGGTGTCGACGACGCGCTTCTGCAGCTCGGTCGTCCACCACTTCGCCATCGCCGCGTCGACCGGCGTGAGGCGCCCGGCGTTCAACTCCACGATCGCCTTGTCGATGAAGGTGCGCGCGATCTCCACCTCGGTCGCCATCTCGGCCAGCCGGAAGCGCGAGTTCTGGAACGACCCGATCGGCTTGCCGAACGCGGTGCGCGTCTTGCAGTACTCGATGGTGTCCTCGAGCGCTTTCTCGCTCGCCGCGAGGCCGGCGATCGCGATCGCCAGTCGCTCCTGCGGAAGGTTCTCCGACAGGTGCACGAAGCCGCCGTGCACCGTGCCGATCACGTTCGTGTCCGGCACCCGGACGTCTTCGAAGACGAGCTCAGCGGTGTCCTGTGCCTTCCAGCCGATCTTGTCCAGGTTGCGGCCGCGGTCGAAGCCTGCCATTCCCCGCTCGATGCCGAGCAGCGTCAGGCCGTGCGCGCCTTTGACCTCGTCGGTCTTGACGGCGGTGACGACGAGGTCGGCGTTGATTCCGTTGGTGATGAAGGTCTTGCGGCCGTTGACCACCCAATCGCTGCCGTCGCGCCGCGCGTGCGTCTGCATTCCGCGCAGGTCCGACCCACACCCCGGCTCGGACATCGCAATCGCCGAGATGATCTCGCCGGAGCAGAACCCGGGCAGCCAACGCTGCTTCTGCTCGTCGTTCGCCAGCCGGACGACGTACGGCGCGACGACGTCGTTGTGTGTGCCGATCGCGAGCCCCTGCGCGCCAGCCCGTACGAGCTCGGTGCGGATGACGGCGTTGTAGCGGAAGTCCTTGATCCCGCCGCCGCCGTACTGCTCGTCGATGTCGGTGCCGAGCAGGCCTTGCTTGCCGGCCTCGAGCCACACCTCGCGCGGGACGATCCCCGCCTTCTCCCACTCGTCGTAGCGCGGAGTGACATGGCGGTCGATGAAGCCCCGCACGGTCGCCCGGAAGGCCTCGTGGTCGTCGGTGTAGAGGTCGCGCTGCACTGTCTTGTCGAA
>JAICMG010000064.1 GCA_025929365.1 Frankiaceae bacterium
GCGCCTGCAGCGGCTCGATGTGGGCAGCGTGATCCTCGACGGCAACTCGTCGGCTGGTCGAACGGCCGTGTCGCTGACCACTGCGCGAATCGACACCGCGCTGACCGAGTCGGGGACGCGGCCATTCATCGCGACTGACCAAGAGGGGGGTGAGGTGCAACGGCTCACGGGCCCGGGCTTCTCGAGGATCCCGAGCGCGCTGCGCCAAGGCAGGTGGAGCGTCGCGAAGCTAAGACATCGCTCGGCCGGCTGGGCGCAGCAGCTGTCGGCCGCGGGCATCTCGGTGAACCTCGCGCCCGTCGCCGACACCGTTCCCGCCGGTCACCCCCACACCAACCAGCCGATCGGCCGCTACGACCGGGAGTACGGCCACACACCGACTGCCGTCGGCCGCCACGTCGCTGCGGTGGTTCACGGCGAGGCGCCGCATGTCGCCGTGACGATCAAGCATTTCCCGGGGCTCGGCCGGGCTACCGGCAACACCGACCTCGCTGCGCACGTCACTGATCCGACCACTCGCCACGATGCCTACCTCGCGCCCTTCCGGCGTGGCGTCGCGGCGGGCACTCCGTTCGCAATGGTCTCCCTCGCGACGTACCCCCACATCGACCCGCGCCGGCCGGCGTGCTTTTCGGCCGCGGTGATCGAGCAGATGCTGCGCCACGCCATGGGCTTCAGTGGCGTGGTCATCTCCGACAGCTTCCACGCGAAAGCGGTGCGTAGCGTGCCGGCGGCGCGCGCCGCGACCCGCTTCTTCCACGCCGGCGGCACGATGCTGCTCGACACGGACAGCGCCCCGATTCACGCGATGGAGCGCGCCGTGCTCGCGCGGGCACGTGCGCACCCGACGTTCGCGGCGGCGATCAAGGCCGACGTCCTCGACGTCCTCGCCGCGAAATCCGACGCGGGCCTGCTGTCTACTGTTCAGCCATGACGTTCGGCGGAGTTCCGGTTGCGGCGCTCGACTTCTACGAAGACCTTGAAGCCGACAACAGCAAGGCGTTCTGGACCGCCCACAAGTCGGTCTACGAGGAGTCCGTCAAGGCGCCGATGCTCGAGCTCGCCGCGTTGCTCGGTCCCGAGTTCGGCGAAGGGAAGTTCTTCCGGGCGTACCGCGACATCAGGTTCAGCAAGGACAAGACGCCGTACAAGACACATCAGGGCGTGGTCTTCCACGACAGCAGCCGTTACCTGCAGATCTCCGCGGCAGGGTTGTTCGTGGGCGGCGGTTACTGGCACACCTCCTCCGACCAGGTCGCCCGCTTGCGCCGCGCGGTAGCCGACGACCTCGCGGGGACGGCGCTCGAAAAAGCGCTCGCCTCGGTGACGAAGTCAGGCCTCAACGTCCACGGAGAGCAGCTCACCCGCGTGCCGAGCGGCTTCGACAAGGACCACCCCCGCGCCGACCTGCTCCGCTACAAGGCGCTGACCTGCGGACGGGAGTTCGGTGCACCGAAGTGGCTGGCCACCAAGCGCGCCTACGCCGAGATCGCGAAGGCCTGGCGCGCCATGAGCCCGTTGGTCGACTGGCTCGACAAGCACGTCGGCCACGACTAGCCGCTTCCGTTCTCGAGCGATTGCGTCATTGCCGTTTGACGCCGCTAGAGCGTCTTCAGACGGCAATCGCGTGTCTAGAAGGTGAAGGCTGGGTCCTCCGCGAGCTGTGTCAGCTGGTCGGTGGTCAGCGGCTGCTCGTTCGTGCGGGCGCGCGTGGCCTCCGGACCGAAGGCGTAGTTCGCCTCCTGCGCCTCGACGATCAGCCCATCCGGGTGGTGGACCTCGACGACGAGAATCTCGCCACCGCCGCCGGGATGTACGCGTGACGTCTGCATCACGCTGCCGTCGGGGAGCTTCGTCTCGGTGCAATCGGGCGCATCGCAGCTGCCGTCGAACGGTTGCAGCTCGGTGTACTGGTGCGTCACCTGGACCCCGACGTCGGCGGGGCCGTCAGGAAGCTGCACGTCGACGTTGCCGTCGTAGTAGGACGGGTGACCTTTGTCCAGCGTCGAGGTCTCCTGCGCGAACGCCCGCGTGTAGACGATCTGCAGGCCCCACTGCTTCACCCGCTTGCCCAGCTCACTCGTGAAACCGTCGGCGATGCTCTGCGGATCGGCGTCGTAGTGGTACGACGGCTGCGGCGGCGTCGTCGGTGTCGGTTTGGTGATGTCCCCCGGGCCATCTGACGTCGCTCCGTGAGGGCAGATCTCGACGACGTACCTGTCGTGTTCGGTCAGGATGCGACGCACGCTGTAGGTGCGACTCTTCTCGACACTGATCCCCTTGATCACCTTCGAGAGATGTTGCTTGGCCGACGGGCCGCCGGGCCGGCGTGGCGCGGAGTAGATCTCGCAGCGCGGCAGGGAGGTCGGCTTCGGCGACGGCGATGCCAACACCGAGATGTGGTGGGCGGCTCCTCCTTGGTTCGCGGTCGCGATCGGGACCACGATCGCCGCGGTCACGGCGGCAGTGCCCGCAGTCCCGGCGACAGCCGTCAACGTGTTTCGTCGGCGTAGGGCTCGGCGGCCGACAGCCACGACACGGTCGAGGTCGTCGGGCGCGCCAGGCTCCCCCTGGAGCATGGCCGCGAAGCGGTCGTTCAGATCGGTCATGACGTCTCCTCGAGGAGTACCGGGTCGGCGAGCAGTGAGCGCAAGGTGGTGATGGCGCGAGCCGTCTGGCTCTTGACGGTGCCTTCAGAGCAGTCGAGCGCGAGCGCCGTCTCGGCGACCGAGGCATCCGCCCAGAACCGCAGCACGAGGGTGGCGCGCTGGCGGGGCGGCAGCAGGGCAAGCGCGTCGCGCAGGTCCATCGCCTCGTCGTCGGAGCGGGTCCGAGCGGCGCGGTCCTCGAGCACCTCGACGGGGGATTCCCGTCGCCAGGGCCGGCGGCGCTCGTCAAGGAAGCAGCGGGTGAGGATGCGACGCACGTAGGCATCGGGCGTCTCGTCACCGCGGACGCGCTTCCACGCGACGTACAGCTTGGTCAGTGCGGTCTGGACCAGGTCGTCGGCCTGGTGCCAGTCGCCGCACATCAGGTACGCGGTACGCCGCAGCCCGGGCCGTCGGGTGACCGCAAACGCCCGGAAGGCCGCCTCGTCTGCCTCCGACATCGCCACGTTGTTACATACGTAGCGGACCCGGGCCCGGTTGTCAGCCCGAAGTAGCCTTCCTGGCATGTGCGGAATCGTCGGCTACGTGGGAGAGCAGTCCGCTCTCGACGTCGTGATGGGCGGTCTCGCGCGCCTGGAGTACCGGGGCTACGACTCCGCCGGAGTCGCGATCCGCAACGATTCCGGCGACCTCACCGTGGTCCGCCGGGCCGGCAAGCTCGGCAACCTGCGCGCGGCTCTGGAGGAGACGGATCCGGCCGAGCTCTCCGGAACCCTGGGGATCGGCCATACCCGCTGGGCGACCCACGGCGCGCCCAACGACCGCAACGCCCATCCCCACGTGGATTGCACCGGCGCTGTCGCGGTCGTGCACAACGGCACCCTCGAGAACTTCACCGAGCTTCGGGAGGGCTTGGAGCACCGCGGCCACACGCTGTCCAGCGACACGGACACCGAGGCGGTCGCCCACCTCATCGAGGAGCGGTACGACGGCGACCTGGCCGATGCGGTTCGGTCGGTCTGCCGAGAGCTCGACGGCTCGTTCGTCCTCGTCGTGACCCACCGTGACGAGCCCGACGTGGTCGTCGGGGCTCGCCGCAACCTGCCACTGGTGATCGGGCTCGGCGAGGGCGAGAACTTCCTCGCCAGTGACGTGACCGCGTTCATCGCGCACACCCGCGAAGCCCGCGTCGTCGACCAGGACCAGGTGGTGGTGCTCCGCCGCGATGGCGTGACGGTGACCGATCTCGACGGCGATCCGGTCCGTGGCGAGCAGTTCCACGTCGACTGGGACACCGCGGCGGCGGAAAAGGCTGGCTACGAGTACTTCATGCTCAAGGAGATCGACGAGCAGCCGGAGGCGGTTCGCGAGACGATCGGCGGGCGCATCGACAGCCATGGGCGGCTGCGACTCGACGAGCTTGCGATGAGCGACGAGGACGTCCAGGGGCTGACGCAGGTCATCATCGTCGGCTGCGGGTCGGCGTATCACTCCGGGCTGGTCGGCAAGCACGCGATCGAGCGGTGGGCCCGCCTTCCCGTCCATGTCGAGATCGCGAGCGAGTTCCGCTATCGCGACCCGGTCCTCGATCCTCACACCCTCGTCGTCGCGATCAGTCAAAGCGGCGAGACGGCTGACACGCTGGAGGCGGTTCGCCACGCGCGGAGGCAGCGAGCCTGGGTGCTCGCCGTCAGCAACACGGTGGGGTCATCGATCGCGCGGGAGAGCGATGCGACGTTCTACACCCGCGGCGGTCCCGAGATCGCCGTCGCGTCTACCAAGGCGGTGATGACGCAGCTCGTCGCGATGTACCTCGTGGGTCTCCACCTTGCTCAGGTGCGTGGCTACCGGGACGGAGACGAGGTGCGCTCCCACTTCCGCGACCTGTCCCACACCCCCGACCTCGTCACCGAGGTGCTGGGCCGGATGGACCCGGTGCGAAAGCTCGCGCGCGAGATCGCCGGCCAGGAGCGGGTGCTGTTCCTTGGCCGCCACGTCGGCTACCCGATGGCGCTGGAGGGCGCGCTGAAGCTGAAGGAGCTCGCCTACGTCTCCGCCGAAGGGTTTCCTGCCGGGGAGATCAAGCACGGGCCGATCGCGCTGATCGAAAAGGGAACCTGCGTCGTCGTCCTCGCGCCGCGTCATGCGCTGACCTCGAAGCTCGTCACGAATGTTCAGGAGATCCGGGCTCGTGGCGCCCGCACGATCGTGATCGCCACCGATGGTGACGAAAGCGTCACGCCGCACGCCGATGACCTGATCCGGATCCCGGACACGAAGTCCCTGCTGTCGCCGCTTCTCACGATCGTGCCGATGCAGATCCTTGCTGCCGAGTTCGCGATGGCGCGCGGCCTCGACATCGATCAGCCGCGCAACCTCGCCAAGAGCGTCACGGTTGAGTAGCCGGCGATATCCGTGATCATCGGAGTCGGGGTCGACGTCGTCGATCTCGAGAGGTTCGCCGAGAGCCTCGCGCGCACACCGGGACTCAAGGACCGGTTGTTCACCGCGGACGAGACCGACGCCTCCGCCGCTTCACTGGCGGCGACCTTCGCCGCGAAGGAGGCAGTGGCGAAGGCGCTCGGTGCTCCGGTGGGCCTCGCCTGGCTCGACGTCGAGGTGCGCCACGACGACGTCGGGCGCCCGTACCTCGAAGTGACGGGAACCGTTGCCGCGGCCGCGAAGAAGCGTGGCGTCGACCACTGGCACCTGTCGCTGTCACATGACGCGGGCGTGGCGATCGCGATGGTGATTGCGGAGCGCGGGTGAGAGCCGCCTACGACGCGGCGACCGTTCGTGCCGCCGAGCAGCCGCTGCTCGCCTCACTGCCCGAGGGCACATTGATGCAGCGTGCCTCGTGTGCCCTTGCTCGACGCTGTGCGGCACTGCTCGGGCGGGTGTACGGGTCACGTGTCGTCCTCCTTGTCGGTTCCGGCGGCAACGGCGGCGATGCCTTGTACGCCGGCGCCCGGCTCGCGGCACGCGGTGCGCGCGTTGACGCGCTGCTCCTCACCGACAACCCGCTTGCGCCCGCGCTCGATGCGCTGACGAGCACGGGCGGTTGGCCGATCAGGACTGGTGGTGATTCCGACGGCCGGCTGCTCGACGCCGCCCACCTGGTGATCGACGGGATGGTCGGCATCGGCGGCAAGGGCGAGCTGCGGGAACCGATGGCGCGGCTCGCGCACCTGCTCGACGAATCGTCGGCCACGATCGTCGCGGTCGACGTGCCGAGCGGCGTCGATGCCTCCACCGGCGAGGTCGCGGGCGTTGCCGTGCGCGCCGACGTCACCGTCACCTTCGGAGCGATGAAGATTGGCCTGCTCGTCGACCCCGGCGCCGAGCATGCCGGCCTGGTCGAGTGCGCCGACATCGGGCTCACGTTGCCGGCCGCCGCCGTCTCGGCGCTCGACGCGGACGACGTGCGCGACGCCCTGCCCTCACCCGTTGCCGAAACCGACAAGTACCGGCGCGGCGTCCTCGGCGTGGTGGCCGGGAGCGACGCCTATCCCGGCGCCGCGGAGCTGGTGGTCGGTGGCGCGCTGGGCGTCGGCGTGGGCATGGTGCGGTTCGTCTCGACCGGGGGTGCGGTCGCGGCGGTACGTGCGGCACATCCCGAGGCGGTGGTCACCGAGATCGGCCCCGGCGACGGTGACGCACTCATCGGCGCGGGACGGGTCCAGGCATGGGTGGTCGGGCCCGGCCTTGGGACCGACGAGGCGGCCGCGCGACTGGTCCGCGCCGTTCTGGCGACCGACCTTCCCGTCCTTGTCGACGCCGACGCGATCACGGTTGTCGCGGCACAACCGGACCTGGTCAGGTCGCGAACGGCTCCGACACTGTTGACTCCGCATGCCGGTGAGCTCTCACGGCTGACGGGTGATGACCGGACCGAGATCGAATCCCGCCGGCTCGCCGCGGTGCGCGCGGGCGCGCGCTCCCTCGGTGTCACGGTCCTTCTCAAAGGCAGCTCGACCCTCGTTGCGTTGCCCGACGGTGCCGTCCGCGTGAACACCGCGGCGACGCCGTACCTCGCTACCGCGGGAAGCGGCGACGTTCTGGCGGGGGTCTGCGGAGCACTCCTCGCGGGAGGCTTGGACCCGCTCGACGCGGGGTCGGTCGGGGCGTTCGTCCATGGGTGGGCAGGCATCGCCGCGAGCGGGGTGCCCGCGCATCCGATCAGCGCGAGCGACATCGTGACGAGCCTCTCGGCGGCCATGAGCATTCACGGCGGCTGAGTATTCGCCGAGGTCCGGCGACCTGCCCTGAGACAATGGCTACGTGGCAGTCTCGGCGGCACGCATCGACCTGGCTGCCATTCGCAGCAATGTGGCAGCGCTGAAGCAGCACGTCGGTGACCCCGCCGTGATGGCGGTCGTGAAGGCGGACGGTTACGGCCATGGCATGGTCGAGTCGGCGCGTGCCGCACTCGCCGGGGGCGCGACGTGGCTCGGCGTCGCGATGGCGGATGAGGCCCTCGCCCTGCGGGCGGCCGGCATCGATGCTCCGGCACTCGCCTGGCTGCTCGGACCCTCGGACGACTGGTCTGCCGTGATCGCGGCCCAGGTCGACGTCGGCATCTACGCCGGATGGGCGCTCGAGAAGGCGGTCGCGGCGGCGGGTGCTGCTGACCGCCCCAGCCGCGTGCATCTCAAAGTGGACTCGGGACTCGGTCGCGGTGGCGTGCAGCCGGCCGCCTGGCACGATCTCGTCGAAGCGGCGGCGAAGGCGCAGGCGGACGGATCGGTCGAGGTCGTCGGAATCTGGTCACACCTCGCCTACGCCGACAACCCGGGCCATCCGACGATAGAGGCGCAACGGCACACGTTCGAGGACGCGCTCGACGTCGCAGCCCGCGCCGGGTTGAAGCCATCGGTCAGGCATCTCGCCAACTCCGCGGCGACGCTTCGGCTGCCACAGACGCACTACGACCTCGTGCGGCCCGGCGTGGCCGTCTATGGCTTGTCGCCGGGGTCCGAAGTCGGCGACGCGCGTGATCTCGGCCTGACGCCCGCGATGTCACTCACCAGCCGCGTTGCGCTGACGAAGCGGGTCCCGGCCGGTCACGGCGTTTCGTACGGTCATCGCTACACGACGCGCCGGGAGGCGACGCTCGCGCTCGTCCCGCTGGGGTACGCCGACGGCGTACCCCGCCATCTCACGAACCTCGGCGACGTCTCGATCAACGGCCGTCGCTACCGAATCTCGGGCACCGTCTGCATGGACCAGTTCGTCGTCGACGTCGGCGACGACGCGGTCGCGGCCGGCGACGATGTCGTGTTGTTCGGCAACGGTGCATCGGGCGTTCCCACCGCAGAGGACTGGGCAGCCGCGATTGGCACGATCAACTACGAGATCGTGTCCCGGGTAGGAGCAAGGGTGCCGCGAATCTACGAGGGAGCTCCATGAGCCGGCGTCGCAATGTCGGGCTGGTCGCCCTAGCCACAGGCGTCGCGGGTGCCGCGGTAGCCGCCGGCGTCGCCGCCGAGCGCCGCGCGGTCGGACGGGCACGCAGGGCACCCGATCCGTACGCCGACGAGCCGTTCGGCAAGCTGCACACCGAGGGACTCAAGGTCGTCACCGACGACGGGGTCGCCCTCCACGTCGAGATCGATGGGAAGGCGGATGCACCGCTTACCGTCGTCTTCCTGCACGGCTTCACGCTGTCGATGGACGCGTTTCACTTTCAGCGACGCGACCTGACGGACGCGGCTCGACTGGTCTTCTACGACCACCGCAGCCACGGGGCGTCCGCGCGCTCAGGGCCCGAGCACTGCACGATCGACCAGCTCGGCAAGGACCTCGATGCGGTGTTGCAGGCCGTTGCTCCCGCTGGGCCCGTCGTCCTCGTCGGCCACTCGATGGGCGGCATGACGATCCTGTCGCTGGCCGACCAGCGTCCTCACCTCTTCGGTGAGCGCATCGCGGGCGTCGGCCTGCTCTCGACATCGACGGGCAACCTTGCGAAGGAGCTCGTCGGTGTGCCGGGGGTCTTCTCCCGATTGATCAACCCACTGGTCCCGACTGGTGCCGCACTGGTCCGCCGCCGAGCGGGAGCGATTGAGCGCGGCCGCCGCGTCGGGAGCGATTTCGGGTTTCTCGTGACCCGCTACCTCTCCTACGGGCCGGGCGCCCCACCGTCCCTCGTGGCCTTCATGGAGCAGATGCTGCTCGACACCCCGATTGAGGTGATGGCGGAGTTCTTCGACACCTTCCTTTCTCACGACAAGCTGAAGGCGCTTGGCGTGCTCAAGGACGTGCCGGTCCTCATCTCGTGTGGAAGCCGGGACGTCCTCACGCCGCTGTCCCACAGCCAGGTGATGGCCGACGGGTTGCCGGGCGCCGAGTTCCAGGTCCTGCACGGCGCCGGTCACATGGCCAAGCTCGAGCGGCACGACGACGTCAACAACGCGCTTCGTCGGTTGTTCGACCGGGCGGCGGAGCGCGCCGCCATGAAGTGAGCCCGCGAGCGGTCGACCCGTGGGTTCGCTCGATCGCCGGCTTTGCCGACGCGTGCACCGAGGTCGAGGGCTTGGCGCGCGCGATTCGTGCCTGCACCGCGTGCGCTGAGCTCGCCGCGGCCCGGCGGCACGTCGTCGTCGGAGACACGATTCCCGGTGCGCGCCTGCTGATCGTCGGTGAGGCACCCGGTGCGACGGAGGACGCCGAGGGACGTCCGTTCCTCGGCAAGGCTGGTCGGCTGCTCGATCGGCTGATGGCTGATGCCGGCCTGCGCCGCGACGAGACCTCGGTCCTCAACGTGTTGAAGTGCCGACCACCCGACAACCGGGCTCCCACCCGTGCCGAGGCCGCACGATGCACCGGATGGCTCGACCGCCAGGTCACGCTCCTCGACCCCGCTCTCGTCATGACGTTGGGTCGCAGCGCGATGAGCTGGGCCATCGACGCCAAGACCAGGCTCTCCGACGTGCGCGGAACGGTGCATGACTGGCGCGGCCGGCGCCTGGTGGCGTCGTATCACCCGTCAGCGGCGTTGCGGTTCGGACCGAACGGCGAGCCGCATGCGGCGCTTGCCGCCGACCTGCGGTTGGTTGCGAAAGTGCTCGCATGCGGCTAGATGCGGACACGCCCGAGACGATGCGAGACATCGGCGAGCGGCTGGCGCGCGAGCTTAGGCCCGGTGACCTCGTGATGCTGTGCGGACCGCTCGGCGCCGGTAAGACGACCCTCGCGCAGGGGATCGGGCGCGGTCTGGGTGTCGACGGCGTCGTCTCACCGACGTTCGTGATCGCGCGGGTTCATCGCGGCGGCACGCTGCCCCTCGTGCACGTCGACGCCTATCGGCTCGGCTCGGTCGCGGAGGTGGACGACCTGGACCTCGACGCCTCCCTCGAGTCGGCGGTGACCCTGGTGGAGTGGGGCGAAGGCCTGGTCGAGGGGTTGTCGGGAGACCGGCTCGAGGTCCGCATCCGCCGAGACGAGGACGACAGCGAAGGTCGCGTCGTCGACATCACCGGTGTCGGAGCGCGCTGGTCCGACCTGGACTCTGCGAGGTAGCTACCAGCCGACAGCGCCGTCGACGAGCTCGCGGATCAGGTCGGCGTGACCGTTGTGTCGCGCGTACTCCTCGATCATGTGGGTGTAGACCCACCGCAGCGAGACGGCCTGGCCTCGACGCTCACCCTTGTAGTCCAGCCCCCGCGCCTTGGCGGCCGCGCGAGCGGCGTCACACTCGGCATGCCACGCGGCGAGGTCGGCCTCCCAGCTTGCGCCCTCGATGGGGGCGAAGTCAGCGTCGTCGTTTCCGGTGTAGTCCCAGAGCCACGGGATGTCCTCCCGGGCGATGCACTTGCGAAACCATCCACGTTCGACATCGGCCATGTGGCGCACCAGTCCATGCAGCGACATGAGGGAGGTGGTAATCGGCCGGTGCTTGCGCTGGGCGTCGGTGAGGCCCTCGCATTTCAGCAACAGCGTCACCCGGTGGAAGTCCAGCCAGCCATCCAGCATTTCTCGCTCGCCCAGCAGGTACGGAGGTTCGAGGCGACGCGGATCGACGATGTCTTCGACCATCCGGCCACCGTAGCCTCGACCCGTGCTCGTCCTGGCGCTCGACACCTCGAGCCCGACCGTCACGGTCGCGGTGTGCGACGTCGCAGGTGGGGACGTGCGCCTGCTCGCGGAGCGCAACGAGACCGCCGACAACCGCCACGGTGAGCGACTGGCGCCGCTGATCACCGCATCGCTTCGCGAGGCCGGCGTTGTGCCGCGCCAACTCGGCACCCTCGTCGTCGGCCTGGGACCGGCACCGTTCACCGGGTTGAGGGTGGGCATCGTGACCGCGCGCGCAATGAGCGACGCGCTCGGAATCGCTGCGTACGGCGTGTGTTCCCTCGACGGAATCGCCCACCGGATCGCCATCGGCGATGGGCCCTTCGCGGTGGTGACGGACGCGCGTCGCAAGCAGGTGTACTGGGCGCTGTACGGCGAGACGGGCCACCGCATCGACGGCCCCGAGCTCGCCCCGCCGGCGGTGCTCGCCGAGGAGCTTCGCAGCCGCACCACAGACGTTGTCGGAGCCGGTGCGCTGAAGTATCCGGAGTCGTTCGCCGGCTTCACGGTGCGGCAGGGCGATCCGTCGCCCCGCGCCGTCGACCTCGTGTGGTGCAACGACTTCGCGGCGCCACCGGGTGACCTCGCTCCGATGTACCTGCGCCGTCCCGATGCGCAACCGCCGGGCCGTCCCAAGGCGGTGACGCCCTCGTGAGAGCCATGCGGTGGTGGGACATCCCGGCCGTGATGTCGATCGAGGACGAGCTGTTCGGGGACGAAGCCTGGAGCGAAGGCATGTTCTGGTCCGAGCTGGCGGAGCGCGACACCCGGCGGTATCTGGTCGAGGAAGAACCGGTCGGCCGGCTGTGCGCCTATGCCGGGCTGTGCGCGTACGCCCCGCACGAGGCGTACATCCAAACCATCGCGGTCGCGCCTCGGGTCCAGCGTCGTGGAATCGGTGAGGCTTTGTTGGTGGAGCTGCTCGGTGAGGCCAAGCGTCGTGGCTGCGACCACGTCGACCTCGAGGTTCGTGCCGACAACGATCCCGCGATGCGTCTCTACGAGCGGCACGGTTTCGCACAGATCGCCGTGCGCCGCGGCTACTACCAACCGAGCGGGACCGACGCCGTCGTCATGAGGAGAGTGAAATGAGCCGGCGTAGCCGGCGCCGCTGCTGGGCGGCGGGTGGGGTGGAGGACGTGTGACAGCGCCAGTTGTGCTCGGCATCGAGACGTCCTGCGACGAAACCGGCGTCGGCATAGTGCGCGGCGGCGAGCTGCTCGCGGATGCGCTCGCCTCGAGCGTCGAGGAACAAGCGCGGTTCGGGGGTGTGGTGCCGGAGGTCGCGAGCCGCGCACATCTCGAGGCGATGGTGCCGACGGTGACGCGCGCGCTCGACGAGGCAGGACTTCGGCTGGCTGACGTCGATGCGATCGCGGTCACCGCGGGGCCGGGGCTGGCAGGAGCGCTGCTGGTCGGCGTGGCCGCCGCGAAGGCATACGCGTTGTCGGCCGGCAAGCCGATCTACGGCGTCAACCACCTCGCGGCCCACGTCGCCGTCGACCGACTCGCCAACGGCGATCTCCCCGAAGAGTGCGTCGCCCTGCTCGTCTCGGGCGGCCATTCCTCGCTGCTCCTCGTCCGTGGCCTCGTCGACAACCTGACGCCGCTCGGCGCAACCGTCGATGACGCGGCCGGCGAAGCGTTCGACAAGGTCGCACGCGTGCTCGGATTGCCGTTCCCGGGCGGCCCGCACATCGACCGTGCCGCACGTGACGGCGACGCAGGCGCCATCGACTTCCCGCGTGGGGTGGTACGGGACGCGCCGTACTCCTTCACCTTCTCCGGGCTCAAGACCGCGGTAGCGCGCTGGATCGAGGCCAAGCAGCGTGCCGGCGAGCAGGTCCCCGTGGCCGACGTCGCGGCGTCGTTCCAGGAAGCGGTTGCAGACGTGCTGACCGCCCGTGCCGTCGCGGCGTGCAAGGCGCACGACGTCGGCACGCTTGTCATCGGTGGTGGTGTCGCGGCGAACTCGCGGTTGCGCGCGATGGCCGCCGACCGCTGCGAGGCGGCGGGGATCGCGCTACGAACACCGCCACCGAAGCTGTGCACCGACAACGGGGCGATGGTGGCCGCGCTCGGCGCGCTGCTCGTCGAGCGCGGCGTCGAACCGTCGCAGCTGGACTTCCCGGCGGACTCCGCGATGGCCCTGATATGAGCAACGAGCCGCTTCCCCGGCTGCGACAGGGGCCGCCACCGAACGCCGGCAACGGGCGCAAGGTCCTGATCGGCGCGGCAGTGTTCTTCCTGCTGCTGGTGGCCTTCGTGCTGGCCCTTGTCTTCACGATCGGAATCCACAACAACGGCGTGAAGATCCCACCCTCGCCGACGGTGACCGCAACGCAATAGCGTTGGCGGATGGCAACTGACGCTTTTCTGTCCGAGACCGTGATGATCACCGGTCACGGCGGCGACACGATCGAGGCGTACGCCGCGCTTCCGCAGGACCCGGCGCCGCGCGGCGGCGTCGTCGTCATCCATCACATGCCTGGATACGACGACGGCACGAAGGAGATCACGCGCAACTTCGCCTATCACGGCTACAACGCCGTATGCCCGAACCTGTACTGGCGTGAGGCTCCGGGCGCCGAGCCGTCGGATGCCGCCGCGACCTCCCGCGCGCAAGGTGGCGTGCCCGACGACCGGTTCCTCGGCGATGCCGAGGGAGCGATGCGCTACCTCAAGGGTCTGGCGAACAGCAACGGCAAGGTCGGGATCATCGGCTACTGCTCGGGGGGCCGGCACTCGTGGCTGGCCAACGGCTCGCTGCCCTTCGACGCCGCGGTCGTCTGCTACGGCGCGTTCATCATCGGCGAGACGCCGGAAGGCCTCCCGCCGCGCCAGAACCTCGCGCACCTGGCGACGACGATGTCCGGACCGATCCTGGGGCTGTTCGGCAACGAGGACGTGTTCCCGACACCCGCACAGGTCGACGAGCTCGAGGGTCTGCTCAAGGACGCGGGCAAGCCGCACGAGTTCCACCGCTACGACAACGCCGGGCACGCCTTCTTCATGGTCGATCGGACGTCATTTCGCCCGGAGGCAGCGATGGACGGCTGGGCCAGGATCTGGGACTTCTTCGGCCGGACGATCGGGGGCTGACATGTGCACCTACCAGACGGAGCTGTTGAAGGTCGCCGGGAGTGGCAAGGGTCCGGCCGGCTGGCTGCGGTTCACGGACGCAAGCGTGTACGTCGACCACCCCGTGCACGCGATGGCCGGCCACACCGTCAACGTCGACCTGCGCAACCCGGCCGACGGCCCCTCGGCCCGGGTCGCCCTGGAGCTGCACCCGCAGGCCGCTCGGGAGCTCGCCGAGGCCATCCTGCGCTCGCTCGCCGCCGTTCCGGAGGCGGTCCTCGCCGGCGGATAGGACCCCCCGCGTTGACGGGGCTTCACCGACTGGCGTACGTTGGCACTCGGCACCTAAGAGTGCCAACCGCATCCCCATCCTTCGCAGGAGGTTCCGGTCGTGCCGACCGCCACCAAGACCAAGATCCAGCCGCTCGAGGACCGCATCGTCGTGACGGTGCTGGAGGGCGAGCAGACCACGGCGTCGGGCATCGTGATCCCGGACACCGCCAAGGAGAAGCCCCAGGAGGGCACCGTCATCGCGGTCGGCCCCGGCCGCTTCGAGGACGGTGCACGCGTGCCGCTCGACATCAGCGAGGGCGACACCGTGATCTTCTCCAAGTACGGCGGTACCGAGGTGAAGTACGGCGCGGATGAGTACCTCATCCTGTCCGCTCGTGACGTGCTGGCGATCGTCAAGAAGTAGCTCGCGCGCACTCAGCGCAAAGAGAAAAGCCCGGGCTTCGCCCGGGCTTTTCTATTTAGCACTCTCCCTATTAGAGTGCCAGGTATGCCGAAGATTCTCTCCTTCCACAGCGATGCCCGCGACGCCCTGCAGAGGGGGGTCGACGCCCTCGCCGACGTCGTCAAGGTCACGCTCGGCCCCCGCGGTCGCAACGTCGTGATCGACAAGAAGTGGGGCGCGCCGACGATCACCAACGACGGCGTGACCATCGCGAAGGAGGTCGAGCTCGAGGACCCGTACGAAAATCTCGGGGCCCAGCTCGCCAAGGAGGTTGCGACCAAGACCAACGACATCGCCGGCGACGGCACGACCACCGCGACCGTCCTCGCGCAGGCGATGGTCCGCGAGGGCCTTCGCAACGTGGCGGCGGGCGCCCAGCCGCTCGCGCTGAAGCGCGGAATCGACGCCGCCGTCGAGGCGGTCAACGACAAGCTGCTGTCGATCGCCCGGGAGGTCAACGACCAGCAGGAGGTCGCGCACGTCGCCTCCATCTCGGCGCAGGACACCGCGATCGGTGACCTGATCGCCGAGGCGTTCGCCAAGGTCGGCAAGGACGGGGTCATCACCGTCGAGGAAGCGCAGACGATGGGACTCGAGCTCGAGTTCACCGAGGGCATGCAGTTCGACAAGGGCTACATCTCGCCGTACTTCGTCACCGACCCCGAGCGCATGGAGGCGGTCCTCGACGACGCCTATGTGCTCATCCACCAGGGCAAGATCAGCGCGGTCAACGAGATCCTCCCCCTGCTGGAGAAGGTCGTGCAGTCGGCGAAGCCGCTGCTGGTCATCGCCGAGGATGTCGACGGCGAGGCGCTGTCGACGCTCGTGGTGAACAAGATCCGGGGCACGTTCACCGCCGTCGCCGTCAAGGCGCCCGGCTTCGGTGACCGCCGGAAGGCGATGCTCGCCGACATGGCCGTTCTCACCGGCGGCCAGGTCATCTCCGAAGAGGTCGGCCTCAAGCTCGACGGCGTCGGGCTCGACGTCCTCGGCAAGGCGCGCCGCATCACGATCACGAAGGACACGACCACGATCGTCGACGGTGCGGGCGAGTCGAGCGGGATCGAGGACCGGATTCGCCAGATCCGCAAGGAGATCGACGACACCGACTCCGACTGGGACCGCGAGAAGCTTCAGGAGCGGCTCGCGAAGCTGTCGGGCGGGGTGGGAGTCATCCGGGTCGGGGCACACACCGAGGTCGAGCTCAAGGAGAAGAAGCACCGGCTCGAGGACGCGATCTCCGCGACCCGCGCCGCGATCGAGGAGGGCATCGTCGCAGGCGGTGGCGCGGCGCTCATTGCCTCCCTCCCTGCGCTCGACGGCGACTTGGGGCTGACCGGCGACGAGGCGACCGGCGTCGGCATCGTGCGCAGCGCGCTTGTGGAACCGCTTCGCTGGATCGCCCAGAATGCCGGCCTCGAGGGCTACGTCGCGGTGAGCAAGGTGCGCGACCTCAAGGCTGGGCACGGCCTCAATGCCGCGACCGGTGAGTACGTCGACCTCGTGAAGGCGGGCGTCGTTGACCCCGTCAAGGTCACGCGGTCGGCGGTGCGCAACGCCGCGAGCATCGCGGGGATGTTGCTGACCACCGAGACTCTCGTCGTCGAGGCACCCGAGGAAGAGGAGTCGGCCGGCCACAGCCACGGTCACGGGCATTCGCACGGTCCCGGCGGGCACCACCACTGAGCGAAAAAGCTCACGACCTCGCGTCCCTGCTCGCCGACAGCGAGCGGGCGGTCTTTCGTGGTGCGCCCGGCAAGGCGGTCGCGGATCTCGAGAGCGCGGTCGCGGTTGCGCAAAGCGGCGGGCTGTACGCGGAGGTGGCTGCTGCGGTCTGGCTGCTCGGGGTCGCCCTGTCGGCTTCGGGCAGGTACGGCGCGGCGCTCAAGGTGCTCGTCCCGCTGCTCGACGCAGGGGAGGCACGTGATGCCGCCAACAACCCGGAGCTGAGGCTCTTTGCCTCCCTGGCCGCGGCGACCGCGGGCAGCGTGCACCGGGGACTGAGTCGCACGGACGCCGCAACCGAGCTCGATGCGAGAGGTCTCGCGCTCACCGAAGGCCCCGGCGAGGCGGCGTTCGACTGTCTGCTGGGGCTGGCGGCCGACTGCGTCGGTGCCGGTCGTCTCGACGACGCGAACACGCGGTTCGGCCAGGCGAGCGCCGTCATCGAGGGGCACGGTGGCGACTGGTGGCGACAGCGGGTCCGCCTGGAGTGGGTCCGGGCCGAGATCGCGATGCTTGCCGAGCGCCCGGCAGACGGGCGTGCGGCCGCGGCCGAGTCGGTCGCCGGTGCCGAGAAGGCCCGCGCCCCGCGTCACGTTGCGAAGAGCCTCCTCTTTCTGGGCGTGGCCGAGCTCCAGTCGGGGACCGGCGACGCGGCCGGATCGCTGCGGCGCTCCGCCACGCTCGCGGAGGGCCTCGGGGCGCTGCCGATCGTGTGGCAGTCCCGCGCCCTGCTCGGGGCACTCCTCGGCATCGACACCGAGGAGGGCGCACGCTCGCTGGCCGCCGCTCGCAACGCGGTGCTGACCATCGCGGGTGACCTGCCCGCGGACCTCCGGGACGAGTGGCTCGCCCGGCCGAACGTGAGCGCCCTGCTCGAGGGATAGCGGCCGTCATGCTGACCAGTCGCTCAGCATTACGCCGAGTGGCCTACATCGAGTGAAGTATTGGGCCCTTCCTGCCGATGTATGAGTCGTGACGACCGTGCTGATCTGCGACGACCAGAGCACGGTGCGAGACGGGCTCGCTCGTTGTGTGGCCTCCGTGCCCGGAGTGGCGCGCGTCGATACGGCTGCGAGCGGCGAAGAGGTCCTCGCCCGTTGGCCCATGGAGCGCCACGACCTGGTGCTCATGGACGTGCAGATGCCGGGGATCGGTGGCGTCGAAGCAACCCGCCGGTTGACCCGCGAGTTCCCCGACGTCAACGTCGTGATGCTAACGGTGGCCAGCGACCGCGAAGCGGTCGCCGCTGCGGTCGCCAGCGGTGCGCGTGGCTTCCTGCACAAAGAGGTCTCACGCGAACAGGTGTGCGCGACCGTCGCCAACGCGCTGACGGTGTCGACGCTCGGGCCCGATACCGGGAGCAACGGTCACGGCATGCGACGCAACGGCCACGGTGCGCCCGACCTCACGCAGCGAGAGCTTCAGGTCCTCACCGGCATGGCGGGTGGCAAGAGCAACGCCCAGATCGGCCGTGACCTGTTCCTGTCCGAGGACACGATCAAGACGCACGCACGGCGACTGTTCCGAAAGCTGGACGTCGGCGACCGGGCCGAGGCAGTAGCCGCCGGCTTCCGGCACGGCCTCGTGTCCTAGTCCGCTTCGTCTTCGTCGGCGGTGAGTACGCCGTCGGCGAAGCCTCGCGCGTAGTCCCAGCTGACGTAGTCGGCCGGGTCCGGCGCGAAGGCCGGCTCGTGCACGTGCGGGGCGCCCGCATCGAGCAGGCTGCGCAGGTTCCCGCGGATCAGGTCCCAGGAGAAGTAGTGCGCCTCGTGGCAGTCGTCGCAGTCCACCAC
>JAICMG010000070.1 GCA_025929365.1 Frankiaceae bacterium
CCGAAGAACAGCGCGTCGCCGTCGTTGAGGTTGGGCTCGATGTCGTTGGCGAACAGGTGACGCTGCACCGTGTCGGGCGCGAGCACCATGATCAGGTCCGCCTCGGCGGACGCCTCGGCGGGGGTGACCACGCGGAGCCCCTCGGCCTCGGCAGCCGCCCGGCTCTTCGAGCCCTCGGGCAGGCCCACTCGTACGTCGACCCCGGAGTCACGCAGGTTCAGCGCGTGGGCGTGGCCCTGGGAGCCGTAGCCGAGGATGGCGACCTTGCGGCCTTGCACGAGCGCCAGGTCGGCATCGTCGTCGTAGAAGATTTCCGGCACGGCTATGCAGTCCTCTCAACAGATCTAAGGGTTCGGTCAGTGATGCTACGGGCGCCGCGTCCGACCGCGACCACCCCGGACTGGACGAGCTCGCGGATCCCGTAGGGCTCGAGCACACGGATGAAGGCGTCGAGCTTGTCGGCCGTCCCGGTCACCTCGATCGTCACCGCATCGGTGGCGACGTCGACGACCTTGGCCCGGAAGACCTGCACGACCTCCAGGACCTGCGAGCGCGTGGCCTGGTCGGCCTTGACCTTCACGAGCATCAGCTCACGCTGAACGGCCGACTCGGTGTCGAGCTCGACCACCTTCAGCACGTTGATGAGCTTGTTGAGCTGTTTGGTCACCTGCTCGAGCGGAAGGTCCTCGACGTTGACCACGATCGTCATGCGCGACACATCGGAGTGCTCGGTCGGGCCCACCGCGAGTGAGTCGATGTTGAACCCGCGACGTGAGAACAGCGCCGCAACCCGAGCCAGTACACCGGGCTTGTTCTCGACGAGAACGGAGAGCGTGTGCCTACTCACCGTCGACCACCTCACCCATCTCGTAGTCGAAGTCCGGCGCGGTCTCGCGCGCGATCTTGATGTCGTCGTTCGACGTACCGGCTGCCACCATCGGCCACACCATCGCGTCCTTGCCGACGACGAAGTCCACGACGACAGGAGCGTCATCGACTGCCATCGCCTTCTCGATCGTCGCGTCGACGTCGTCCGCGGCATCGCACCGCAGCCCCACGCAGCCCATTGCCTCGGCGAGCATCACGAAGTCGGGGAGGTACTGCGAGCGGCCGGCCTTCAGGTCGGTGTTGGAGTAGCGACCCTCGTAGAACAGCGTCTGCCACTGCCGCACCATGCCGAGCGACCCGTTGTTGATGACGGCGACCTTGATCGGGATTCCCTCGATCGCGCAGGTCGTGAGCTCCTGGTTGGTCATCTGGAAGCAGCCGTCACCGTCGACCGCCCACACCAATGCATCCGGACGCCCGACCTTCGCGCCCATGGCCGCGGGCACCGCGAAGCCCATGGTGCCCAGGCCACCGGAGTTGATCCAGGTGTAGGGCTTCTCGTAGGAGATGAACTGCGACGCCCACATCTGGTGCTGGCCCACCCCGGCGACGATGACCGTGTCCGGCCCGCAGATCTTGCCGAGCCGGTCGATCACGTACTGCGGGACGAGCGTGCCGTCCTCGTGCTCGTCGTAGCCGAGCGGGTAGGTCTTCTTCCAGCCGTTGCACTGCTTCCACCAGGCGGCGTAGTCGCCCTGTCGGCCCGCTTCGTGCTCCGCCTCGATCGCGATGATCAGATCTGCGATCACTTCTCGCACATCTCCGACGATCGGCACGTCGGCCGTCCGGTTCTTCGAGATCTCGGCAGGGTCGATGTCGGCGTGCACCACGGTCGCCCCTGGGGCGAACGACGAGAGCTTCCCGGTGACCCGGTCGTCGAAGCGTGCCCCGAGCGCGACGAGCAGATCCGACCGCTGCAGCGCGGCGACCGCGCCCACCGAACCATGCATGCCGGGCATGCCCATGTGCTGCGGGTGCGAGTCGGGGAAGGCACCTCGCGCCATCAGGGTCGTCACGACAGGAATGCCGGAAACCTCGGCAAGCCTGCGCAGCTCCTCCGCAGCGTGGGCCTTCAGCACACCCCCGCCGACGTACAGGACCGGCCGTTTCGCGTCGACCATGAGGCGCGCCGCCTCGCGCACCTGCTTGCCGTGCGGCTTCGCGGCCGGCCGGTAGCCGGGGAGCTGCATCTCCACCGGCCAGGTGAAGTCCGTCTGCGCCTGCAGCGCGTCCTTCGGGATGTCTACGAGCACCGGCCCCGGCCGGCCCGTCGACGCGATGTGGAACGCCTCGGTGAGGATGCGCGGGATGTCCGCCGGGTTCTGCACGAGGAAGTTGTGCTTGGTGATCGGCATCGTGATGCCGCAGATGTCGGCTTCCTGGAAGGCATCGGTGCCGATCGCCGCGGAAGGCACCTGTCCGGTGATCGCCACCAACGGCACCGA
The DNA here is from genome assembly GCA_025929365.1 of Frankiaceae bacterium. Taxonomy (GTDB): domain Bacteria; phylum Actinomycetota; class Actinomycetes; order JAFAQI01; family JAFAQI01; genus DASZTV01. The sequence continues at coordinate 2,334 of JAICMG010000070.1, forward strand.
GTCCATGTAGGCGTCCGCGATCGGCGTCACGAGGTTGGTCGCGCCGGGGCCGCTGGTCGCCATGCAGACCCCGACCCGGCCGGTCGCCTGCGCGTAGCCGGTCGCGGCGTGTCCCGCACCCTGCTCGTGGCGCACGAGGATGTGGCGCAGCCGCTTCGAGTCGAAGATCGGGTCGTACGCCGGGAGGATGGCCCCACCCGGAATCCCGAATACGACCTGCGCGTCGAGCTCCTCCAGTGCGCGCACCATGGCCTGCGCTCCGGTCACCCGCTCGGTCATCACCACTCCTGCAACGTCGATTTGGTCCCTGACATACAAAAGCCCCTCGCGCGGAGCGCGGAGGGGCGGCACGTGAACTGAGGATTCAGCCCACGTGCTCACTAACTACGAGAATGCTACGCACGCATCAACGGTGGACTACGCGTCCCGACAAGTCAAGCCGGCGACGGGCGGCTTAGTTGGTGACGGCGCCCTGGGCTGCCGAACCCACCAGGCGGGCGTACTTCCCGAGTACGCCACTGGGGTAACGCGGCGGCGGCGGGGCCCACCCCTCCTTGCGCGCCTCGAGCTCGGCGGCGTCGACGAGCAGATCGAGCGTGCGAGCCGCGACGTCGAGACGGATCCGGTCGCCGTCCCTGACAAACGCGATCGGCCCGCCGTCGGTGGCCTCGGGCGCCACGTGCCCGATGCACAGCCCAGTCGTGCCCCCCGAGAACCGGCCGTCGGTCAGGAGGAGCACGTCCTTGCCGAGGCCGGCGCCCTTGATCGCTCCCGTCACGGCGAGCATCTCGCGCATCCCGGGACCGCCGCGCGGACCCTCGTAGCGGATCACGACGACGTCGCCGGCGTTGAGCTCGCCGTTCGTCACCGCGTCCATCGCCGGCTGTTCGGTGTCGAATACCCGCGCGGTTCCCTCGATGACGGCGCGGTCGAAGCCGGAGGTCTTGACCACAGCGCCGTCGGGCGCGAGCGAGCCGCGCACGATGCTCATGCCACCCGTCGGGTGCAGCGGGTTGGACATCGCCCGCAGGACATCGCCGTCGAGATCCTTGGGAGCAAGCTCAGCGAGGTTCTCTGCCACCGTCTTGCCCGTCACGGTGACGCAGTCGCCGTGCAGCAGCCCTGCGTCGAGCAGCGCCTTCATCACGACGGGGATGCCGCCGACCCGGTCGACGTCGGCCATCACATGGCGGCCGAACGGCTTCACATCCGCGAGCAGCGGCGTCTTGTCGCCGATCCGGTTGAAGTCGTCGAGCGACAGGTCGACCTTCGCCTCGTGGGCAATCGCGAGGAGATGAAGGACCGCGTTGGTCGAGCCCCCCAGCGCCATGACAACGGTGATCGCGTTCTCGAACGCCGGTTTGGTGAGGATGGTGCGTGCGGTGATTCCCTGCCGCAGCATCCCGACGACGGCCTCCCCCGATGCCAGGGCAGCTTCGTCACGTCTGCGATCGACGGCAGGAGGAGCGGCGCTTCCCGGCACCGACATGCCGATGGCCTCGAAGGCACTGGCCATGGTGTTGGCGGTGTACATACCCGCACACGCACCTTCACCCGGACAGACGTTGCGCTCGATCGCGTCGAGCTGTTCGCGGGAGATGCGCCCGAGCGCGCACGCGCCGACGCCCTCGAACGCGTCGATGATCGTCAGGTCCTGGCCGTCCAGGCGGCCCGGCAGCGAGGTCCCGGCGTACAGGAACACCGCCGCGAGATCGAGGCGGGCTGCCGCCATGAGCATGCCGGGCAGCGACTTGTCGCAACCGGCCAGCAGCACCGATCCGTCGAGCCGCTCGGCGAACATCACCGTCTCGACGGAGTCAGCGATCACCTCGCGCGACACCAGGGAGGCGTGCATCCCCTCGTGTCCCATCGAGATGCCGTCCGAGACCGAGATGGTGCCGAACTCCAGCGGTACGCCGCCGGCCTGACGCACGCCGTCCTTCGCTCGCTGGGCAAGCCGCGCGAGCGAGAGGTTGCACGGCGTGATCTCGTTCCACGACGAGGCGATGCCGATCTGTGGCTTGTCCCAGTCGGCATCGGTCAGGCCGACCGCGCGCAGCATTCCGCGCGCGCCGGCGCGTTCGGCGCCCTCGGTGACGTCCTTGCTCCTCGGCTTCAGATCCCCGCCCACGTCCCCGCCCACCACCCTTTCTGATGAGCCGGCTTCGCCGGCGCTGACTGCTCGGAGCCTAATCGGCGCGCCCAAACGGTAATGGCATGATCCGCGGGTGAGCCGGTTCACCGTGACGAGCGCGGACGGTACGGCGGTGGCCGGCTGGCGAAACAACGGCGACGGGCCGCCGGTCGTCATCTGCAACGGCCTCGGCACCCCGCCGGCTGCCTGGCCCGTCGTGATCGCGCCCGAGCGCGGCTTTCGTGTCGTCTCCTGGTACTACCGCGGCACCGGCGGCGGGGAGCGGCCGGCCGATCCAGAGCGCATCACGGTCGATGACCACATGCAGGACGCGCTCGCGCTGATGGACGCCGAAGGCATCGACGAGGCGGTGCTCGCCTGCTGGTCGCTGGGCGTGAACATCGGGTTCGAGCTCGCCCGCCAGCACCCCGACCGGGTCGCGGGACTACTTGCCGTCGCGGGCCTGCCGGGTGGCACCTTTCAGTCGATCGGGGGCCGGCTCAACGTGCCCAAACCGTTGCGATACGGCCTCGGAGTCGGAGGGGCCAGGTTGATGCGGCGGGTCGGCAACCAGATGTCCTGGGCGGCGCAACGCATCCCCGTCAACCGGGTGACCGCAAGGGTGATCAGCCACAGCGGCATGGTGATGCCGGCCGCCAAGCCCGAATGGTTGATTCCCGCGCTCGAGGAGTTCCGCGAGCACGACTTCAAGTGGTACTTCTCCCTCGCGCTCGCCGGCGCGAAGCACCGGGCGATGGATCTCGAGTTCGTGACCGTCCCCGTGACGTTGGTCGCGGGTCTGCACGACGTCATCACCTCCAGCCAGGACATGGTCGAGGCGGCATCGCGGATCCCTCACGCCGAGCTACGCGTCCTGCCGGGATCTCACTTCCTCCCCCTGGAATACCCGGAAGAGCTGGCCGATGAGCTGGAAGCGCTCGCCAAACGCGCGGCGGTTGGCTAGCTGAGCCGCTCGAGAATCAGCTCGCGGGCTCGCTTGGCGTCCGCCGATCCGCCGGTCGCCTTCATGATGGCGCCGACCAGCGGCCCGACAGCGCCTTGGTTTCCCTCGCGGATCTTGGCGGCGATGTCCGGCGCGTCCGCGATGGCAGCATCGACCGCGGCGACCAGCTCGTCCTCGCCCGCCACGCGCCAGCCGTGCGCATCGATCACCGCATCGACGTCGCCCTCCCCCGCCAGCACCGCGTCGGCAACCTGCCGGGCCAGCTTGTTGGTCAACGAGCCTTCGTCCTCGAGCGCGCTGATCCGCGCGACACCAGCGGGGGTGATGGCGAGCTCGGCCACCTCGAGGCCAAGCTCACCGGCGCGGCCCACCAGATAGCCCAGCCACCAGCCTTTGGCCTTCGCCGCCGGCGCGCCGGCGTCGATCGTCGCCTCGACGAGATCGACGACTCCTGCATTCGTCATCTGGTCCATGTCGACCGCGGTGTAGCCGTGGGTCTCGGCGAAGCGGGCACGCCGAACGCTGGGCGGTTCGGGAAGCGAAGCGCGGAGCTCCTCCACCAGCTCGCGGGGCGGGGCGAGCGGTACGAGGTCGGGTTCCGGGAAGTAGCGGTAGTCCTGCGCCTCTTCTTTGCTGCGTCCCGGACTCGTCGTCCCGCTGTCCTCGTGGAAGTGCCGCGTCTCCTGTACGACGCGCCCGCCGGCGTCGAGCACGCCCGCCTGCCGTTCGACCTCGTGCCGGACCGCGCGCTCCACGGACCGCAGCGAGTTGACGTTCTTGGTCTCGGTGCGGGTGCCGAGCTGGTCGGCGTCCGGCGGCATCAACGAGACGTTGACATCGGCACGCAATGAGCCCTGTTCCATGCGAACGTCGGAGACGCCGAGGTCGCGCAGCACGTCGCGCAGCTCGGACACGTATGCCTTCGCCACCGCCGCCGCGTGCTTTCCCGTGCCACGGATCGGCCGCGTGACGATCTCCACGAGCGGAATGCCCGCGCGGTTGTAGTCGACGAGCGAGTGGTTCGCACCGTGGATCCGGCCTGTGTCGCCGCCCACGTGCAAGGTCTTGCCGGTGTCTTCCTCGAGGTGGACGCGCTCGATCTCGACCCGATAGGTCCGCCCGTCGAGCGCAACGTCCAGATATCCGTCGGTGCACAACGGCTCGTCGTACTGGCTGACCTGGTAGTCCTTCGGCATGTCCGGGTAGAAGTAGTTCTTCCGGGCGAAGCGGCACCACTCGGCGATGTCGCAATGCAGTGCGAGGCCGATCTTGATGGTGAACTCGATCGCCGCACGGTTCGTCACGGGCAGCGAGCCCGGCAGCCCGAGACAGACCGGGCACACCTGGCTGTTCGGCTCCCCGCCGAACACCGTCGAACACCCGCAGAACAGCTTGGTCGCCGTCCCGAGCTCGACGTGAGTCTCCAAGCCGAGCACCGGCTCGTATCGATCCAGGACGTCGTCGTAGCTCACGGCTCTAGTTTGTCGTACGTGGTCGAGCGAGATATCCGGCGCTGGGGCGATCCCGTGCTGCGCACGCCGTGCGACGACGTGTCGGTCTTCGACGAGACAGTCGTCGCGCTGTGCAAGGACCTGCTCGACACGGTGACCGCCGCTGAGGGCCGGGCCGGACTCGCCGCCAACCAGATCGGGGTAGGCCTTCGAGCGTTCAGCTGGTTCATCGACGGTGTGAGCGGGGTCGTCGTCAACCCGCGCCTGGTCGCGACCGAGGGCGAGCAGGACGGCGACGAAGGCTGTCTCTCGCTGCCCGGTCTGTGGTATCCGCTGCGTCGTGCGGAGTACGCGGCGGTCGAGGGCGTCGACGCGGCGGGCTCACCCGTACGAGTCGAAGGGACCGGACTGATGGCGCGCTGCCTCCAGCACGAGTGCGACCACCTCGACGGAAAGCTGTACGTCGACCGGCTGGAACGAGCCATTCGTCGACAGGCGCTCCAGCAGCTGCTCGACGGGTGAAGCGGACCGCCGCTAGGACGTCGCCGCATGGTCGCGGCGCCACACCTCGTCGAGCAGGGCGGCCGTGCCCAGCGCTTGTTCAAGCGCTGCTCCTACCCGGTAGAGCCGGTCATCGGCGAGGACCGGCGCCATGACCTGGAAGCCGACCGGCAGCCCGTCGTCCGACAGGCCGCACGGCACCGACATTGCGGGCCCGCCGTAGAGGTTGGACGGGATCGTGCACAGGTCGGCGAGGTACATCGACAGCGGATCGTCGACCCGCTCACCCAGCTTGAAGGCCGTGGTCGGGGTGGTTGGTGACACGAGTACGTCGACCTGCTCGAAGGCGGACTCGAAGTCGCGCTTGATCAGCGTGCGCACCTTCTGCGCCTGGCCGTAATACGCGTCGTAATAGCCGGCCGACAGCGCATACGTGCCGAGGATGATGCGACGCTTCACCTCGGCACCGAACCCGGCTTCGCGAGTAGCGGCCATGACGGCCTCCGCCGATGCCTCGCCGTCGTCGCCGACCCGCAGCCCGTAGCGCATCGCGTCGTAGCGTGCGAGGTTGCTCGATGCCTCGCTCGGCGCAATCAGGTAGTACGCGGCGAGGGCGTAGTCGAAGTGCGGGCAGGACACCTCGATCACCTCGGCGCCCAACCCGGCCAGGGTCGCCACTGCCTCGTCGAAGCGTGCTGTGACGCCGGATTGGTAGCCGTCGCCCGCGAACTCCTTGACGACACCGATCCGCATCCCGGAGACGTCGCCGTCCCGCGCGGCATCGACGACCGGCGGCACCGGGGCGTCGATCGACGTCGAGTCGCGACTGTCGTGCCCGGCGATGACCTCGTGCAGCAGCGCGGCATCCAGGACGGTCCTCGCGCACGGCCCTGCCTGGTCGAGGGAGGAGCTGAAGGCGATCAGCCCGTAGCGCGAAACGCCGCCGTACGTCGGCTTGATCCCAACCGTTCCTGTCACGGCGGCCGGCTGCCGGATCGACCCGCCGGTGTCGGTGCCGATGCCCAGTGGCGCGAGGAACCCGGCCACCGCGGCCGCGGACCCACCACCGGAACCGCCGGGCGTGCGGTCGAGGTCCCACGGGTTGTGCGCCGCGCCGTAGCCCGAGTGCTCGGTCGAGCTACCCATCGCGAACTCGTCCATGTTGGTCTTGCCGAGCACGACGATCCCCGCGTCACGCATCCGCTCGACGATGGTCGCGTCGTACGGCGGCAGCCAGCCTTCGAGGATTCGCGATCCGGCCGTCGTCGGCACGCCGCGCGTGACGATCACATCCTTCAGCGCAAGCGGAACACCGGCCAGCGGTCCTTCGACCTCACCGGCGTCGACCCGCTTCGCCTGCGCCAGCGCGCCGTCGACGTCGACGTGCAGAAAGGCGTGGTACGCCGTGTCGAGCGCGGCGATCCGATCGAGGTGGGCCTGGGCGACCTCGACCGCCGACACGTCGCGATCCGCAATACGCTTGGCGAGCTCGGACGCCTCGAGCCGGCAGAGCTCCGAGTCGCCACTCACTCTTCGTCCAGGATTCGCGGGACCCGGAAGCGCTGCCCTTCGGCGATCGGCGCCGCCGCGAGCGCCTCGTCGGGCGCGAGGGACGGAGCGGGCACGTCGTCGCGGAAGACGTTGGTGAGCGGCAGTGGATGGGAGGTCGGCGGGATGTCCGCGGCCGCGACCTCCTGCACGCGACCAACGGCGCCCAAGATCACGTCGAGCTGGCCGGCCATGACGTCGAGCTCGGCATCGGTCATCGAGATCCGGGCGAGCGATGCGAGATGCGCCACGTCAGCGCGGCTGATTGCGGCCACGACGGCGAGCGTAGCGAGGGTCCGCTCGGCTCGCGACGAGGTATCGTGCCCGCACTGTTGGGAGCGCTTCACTTCGGGGAGTGAGGACACATATGCGTCTGTCAGGTCGTCTTCTCACAATCGCCGCGGCAGCCGCCACCATCGGCGTACCAAGCGCGATCTGGATGGCGCCGAGCGCCGTCGCCGCCAACACGCTTGTCGCCTATGCGAACGGCACCGGAACCTTCGCCGGCACCAGCAGCTGCGAGGCACAGGCGACCACGTCGAACGGCTGCAGCCTCGCTGAGGCCCTCGGGCACGCGGTCAGTGGCGACACGATCGTCCTCGACACGCCTGGGTCGACCCAGCACTACGTCGGGAACTGGACCGTGCCCACGAGCGTGACGATCATCGCGGGATTCGGTGTCAGCAATCCGACTCTTGATGGCAACTCCGGCTCCAGCGTCGGCTGCACGACCAGCGGAGGCTGTACCGGCGCGATCCTGGCCCTGGCAGACGGCGATACGGTCACCGTCGACGGCGTGACCTTCACGGATGGTGACAACGTCGAAGGCGCAGGCGGGGCGATTGACGTGGCCGACGATGCGACCGGCACCCTCACCGTCCGGAACTCGACGTTCATCAACAACACCGCCGCCGAGTTGGGCGGCGCCATCTCCAACGGCGCCACCAGCGGAGACGGCACGGTCACGGTGATCGATTCGACCTTCACGGGCAACGAATCGCACGGCAGCGGCGCCGGCGGCGGCGCGATCAACAACGGCGGGGACGGCACCAGCGCTTCCCTGACAGTGACGGGATCCACCTTCAACGACAACGACAGCCAGATCGGCGGAGCGATCGCGAGTGGTGGAGTGGCGAACGCAGATCTCACGATCAGCAAGTCGACGTTCTACGACAACGCCGCAACCGACGGCAGCGACATCTTCACCGGCGGCTTCGAGGGCGGTACGGCGACCGCGTCGATCGTCGGTACTACCTTCACGGACGGGAGGAACCCGCCCGGCGACACCGCGATCGCAGCGCAGCTCAGCGACGTTGGGCTTGTCGACAACTCCTCGGTCACGGTCGCCGGGGATCTTTTCAGCCTGGCGTGTGTCCAAGGTCCGGCCGACTGGACCGATCTCGGATACAACGCGGCAACCACCAGCGACACCAGCAACGGGCAGAGCTGCCTGACGCCCGATACCGCGACCGACGTGGTCGACGATCTGGTCGGAGACATCGCGGACCTCTCTGACAACGGTGGCCCGACTGAGACGGATATGCCCTCCGCCGACAACCCCGCGATCGGGGCGATTCCGAATCCGACGTCCGTCGGTGAAGGAGTGGCGCTGTGCCCGCGAACGGACCAACGCGGCTTTCACTCGGCAGGCGCGTGCACGATGGGATCGGTCGAGCCCAACGGGACTGCGCCGGGTGGCGGTGGCGGGCAGCCGGCCCCTCCCTCGGTCACGGTGACGGTCACCTCGAACGACAACCCGAGCCACACCGGCGACCCAGTCACCTTCACCGCGACACTGTCGCCGGTGCCCGACTGCGGCTCCGTGTCGTGGCTGATCGACAGCGCACCGCCGCCGGCGGGCACGCCGACCAGCGGCTCGGGCGCGACGTGGACGATGGGCCCGATCTCGAGCCTGAGCGTCGGCGTACACCCGGTCACCGCGGTGTTCTCGGGGTGCGCGAGCTTCGGCGAGGGCATCGGCACCGACAACCAAGAGGTCGACCAGCCGGCGACATCCACGCCGACTCCGACGCCGACACCGTCGGGGACCGGCCCGACGATCGTGGCGCACGTGACGAGTGCGCACCACCGCCACCACGGCTGGTACCGCTCGCCGGTGCACATCACCTTCACCTGCACCCAAGGCAGCGCCCCGCTGACGGGCCCGTGCCCGGGTGAGGTCGTGCTTCGCCACGATGGGCGCCATCAGACCGTCACCCGCACGATCAGCGACACCGCGGGCCGGTCGGACTCTGTCACCGTGACCGTGAACATCGACCGCACCAAGCCTGGCGTGTCCGTCAGGGGCGTAACGGCCGGCAACACCTACCACCATCGGCGGCACCTGACCTGTCACGCGAGTGACGCGCTGTCCGGCGTCGCGACTTGTCACGTCCACCAGCACCGCCACGTCCGCCACGGCGTCGCGCATTACCACTACGTCGCCGTCGCCACCGACAACGCGGGCAACAAGAGCAAGACGAGCGGCAGCTACACCATCAGCTGACGTCGGGACGCTGCACCAGGGGGTCCGCAGCCGCCGGGCCCCCTGACAGCAGCGCCTCGAAGCCCGCCTCGTCGAGGATCGGGACGCCGAGGTCGACCGCCTTGTCGTACTTGGCGGCGCCGGGCGCGTCTCCCGCAACGACGTACGACGTCTTCTTGCTCACCGAGCCGGTGACCTTGCCGCCGCGAGACTGGATCGCGTCGGCAGCGCCGTCGCGGGAGTAGCCGGACAGTGTGCCCGTCACGACGATGGTGAGACCGTCGAGCGGACCGGACCCGCGCTCCGGGAGGTTCTCGTCGACCATCGACACACCGCCCGAACGCAGTCGCTCGAGGATGTCGCGATGCCGCTCGTCGCCGAACCAGGCCGCCACGGCGGCCGCGATCGTCGGCCCGACCCCGTCGACGGCTGCGAGCTCCTCGGGGGTCGCGCCGAGGATCGCGTCGAGCGAACGGAACTCGCGCGCGAGCGCCTGCGCTGCGGTCGGCCCCACGTGACGGATCGACAACCCGACGAGGAGACGCCACAGCGGCCGCGTGCGGGCGGCGTCAAGCCCGGCGAGGACCTGCGCGATCTTCTTCTCGCCGAAGCCGCGAAGCCCCTCGAAGGACTCGGGAGTCAGGTGAAAGACGTCACCGATGTCGTTGATGCGCCCGGCGTCGAGCAGCGCAACTGCTGTCTCGTAGCCGAGTCCGTCGATGTCGAGCGCCCCTCGGCCGGCGAGGTGAAACACCGCCTCGCGGCGTTGCGCCGGACAGCTCACCGTGTTGGGACAACGCCAGTCGACCTCGCCGTCGCCGCGCGACAGCTCGGTGTCGCACTCGGGACACCTGGTCGGCATGACGAACTTCTTCTCCTTGCCGGTCCGCAGATCGACGACCGGTCCGACCACCTCGGGAATCACGTCGCCGGCACGGCGCACGACGACGGTGTCCCCGACCAGCACGCCCTTACGGCGTACCTCGTCCTCGTTGTGCAACGTCGCGGTGCTCACGGTAACCCCACCGACGTGGACCGGCTCCAGCGCTGCGAACGGCGTGACCCGGCCGGTCCGCCCGACATTGACGAAGATGCCGTTGAGCTTGGTCGTGGCTTCCTCGGGCGGGTACTTCCACGCGACCGCCCATCGCGGCGCCTTCGAGGTGGCGCCGAGCCGACCCTGCAGGGCGAACGAGTCGACCTTGACGACGACGCCGTCGATGTCGTGCTCGATGTCGTGGCGATGCTCGCCCCAGTGCGCAACGTAGCGGCGCACCCCCTCGATGCCATCGACCACCTCGTAGCGGCCGCTCACCGGCAGCCCAAGGTCCTGCAAGGCGGCGTACGCCTCCGACTGCGAGGCCGGCTCGAAGCCACGTCGCGTCCCGATGCCGTGCAGGGTGAGCGACAGCGGCCGGGTCGCCGTGACGCGCGGGTCCTTCTGCCGCAGCGAGCCGGCAGCCGCGTTGCGCGGGTTCGCGAACGGCGCCTTGCCGGCCTCGACGAGACCGGCGTTGAGCTCAGCGAACGCCGCGGTCGGGAAGAACACCTCGCCGCGCACCTCGAGCAGCTCCGGCACCGCGTTGCCGGACAGTCGCGACGGCACGTTGGAGATCGTGCGGACGTTGAGCGTCACGTCCTCCCCCGTGACGCCGTCACCACGGGTCGCGGCGCGCACCAGCCGGCCGGCTTCGTAGACGAGATCCACCGCGAGGCCGTCGATCTTCAGCTCGCACAGCCACGCGTGCACCGGTGTCTCGCGCGTCGCGCGCAGCGCCCACGCGTCGAACTCCTCGTCGGAGAACACGTTGTCCAGCGACATCATCCGTTCCAGGTGGCGCACCTCGGCGAAGTCCGTCGAGAGCGTCTCCATCACCTTCTGGGTCGGGGAGTCAGGCGTGCGCAGCGAGGTGTACTGCTCCTCCAAGGCCTCGAGCTCGCGCATCTTCGCGTCGTACTCCGCGTCCGAAGCGGTCGGCGCCGCGAGGACGTAGTAGCGGTACGCGAGGTCCTCGACCTCGGCCGCGAGCTCCTGATGCCGGTGCGCGACGTCAGCCGGCGGATCGGCCTTCTTCGCGCTCACGAGCCGACCCCTTCCGGCGCCTCGGAGAGCGCGCGCGCCACCTGTCGCAGCAACCGGTACGCCGTGTTGACCCAGCCTGGCGACGCCCCGGCAAGGCCGCATGTCGGAGTGACGGCGACCGTGACGGGAAGCGCTTCGGCGTCGAACCCGAGCTCTCGCCACAGCCGGCGAACCGGCTCGGCGACGTCGCGCGGGGCGGGCGGGACTCCTGGACCGAGCGACGGGAGGACACCGAGCCAGACCTTGCCGCCCTGCTCGACCAGCTCCCCCAGCGCGTCGTGGTCGACGTCACCCAGCGTCAGGTCCAGACCCACCGCCGCTGCGCCTGCGGCGTGCAACATGCCCAGCGGTGGCCGCCTCGCGCAGCAGTGCAGCGCGACCGGCACGTCCACCGCCGACACGACCTCGCGCAGGGCTGAGACGACCTCCGTCTCCTCGGGGACCCGCAGCGCGCCGAGCCCGCTCTGCGTGCGCACCTGACCGGCGAGCACCGCCGGCAGGCCAGGCTCGTCGAGCTGCAGGACGAGGTTCGCCGACGGCAGCCGGCGGCGGACGTCGGCGAGATGCTCGCGGGCGGTCTCGGCGAGCGAATCGACCAGATCCCGCAGCGCGCCCCGGTCCCCCAGGACCGCACCGCCGCGCGGGAGCTCCACGGCAGCGGCCAGCGTCCACGGGCCGACCAGCTGCACTTTGAGTGCGCCGTCGTACCCGGGCCCGGCAACCGGTAGCAGCGCGTCGAGATCGGCCGCCATGAGCTCCTCCGCCGCCCGCTGGTCGAGCCCGGGCCGGTCCACCAATCGCCAGCCGGAGGGGGTGCGGTCGACGGGCAGCCCCGCGAGCCGGCACGCCGTACGGCCGATCATGTCGGCGCCAGGTCCGCGTGCAGGGAGCTCGGGCAGGTGCGGAAGCTCCGGGAGCTCGTCGAAGGCCGTTGCGCAGGCCTCGTCGATCGAGCTCCCCGGCAACGAGCCGACCCCCGTCGCGAGTCCGGCCAGCTGCGCTCCCACGAGCGTTGAGCCTATGTAACGCGGCTGACGCCGACCGGCTGACACAATCGCGGAGTGCGCCGGACCCTTTCGCTGCTCGCAGCTGCCCTCACGCTCATCGCTACCGGGATAAGTCTCAGCGCGGGCGCAGCACCCCTGCCTCGATCAGCCGCGGCCACGAGCAGCGCGCACCTCGGCATCCGGCACGTGTTCGTCATCGTCCTCGAGAACGAGTCCTACGACGCGACGTATGTGCACAACCCTCACCCCTACCTCGGCAAGACCCTGCAACGTCAGGGCACGCTGCTCACGCAGTACTACGCGACCGGTCACGTCTCGCTCGACAACTACATCTCGATGATGTCGGGCCAGGCGCCGAACCCGCTGACCTCGTCGGACTGCCAGCTGTATCTCAACTTCAACGGCACCACGGCGCCGGCGACACTCGAGGGCGAGGGGCAGGCTGTCGGGATCGGGTGCGTGTTCCCGTCCAACGTGAAGTCGCTCGCCGACCAGCTAACGGCGCAGCACATCAGCTGGCGCGGCTACATGGACAACATGGGCAACGTCCCCACCCGCGAGCAAAGCCGCTGCGGGATCCCGACCACCGACGCGATCGGAAGAGACGACACCCAGAGCGCGACGGCGAAGGACCAGTACGCCGCCCGGCACAACCCGTTCGTCTACTTCCACTCGTTGATCGACTCGGGACTCTGCCGCAAACACGTGGTGCCGCTGACCGCTCTCAGAGCCAATCTGAAGCGCGCCACGACGACGCCACGATTCGCCTTCATCACCCCTGACCTGTGCAACGACGGCCACGACACCAACTGCGCCGGGCCGGATGCCAAGGGCAAGCGCACCGGCGGCCTGGCATCGGTCGACAACTTCCTGTCGCTGTGGATCCCGCGCATCGAGCGCTCGCCGGCGTACAAACACGGCGGCCTGATCATCATCACCTCGGACGAGTCAGCGACATCGGACGCGACGAGCTGCTGCGGCGAGCGGGCCGGGCCGACCGATCCCGAGCCCGGCATCAGCGGCCCGGGCGGTGGCCGCATCGGCACCCTGGTGATCGGCCATTGCGTGGCGCGAGGCCGACACGATGCGAAGCCCTACAACCATTACTCGCTGCTGCGCAGCCTCGAGGACATCTTCGGCATCACGTCCGGCGGGACCGACGGCCACGGCCACCTCGGCTATGCGGCAGCCAGCGGGTTACGGCCTTTCGGCCACGACCTCTTCTCCCGCTGTCCCGGGTAAGCCAGCCCGGCGCTCTTCGCTCAGAGCGGAAGGCCGGTCGGTGAACCGGGTGGTGTCGGCGGCTGCATCATCATTCGGCGTCGCTGGGCGTACTTGAAGGCTCCGAGTCCGTATCCGATCGCGAGCCGCGAAGCGACCGCGATCGTCACGACATTGCCGACGAAGCCGACAGCGAGCAGCGTCCCGCCGAGGAGGTACGAAGAGTGATGTCCGCACGAACCAACCGACCCGAGGCACGAGACCGAGTTGTTGCCGTTGTGAGCGAACGTCACCAGGGTGATCACGGCGCCGGCAACGAACGTCAGGAGGAAGGCGACGTGCGCGGCGATGACCATCGTCGCGGACCGGCCTACCCGAGCCACCGGTACCGGACCCTCATCTGCGGACATGCGCACCACCTGCGTCGGACGTGTCAATATCCGCACGTTACCTACGGCCGGGACCGCGCCCACAGGGCAGAATGCTCCTGGTTGCCAAGGCAAACGTCCCGAACCCGGCATCGCGGCATCATTGCCGCCGAGTTCCCGTTGCGCGGACGCGCTACGCGCGTGGGCTTCGACGCGCAGCAGCGCGCTTGGCGGGGGCCTTCTTGGCGGTCGACCGGGCCGACCGCGACGGCGCCTCGTCATCGCTGTCGGCTTCGGCGTCTTCGCCCTCGGACCGCCGGAAGGCGCTCGTGGACGCGCGCGAGCGCCCTCGCTCCAACCACGCGACGTCCGCGCGCAACGTCTCGAGCAGCTCGTCGCGGTCGGCAGTCGCGGAACGCACCGCGAGGCTGTAGCGGGCGATGACGTCGAGGTCGGTCAGCTGGACGGAGTCGGCCATGCACCGACCTTATCGGGAGCCGGAATCCAACAGGTCGAGCACGGCGAGCACGGTCCGCCAGTTGCGGGCCGTGCCTGCGACGCCGATCCGCTTGACCCACGGGAACGTGGCGAGCTTCGAACGACCCGCCCCATTCGGCAGCCACAGGTAGATCTCGCGGCCGTCGATCACGAACCGTTCCGGCGCGAACGCGTCGGCGTCCAGCTCCGCGACAGCCTCGGCGACGGGCTTGTCGGTGAGGAAGCTCACCTGGAGCTTGGTGGGTTCGCCGACGTGCTCCGGCATCGGGTTGCCGGTCACGACCCGGGCGATCTCCGCGCGGCTTCTGGTGGTGACGACGACGTCGAGCCCGCGACCTTCTTTGATGACAGCCGCGACCCTCCTCGCCACCTCGGTCGCGTCCTTGGTGGCCGCACTCACGACCAGGTTGCCGCTTTGCAGGTACGTCGCAACGTCCGCGAAGCCGGCATCCGCGACCGCCTCTCGCAGCCACGCCATGGAGACCTTGTTGTGGCTGCCGAGATTCACCGCGTGCAGCCACGCGACGTATCGCGTCATCGC
>JAICMG010000147.1 GCA_025929365.1 Frankiaceae bacterium
CGCGGCCTCGGCGAACCGGCACATGCCGGATGCGCCGATCGGGTTGGACGACAGGACACCACCGGAAGGGTTGATCGGCATGTCGCCCGACATCGACGTGCTGCCGTCGTCGACCATCTTCCAGCCCTCGCCCTCGGCGGCAAAGCCGAGGTTCTCCATCCACATCGGCTCGTACCAGGAGAACGGCACGTAGATCTCGGCGCAGTCGAGCTCGCGGCGCGGGTCGGTGATCCCGGCTTGGGCGTAGACCTCCTTGGCACAGTCGCGACCCGCGTGCGGGTTCACGACATCGCGGCCGGCACCCATCGTCGGCTCGCTGCGGATCGCGGTGGAGTGGATCCAGGCCGGAGGGTTCGGCACCGCTCTTGCGGTGTCGGCGTCGGCAAGCACGACGGCGCACGCGCCGTCGGAGGACGGGCAGGTCTCGAGATAGCGGATCGGGTCCCACAACATCGGGGACTCGCGCACCATCTCCTCGCTGATGTCCGGGATCTTCAGATGGGCGTAGGAGTTGTTCAGCGCGTTGAGCCGGTCCTTGACCGCGACCTTGATGCCGATGTCGTCCGGAGCGTTGGCACGGCGCATGTAAGCGCGGATGACCGGCGCGAAGTAACCGCCGGCACCGGTGACCGAGCCACCGGTAAAGGGCAGCCGGATCGACAGCGCCCACGTCGCGTTGGACTCGCTCTGCTTCTCGAAGCAGACGACGAGCACGCGCTTGTGGGCGCCGCTTTGGACGAGGTGCGTGGCCATGACGCCGGTCGATCCCCCGACGCTGCCCGCGGTGTGCACGCGCATCATCGGCTTGCCGACCGCGCCGAGCGCGTCGGCGAGGTACAGCTCCGGCATCATGACGCCCTCGAACATGTCCGGCGCCTTGCCGATCACGACCGCGTCGATGTCGGACCAGGTCATGCCCGCGTCGTCGAGCGCGCGCTTGGCGGCCTCACGCAGCAGCCCCGCGATCGAGACGTCCTGCCGCTTCGCGGCGTACTTCGTCTGGCCGACTCCGACGACGGCAACCTGCTTGGCCATTACTTGCCACCCTCGAGGACGCCGACGACATTCTGCTGAAGGCACGGTCCACTCGTGGCGTGGGCAAGTGCCTTGGTCACCTCGCCCGCAGCGACCGCACGCGCCGCCGCCGCAAAGCGCTCGAGCCCGCCGACCATCATCGGACCCGCGGCGCAGTGCACCGGTCTGTCGCCCAGCCCCAGTGCCTCGCGGAGCAGCAGCTCTTGGTGCGGGTACGGCGTGTGCAGCCACGCCGCGTCTGCCCCCGCGGCGCCAGCGTGCTCCGCCGCCCGCTTGGCCGAGACCGACGTCGTCAGGTCACGGACCCCGAGGGCCGGCGCCTCGATGCGATGGTCGATGCCGGTGATCCAGGCGGGCGTCGCGGTGAGCTCCCTGGCCCGGTCACCGACCGCCAGGACCACTGCCGTCGCACCGTCAGCGACATAGGTCGGCGGCACATCGGGCACGTCGGCGTAACGACCGCTGTCCCGCATCGCCTGTGCCTGCAGTCCGGCCAGCCCTCGGGCGTCCGGGTTCAGCGGCGCGACCGTGTACGGGTCGAGCTGGAGGGCCAGCGTGCGATCGAGCTCGCCCCGCGACGGCCGGGCGAACGCGTAGACCAGAGCCGTGTCGATGTTGTCGTGCTGGAGCACCGCAATCGCCTCGGCCAGAGCGAAGGCACCGTCCATCTCCAAGTGCGACTCGCGGATCGGCGGCCACGCGCCCACGGCATCGAGAGCGCCGACGAAGGCGAACGGGAAGCCCTGCAGGTAGTCGCTGGACCCGGAGACGGTGAACCCGACGTCCTGCTGTGTCAGGCCGGCCTCACCCATCGCCTTCTGGATGACCGGCAGCAGCATCTCGACCTCGTTGCGTGCCGGCTCGGCCGGCGTCTCGAAGGACGCCGACGCGACGATCGCGACTGGTCGCTGGAAGCCCCGCATCAGACGTATGCCTTGTAGGTGTCGTACTCGGCGTCGGGCTCGTCGATCGGCCGGTAGTACTTGATGTTGCCGAGGTCGGACTTGCGATCCGAGTCGTCGACCCACACCGGTTCGACGCGCATGCCGAGCCGCACGTCCGCGGGGTCCACTTCCTGGATCAGGAACATCGAGGTGATGTCGGCGCCGTCGAGCAGGATCCAGGCCGAGACGTAGGGCGCCTCGAGACCGGGGCTGGGGATCCGGGTCACGCAGAACGTCGTGACAGTCCCCTTGCCGGACAGCTCCACCTCTTCGTCGGTCGCGACTCCGCACATCGAGCAGGCGCCCCGTGGAGGCATGTAGACCTTCTGGCACTTGGGGCAGCGCTGCCCGACGAGCTTGCCCTGCTGCAGCGAGCGCAGGAACCGCGAAGCCGCTACGCCTGGCGTGTAGCTGAAGTCCAGCGAGATCGGCGTCTCGACAATGGTGACAGGCCCCAGGGCCGCGTCCGTGGTCTCGGTCATTGCGTCACCTCGAAACACACGAGGTCGGTGATCGACCCGACGCGCTCGTCGCGCCATCTGGCCTTGACCTTCGCGCCGGTCGAGATCGCGTCCGGTGACCCGGCGTCGACGGCCGCGAGGAAGGCGACGTCGGCACCATCGAGCTTCACCAACGCCCACGCGAACGGCTTGTCCAGTGGCTGCCCCTTGGCAGGCTTGTCGTTCCACGACCAGGTGGTGACGACGCCGGTGTCGGCAACGGGGACGTACTCGGAAAGGTCTTCGCTCGTCACCGGGTCGTAGTCGATCGCCGGCACGATCACGCGCCCATCCGCACCCCGGATGCCGACGATCTCCTTGTCGCGCAGGCCGGTGAGGAACGTGCCGATCACGGGGCCGGTGGAGCGGGTGTAGGTGTACTCGACGAGGTGCGGAGCACTCAGAACGTCGTCGGTCACGTCGCCGCCGGGATGAATCGAACGGTCATCTCCTTGATGCCCATGATGAAGTTCGACCGGAGCCGCCGCGGCTCGTTGACGAGCTCGACGCGCTCGACCCGCTCGAGCAGCGACCGGAAGAAGCACTCGATCTCGAGCTTCGCGAGATGCCGACCCAGGCAGAAGTGCGGGCCGCCCCCACCGAATCCGACGTGCGGGTTCGGCTCACGCGCGATGTCGAAGACGTCCGGGTCGGTGAAGACCGACTCGTCGCGGTTTGCCGATGTGTAGAAGATGACGACCTTGTCGCCCTTCCTGATCGTCTTTCCGCCGAGCTCGATGTCCTGCAGCGCGGTACGGCGGAACAGGTGAACCGGGGTCACCCAGCGAACGATCTCGTCGGCCGCGGTCGGGATCAGACCAGGGTCGGCCTTTAGCTTGTCCCACTGATCCGGATGCTTCATCAGCGCGTACATGCCACCGGAGATCGCGTTGCGCGTCGTCTCGTTGCCCGCGACGCCGAGCAGCATGAAGAACAGGTCGAACTCCAGCTCCGACAGGACGTTGCCTTCCTCGTCGGGGCTGATCAGCTTGGAGACGATGTCGTCCTTGAGATCCTTGCGCTTCTCCTCGGCGAGCTGATTGGCGTAGGCCCACATCTCGGTGGCCGCATCGAGGCGCTGCTCTTCGGTCACGCCGTACTCGGGGTCGTCGCCGCCGACCATTCGGTTGGACCAGTCGAAGACCTTGTGGCGGTCCTCGAGCGGGACGCCCATCAACTCGGAGATGACGATGAGCGGCAGCTCGGCGGCGCACAGGGTGACGAAGTCACCCTCGCCCTTCGCCACAGCCTGGTCGACGATCTCGTCGCAGGTGGCCTGGATCCGCTCCTCGAGCTTGGCGATCATGCGCGGCGTGAAGCCGCGGTTCACCAGGCTGCGAGTGCGAGTGTGGTCCGGCGGGTCCTGGTTGAGCATGAACATCTGCTGCTGAGCGATCTGCTCCTCGACCATCTCGGTGATCAGCGCGGTCTTCTCGCGGGAGGAGAACAGCTCCGGATTGCGAGAGACGAAGACCACGTCCTCGTGCCGCGTGATCGCCCAGAAGCCGTTGGGCTGTTGCGGATCCTGGTGGTGGAAGACCGGGGCCTCGGCCCGAAGCCGGCGGAACTGCTCGTACGGGATGGCCTCGGTGTACTGGTCCATGTCCCAGAGATCGATGTCAGCGAGCGAATCGGTCACCCGAGCGCCTCTTCTCTCTTGCAACGGGGCCCTGCGGGCCGGCGTCCCTCGGGCCGCGCGGCCCGCCAGAAGCCCTCGCGGGAAACGAGAACGTGTTCTCATTCTGCTCGGATCTGACGGGGCGTCAACAGTTGTAGCCGAAAAAACTAGAACGTGTTTTACTCGATTGAGGAGCCTCGAATTCCGGGGACTCGGCACCTTTGTGCGAAGGGCGACTCATGAGCGAAGCGGTGATCGTCGAGGCGGTCCGCACCCCGATCGGCAAGCGTGGCGGCTGGCTCGCCGGGCTGCACCCCACGGCGACGCTGGGCCACGTCCAGCGCGAGGTCATCGCGCGGGCGGGCATCGACCCGAAGCTGGTGGAACAGGTCGTCGGCGGCTGTGTCACGCAGGCCGGCGAGCAGGGCAGCAGCATCACGCGCTACGCCTGGCTCGCCGAGGGACTGCCCTACACGGCCGGCGTGACGACGATCGACTGCCAGTGCGGCTCGGCTCAGCAGGCCAACCACTTCATCGCCGGCCTGATCGCGGCCGACGCGATCGACATCGGCATCGCATGCGGCGTCGAGATGATGTCGCGCGTCGGGCTCGGCGCGAACGTCATGAGTGGTCCCGGCGTACCGCGGCCTGAGAACTGGGACGTCGACCTGCCCGACCAGTTCACCGCCGCGGACCGGATCGCGGCGGACCACGGCATCAGCCGCGAGGACCTGGATGCGTTCGGCGTGCTGTCGCAGCAGAACGCGGCACGGGCTTGGTCAGAGGAGCGGTTCAAGAGCCAGATCGCGCCGATCGAGGCGCCGGTCCTGGGCGAGGACGGCAACCCGACCGGCGAGACCAAGCTCGTCGACCGCGACCAAGGACTGCGCGAGACGACGCTCGAGAAGCTCGCCACGCTCAAGCCGGTGCGCGAGGGTGGTCTGCACACCGCCGGTACGTCGTCGCAGATCTCCGACGGCGCGGCCGCGGTGATGTTGATGTCGGCGCAGAAGGCGAAGGAACTCGGTGTCACGCCGCGAGCGCGGATCGTCTCGCAGGCGCTGGTCGGCGACGAGCCCTACTACCACCTCAACGGCCCCATCGCGGCGACCACGCGAGTGCTCCAGCGCTCCGGGATGTCGATCGCCGACATCGACCTGTTCGAGGTCAACGAGGCGTTCGCCTCGGTGGTCGTCAACTGGCGCAACAAGCACAACGTCGACCCCGAGAAGGTCAACGTCAACGGCGGCGCGATCGCGCTCGGACACCCGGTCGGCTCGACCGGCAGCCGGCTGATCACGACGGCGCTGCACGAGCTCGAGCGCACCGGTGGCACGACGGCGCTGATCTCGATGTGCGCAGGCGGCGCGCTCGCAACCGGCACCATCATCGAGCGGATTTAACCGACCGATGGCACATCTGGACGTCGCGCAGCAGGGCCATGTCCTCGTTCTGACGATGAACCGGCCGGAGGCGCGCAACGCGCTGTCCCCCGACATGCTCGTCGGCCTCGCCGACGCTTGGGACCGCATCGACAGCGATCCGGAGATCCGGGTCGCCGTACTCACCGGGGCCGGGGGCACCTTCTGCTCCGGCGCGGACCTCAAGGCGATGAACGAATCCGGTACGACGTCGGAAGCCGCGCAGCGGATGAAGGAAGACTCCGGCATCCACTGGAAGGCGCTGCTGCGCAGCCACCGGCTGACCAAGCCGTTGATCGCGGCGGTCGAGGGCTTCGCGCTCGCCGGTGGCACCGAGATCCTGCAAGCGACCGACATCCGTGTCGCGGGCGAGAGCGCGGTGTTCGGGATCACCGAGGTCACGCGCGGGCTGTTCCCGCTCGGCGGGTCCACGGTGCGGTTGCGGCGCCAGATCGGCTTCACCAAGGCGATGGAGATGCTGCTCATCGGCGAGCGCGTGTCTGCCGCGGAGGCGGAGCGGATCGGCCTGATCGGCCGCGTCGTGCCCGACGGCGAGGCGCTGAAGCACGCGTTGGAGATCGCCGACAAGATCGCCGCCAACGCTCCGCTTTCCGTACAGGCCGTGAAGCGCGCGGTGCAGGAGAGCGAGGGACTCCCCGAGGCCGACGGCCTGGCGAAGGAGCTCGAGATCGGCGTCGCGATCTTCGGGACCAACGACGCGAAAGAGGGCACGCTCGCCTTCAAGGAGAAGCGCGCGCCGAACTTCACGGGCACCTGACGTGCCCGTCGAAGGCTTTCTCCCGAAGGGGTACGTCGCGCCGCGGTCGGACACGGCGGAGGCGCGCCTCGCGGACGCCGTCCGCCGGCTGATGGATGCCTCCGTCCTCACCGACGCCGATGACGACGAGATGCTGTCCGTAGCGGCCGCGCTCGATGCGGTCTCCGAACAGCTCGAGGGCAAGGACTGCATCCGGCTGAATCACGGCACCCGCTGGCCGAGCCGCGAGAAGATGGTGCAGGGCGACCGCGACCACAACCCCGTAGCCGGGCCCGCGAACCCGATGGCACCGCCGTTGCTCGTGACTGTGGGCGAGGACGACGAGGTCAGCGCCGAGCTCACCATGCGACCGATCCACGAAGGACCGCCCGGCGGTGTGCACGGGGGCTGGGTCGCCTCACTTCTCGACCAGCTGCTCGGGATCGCGAACATTGCCTCCGGCAACCCGGCGATGACCGGGGAGCTGACGATCCGCTACCGGCGGCCGACACCGATCGGCGTACCGCT
This sequence comes from Frankiaceae bacterium, assembly GCA_025929365.1. GTDB lineage: Bacteria > Actinomycetota > Actinomycetes > JAFAQI01 > JAFAQI01 > DASZTV01. The sequence continues at coordinate 6,804 of JAICMG010000147.1, forward strand.
CACGCTTCGCGGACGCACCGTCGCCGTGGACGGACGCCGCGTGGAGACCACCGGCGAGATCGTCGCCGACGGTGAGGTGACCGCGTCCGCGGTCGGGCTGTTCATCCGCCCGAACAAGGCGCGGCTGGACTCCCACGAGCAGCTGATCAAAGAAAGAGCCGCCGCCAAGCAAGACGCCTAGCGCCACCGCGAACCGGCGTCTCGACCGATGTGTGACATAGGTGCTGTGACAGGCCGCCCCTATGTCACATGCGTGTCGTGATTCACCACCCCTATGTCACATGCGCGTCGCGATTCACCACCCCTATGTCACATGCGTGTCGCGATCCACCGCCCCTATGTCACATGCGTGTCGCGATCCACGACACCTACGTCACATCCGTGCAGTTGCCGAGCGCGATCCCCAGCCGCTACCGGTCGGTAAGCAATGGGGCCCGCTCCCGAGATGCCTTATCGGGCGAAGACGACCAGCGCTACTACCAGGGCGATACCCGCGATCACCGGCCACACCGGGATGAACTCGAGCTTGCGTCGCTGGTTGCGCTCGGCGCGGCTGGGACTCGGCAGGTTCTCCACACGGTGGACCTGCCCCGGATCTGCCCCAGCGAAGCGTCCGCCGCCGAACATCAGCGCGGGAGCCGGGTCCCCCGCCAGCACCAGGTCCGCATCGGGAAGTCGATCTCGGCCACGTCGC
>JAICMG010000122.1 GCA_025929365.1 Frankiaceae bacterium
CCTCGGCAACGTCCTCTGGCACCACCTGTTCGCGGCGAATCCGGGCGCGGCAAAGGGCGCCGTCAACACGACGCTCACCGCCGTTCAGCACCACGACTGGCCGGCCGTCTACAGCTCGTTATGCCAGCAGGACCGGGCCAACATCGACGAAGCCGACCTGGCCAGCGCCGGCGACGCGGCCCTGGCGCAGTTCGGCATCGGGGGCCTCGCCCGCTGGACGGAGACCTCGACCCAGACGTTCCACCAGTCGCTCGGGCCGATCAACCTCCCGGAGGTCCAGGTCCAGGGCGAGCTGTTCCCGGCGGCCGGCCAGTCCAGCCCCTACAAGGTGGTCGCGGTCCACGAGCTCACCGGCTGGCACGTGTGCATGTCGGCGGGTGGGTTCGAGATGCTGGGCTACAGCCAGCCGCTCGGCGGGGGTTTCACGCCTTAGCCGACTTCGCGGGCCGGCGAAGCTCTCGCGGCAGCGCGAAGACGAGCCGCTCCTCTGCTGCGGTCACCTCGCTCACCTCAGCGAAACCGCGCGCGGCCAGCCAGGCGAGCAGCTCGGCCACCAGCGTTTCGGGGACCGACGCGCCGCTCGTGACACCGACCGTCGCCACGCCGTCCAGCCACGCCGCATCGATGTGGGAGACGTCGTCGACCAGGTACGCCGCAGCGGCGCCGGCATCGCGCGCGACCTCCACCAAGCGCACCGAGTTCGACGAGTTCGTCGATCCGACAACCAGCACCAGGTCCGAGTCGGCGGCGATCTGCTTGACGGCGGTCTGCCGGTTCTGTGTGGCGTAGCAGATGTCGTCACTCGGCGGGTCGATCAGCGCGGGGAACCGCTCGCGCAGTGCCGCCACCGTGGCAAGGGTCTCGTCGACCGAGAGGGTCGTCTGCGACAGCCACGCAACGCGATTGGGGTCGCGGACCTCGATCGAGTCGACCGCCTCCGGTCCCGACACGAGGTGCACGTGTTCCGGCGCCTCACCGGTGGTGCCGATGACCTCCTCGTGCCCCTCGTGACCGATCAGCAGGATGTCGAGGTCCTCGCGCGCGAAGCGGCGTACCTCGCCGTGGACCTTGGTGACGAGCGGGCAGGTCGCGTCGATCGTGTGCAGCTGTCGCTGACTCGCCTCGGCATGGACACTAGGCGCGACGCCGTGAGCGCTGAACACGACGACGGCGCCCTCGGGAACCTCGTCGGTCTCGTCGACGAAGACCGCGCCACGCGCCTCGAGACCGGCGACCACGTGGGAGTTGTGGACGATCTGCTTGCGAACGTAGACCGGGGCGCCGTGCTCCTCCAGCGCGCGCTCGACGGTCTGCACGGCGCGGTCGACACCGGCGCAGTACCCGCGAGGCGCTGCCAGGAGCACGCGACGCGCAGGTCCCTCGGCCACGTCCTCCACCCCACCATCCGCCCAATAACGGAACCGGCTGCGCCGGTGCCTCCCCTCGATCGTAGGTTGACGGTCATGCCCCTCGAGTCCAGCGCGGAATCGCCGGTCCCGGTACGCACCGTGGCGAAGGCGCTCACCGACTGGATCGGGCGGCTCGGCCGAGTGTGGGTGGAAGGCCAGGTCACCGAGCTCACCCGAAGGCCAGGCCAGGCGACGGCGTTCCTGGTCCTGCGCGACACCGCGGTCGAGATGTCGCTGCGGGTGAGCTGCAAAGCGCGCCTGGTCGACGAGCTGGACCCCCCGCTCGCCGAAGGCTCTCGCGTGGTGGTGTGGGGCAAGCCCGAGTACTGGGCCGCCCGCGGCTCATTGACCTTCGCCGCGGCCGAGATCCGGCCCATCGGGGTCGGCGCGCTGCTCGCCCGAATCGAGGCCCTCCGCGGGGTGCTGGCCGCCGAAGGGCTCTTCGCGGCGGAACGGAAGCGGCCACTTCCGTTCCTCCCCCGGCGGGTCGGACTGATCACCGGCCGCGCCGGTGCCGCCGAGCACGACGTCGTCGAGAACGCGACCCGGCGCTGGCCGTCCGTGCAGTTCCGCACCGAGGCGGTCGCCGTTCAGGGTCCGTACGCCGTGACCGAGATCATCGAGGCGCTCGCGCGACTCGACGCAGATCCGGAGGTCGAGGTGATCGTGATCGCACGCGGCGGCGGCTCGATGGAAGATCTGCTGCCGTTCTCGGACGAGGCCCTCGTACGCGCGGTCGCCGCGACAGTGACGCCGGTCGTGTCCGCGGTCGGGCACGAGACGGACGTCCCGCTCGTGGACCATGCCGCCGACCGGCGCGCCTCCACACCCACCGATGCGGCAAAGCTCATCGTGCCGGACCAGGCCGAGGAGGCCGAACGAGTCCGCGCTCTGCGGTCACGCGCCCGTCGGTGCATGACCCACCTGCTGGAATCCGAGCAGCACCGGATCGGCGCCATGCGGAGCCGCCCCTCGCTCAGCGACCCCCACGGCGTGCTCGCGGCGTGGGGTGCGGTGGTCGGCGACCTTCGCCAGCGCGCCGACCGCGCGGCGCTCGCCCTCCTCGCTCATCACCAGACCGAGCTCACCGGACTTCGTGGCCAGGTGACGGCGCTGTCCCCGCAGGCCACGCTCGACCGCGGGTACGCCGTCGTCCAGCGTGCCGATGGTGATGTTGTTCGCGACGCCGCCGTCGTGAGCGAGGGGGAATCGCTCGCCGCCCGTGTCGCAGCCGGGACACTGCACGTCGTGGTGACCGGAGCCAACTCATGACGGACGAACCGCTGAGCTACGAGCAGGCACGCGACGAGCTCACCGAAGTCGTGCGAAAGCTCGAAGCAGGCGGCAGCACGCTCGAGGAGTCACTGGCGCTCTGGGAACGCGGGGAAGCACTCGCGAAGATCTGCCAGCAGCAGCTCGACGGCGCACGCGCCCGACTGGACGCCGCGCGTCCGACCGAGGACTAGCCGCCGAGCGAGGCCGCGAGCTGGTTCAGCTCCGAGGTCGACGCGCTGCCGGTGATGAGGATCGACAGCCTTCCGATGGTCCGTCGCAGCGAGTGGTCCCCCGTCGTCGCGGCAGTGGTCGATATCGCGGACCCATTGCTCTCGTACAGCGCGGCGTACTTCTTGGTGGGTGAGACCCAGCCGACGTAGAGGGTCGCGATCGTGCCGTGATGTGTGAGCGACGCGGAGTTCGCATACCAGCCCGACAGCCCGCCACCGGGGGTCAACGCAGCCAGCCCGGTCACCTGGTGAAATCCCACGACGTCGTCGCTGTAGTCGTATGGCTGGACCCGCTGCGACTTGCTCGGATGAAGCAGGTTCGGCACGAAGAGCAGAGTCGCGCCGACGATCACCACCATCAGCCCCAGGGACCTGACCATGTCGAGGACGGTCGCGGCGGCCCGCTTCGGTCGGGCCGCGTCACTGCTGACTGCAGGGTCGGCTGACATACCGACCAGTTTCGGCCATCGGACGGCAATGTCCGAAAACCGCCAGAGGATGTCCCGCCGGCGAGGCACCATGAAGTCATGCACGAGGACTTCGACGGCTGCTACCGCGCCGTCGCGAGCCGCGACGCCCGATTCGACGGCCGCTTCGTCACGGCGGTGTCGACCACCGGGATCTACTGCCGGCCGTCGTGCCCGGCCCAGACCCCGAAACGGCAGAACGTCCGCTTCTACCCCTGCGCGGCCGCGGCGGTAGCGGCCGGCTTCCGCGCATGCAAACGCTGCCGGCCCGAGGCCGCGCCCGGCTCGCGCGAGTGGGACTTCCGGGGAGATCTCGCGGCCCGGGCACTCCGCGCCATCGCGGCGGGCGCTCTCGACGGCGCCGCCACCGACAACACCGGAGTGCCTGCGCTCGCCCGGTCCCTGCACGTCAGCGAGCGCCATCTGCACCGCGTCCTCGTCGCCGAGGTCGGTGTCGGCCCGCTCGCGTTGGCGCGCACCCGTCGCGCCCAGACCGCCCGGTTGCTGCTCGACGCCACGGAGTTGCCGATCAGCGAGGTCGCGTTCGCCGCGGGCTTCGCCAGCCTGCGGCAGTTCAACGACACGATGTTGGAGCACTTCGGCCTTCCGCCGCGTGAGCTGCGGCGCCGCCCGGTGCGCGACGTCCCGGGGACCGGCGCGCTCACCCTGCGGCTGGGCGTTCGCCAGCCGTACGACGCGAGCGCACTCGTCGGATGGCTCGCCAAACACCTGGTGCCGGGCATCGAGGAGCTGGAAGGCGCGGAGTACCGGCGGGTGCTGCCGACGGGCGGCATCGCGACGCTGCGGCTCGGGACCGATGCGGTGACCCTGACGACCGCCGTCGACGACGTGCGTGCGCTCCCCGACGCCGTGACCCGATGCCGACGGCTCATCGATGCCGACGCCGATCCGTCCGCGGTCGACGAAGCGCTGGGCCGCGACAAGCTGCTCGCCCCGATGGTGCGGGCGCGTCCTGGGTTGCGGGTGCCGGGCGCCACCGACGGCTTCGAGCTGCTCGCGCGGACGATCCTCGCGCAGCAGGTGTCGCTTCGCGCTGCCCACACCTTCGCCGGTCGGCTCGTCGCGACGTACGGCAAGCCGCTCGACGCGCCCGTCGGGACGCTGACCCACCGGTTCCCGGCGGCGGAGGCGCTCGCCGACGCGTCGTACGACGGGATCGGACTGACCGCGTCGCGTTGCGCGTCACTTCGCGCAGCCGCGACAGCGCACGCTTCGGGGGAGCTCGTCCTCGATCCCACGGCCGATCGCGACGAGACCCGGCGGCAGCTGCTTGCGCTTCCGGGCGTCGGACCGTGGACCTCGGAGTACGTCGCGATGCGAGCGCTCGGTGACCCGGATGCGTTTCCGGCGACCGACCTCGTCCTTCGACGCCGTGTCGAGGCGGCGGACGCCGTGCGCTGGAGCCCATGGCGCGCCTATGCGGCGATGCACCTGTGGACCGACTCCCTGACGACGGAGGCCCCATGACGCTTGATGCAACGACTCTCGACACGCCGGCGGGTTCGCTGTCGGTCCTCGCCCGCGACGGCGTCGTCGTCGCCGCAGGGTTCGCCTCGATCGATGCCATGGCGGCGCGCGTCGATGACGGGATCGTGACGCGGCGACGCGATCTCGGACCGGTGACCCGCGCGATCGCGGCGTACTTCGACGGCGACGTCGGCGCGATGGACAACCTTGCGGTCGAGCAACCCGGCGGCGACTTCTTCCAGGCGGCGTGGAAGGTGATGCGCGAGGTCCCCGCCGGCGAAACGATCACCTACACCCAGCTCGCCGAGCGGGTCGGGCGACCGCGAGCGGTTCGTGCGGCAGGCAGTGCCTGCGCCCGTAACCGGATCGCGCCGATCATTCCCTGCCACCGGATCCTTCGGGCCGGTGGCAAGCCCGGCGGTTACTACTACGGCCTGACGGCGAAGGCGTGGCTGCTCGAGCATGAACGGCGGCACGTGGCGAAGTAGGCCAGCCGGTAGGAATGAGTCGTGGAGTTCGCGGAGGTCTTGCGGCGGCGGCGGATGGTGCGTCACTACGACGACCGCCGCGTCGATGATGCGGTCATCGAGCGCGTCGTCAATGCTGGGCTGCGGGCGCCGTCCGCGGGTTACTCGCAGGGCTACTCGATCCTGCTGCTCACCGAGGCAGCGGATCGCGCCCGGTTCTGGTCGGTGACCGAGACCGCGCAGGAGACAGCCAGCTGGCCGCCGGACACGCGCGCCGGGGTGATGCGCGCGCCCGTGATCGCCGTCACATTGTCGTGCAAGCGGGCCTACCTCGATCGATACGCCAGACCCGACAAGGGGTGGACCGACCGGGACGAACACCGGTGGCCGGTGCCGTACTGGCACGTCGACACGGGAATGGTGGCCCTGCTGATGTTGCTGCAAGCCGTCGACGAGGGCCTCGGCGGGTTGTTCATCGGCATGGCGCCGTCGGTCATCCCGGCATTCCGTACCGAGTTCGGCGTACCCGACGACCACGACGTCGTGGGGGTCGTGTGCTTCGGCCACGAGGCGGACGACGCACCAAGGCGCGACCTGACGTCGCGCCGCCGAGATCCCGGAGAGGTCATCCACCGCGGCAAGTGGTAGCGGCATGCTAAGTCGCGGTGGGGGCCTTCCCGATACGGCTCAACAGCTCGACGAACTCTTCCGCGAGGCGCACCGCCGTCTCCTCGCTCTCCTGAATCGCGACCTCACGGCCCGCCTCGGCGACGACGCTGGTCAGCACAACCACCAGCGTCTCGCCGAGCGGTTCGTCGTCGGTGTTGAGAAGCACGGCGTTGACCCGCACCCATTCGCGGTACCGACGGCGCGCGATCAGCTCGAATCCCGGCGGCCCACCACCGTCCAGGAAGACGCGAGCGAGATCGCGCTCCTCCCAGCAGCCGAGCAGGTACGCCTTCGCTCCCACCAGCCACAGCTGCATCGAGTCCTGCGTGCCGTCTGCCCTGGCTTTGCGTACGGCGTCCGCGGCACGTTGTTCCTGGCGGATCTGGTAGTCCTCGAACAACGCCAGGTACAGATCGGCCTTGCCACCGAAGTGGTGGTAGAGGCTGCCGACGCTGGCGCCGGCGCGGGCAACCACGTCGGTGATGTTCGCGTCGGCGAAACCGCCGGCGGCAAATGCCTCGCGAGCGGCCGCGAGCAGCGCCGCGCGGGTTGCGCGCGCACGTCCCGCTCCCCGATCGGTCGCGTTGCGGGACGCCACGTCCGCCACCCCACCCTCCACACGAGTACGGTGCCGGCTCCGCCGGCTCCTCACACCTCACTCTGCCAGCCCGCGCCCGCGAGATGCATGGCAGGATCGATTCATGAGCGAACGTCCCGACCGCAATCTCGCGCTCGAGCTCGTCCGCGTCACCGAAGCGGCAGCAATGGCCGCCGGCCGGTGGGTCGGCCGCGGTGACAAGAACGGCGCCGACCAGGCGGCGGTCAACGCGATGCGCAAGCTGGTGTCGACCGTGTCGATGGCCGGCGTTGTCGTCATCGGCGAAGGCGAGAAGGACGAAGCGCCGATGCTCTACAACGGGGAGAGCGTCGGCGATGGCAACGGACCGTCGTGCGACGTCGCGGTCGACCCGATCGACGGGACAACGCTGACCGCGAAGGGCATGAGCAACGCGGTCTCGGTCATGGCCGTCGCGGACCGGGGCGCGATGTACGACCCGTCAGCGGTCTTCTACATGCACAAGCTTGTCACCGGCCCGGCAGCGGCCGATCTGGTCGACATCGATGCGCCCGTCGAGCACAACATCAGTGCGGTCGCGAAGGCGAAGGGTGGCTCCGCGGAGGACGTCACCGTGATCATCCTCGATCGACCCCGCCACGACGATCTCGTCAAGGAGGTTCGCGAGGCCGGCGCCCGGATCAAGTTCATCACCGACGGCGACGTGGCCGGCGCGATCATGGCCGTGCGGGAAGGCGCCGGCGCCGACCTGCTGCTCGGGATCGGCGGTACGCCGGAAGGCATCATCGCCGCGTGCGCGGTGAAGTGCCTGGGCGGCGTGATCCTCGGCAAGCTCTGGCCGCGTGACGACGAGGAGCGTCGGCGCGCGATCGACGCCGGCCATGACCTCAACCAGGTGCTGAGCACCGACGACCTCGTCGCCGGCGACAACGTCTTCTTCGTCGCCACCGGGATCACCGACGGCGAGCTGCTCGAAGGCGTCCGCTACCGCGCCGGCGGCGCGACAACCCACTCACTCGTCATGCGCTCCAAGAGCGGGACGATTCGGTCCATCCACAGCAACCACCAGCTCACGAAGTTGCGCGAGTACAGCGCCGTCGACTTCGACCGTCACGCCTGAGACCAACGCCACAGAGGCCGCCGTCGCCTGCGGCGGAAGGCGCGGGACAATGGAGCCATGAGTGAGGACTTCCGGATCGAGCACGACTCCATGGGCGACGTACGAGTGCCCAAGGACGCACTGTGGCGGGCGCAGACCCAGCGCGCGGTCGAGAACTTTCCGCTCTCCGGGGTCACTATCGATCCAGCGCTGATCAGCGCGCTCGGCGCCATCAAATCAGCCGCGGCGACCGTGAACGGCGAGCTCGGCGTCATCGACAAGGAGATCGCAGAGGCGATCGCGGAAGCGGCGCATGCGGTGGCGCGCGGCGAGCACGACGACGCCTTTCCGATCGACGTGTACCAGACCGGTTCGGGCACCTCGAGCAACATGAACGCCAACGAGGTGATCGCGACGCTCGCCAGCCGCTCGCTGGGTCGCGAGGTGCACGCCAACGATCACGTGAATGCCTCGCAGTCCTCTAACGACGTCTTTCCCTCGGCAATCCACATCGCGGCGACCCGGTCCATCGTGCGCGACCTGATCCCCGCGCTCCAGCACCTCGACGCGGCGCTGTCGCGCAAGGCAGCCGAGTGGGCGGACGTGGTCAAGAGCGGTCGCACCCATCTGATGGACGCGACGCCGGTCACCCTGGGCCAGGAGTTCGGCGGCTACGCCGCCGCGATGCGGCACGGCGTCGAGCGGCTCGAGGCGTCGCTGCCCCGAATCGCCGAGCTTCCGTTGGGTGGCACCGCCGTCGGCACCGGCATCAACACCCCGGCCGGCTTCGCAGACCGGGTCATCGCGCTGCTCGCGGACACACTCGACCTGCCGCTGACCGAAGCCCGCGACCACTTCGAAGCGCAGGGCGCACGCGACGCTCTCATCGAGGCAAGCGGGCAGCTGCGCACCATCTCCGCGGGTCTCTACAAACTGGCGAACGACCTTCGCTGGATGTCGTCCGGGCCACGGGCCGGACTCGGCGAGATCCATCTTCCCGACCTGCAGCCGGGCTCGTCGATCATGCCGGGCAAGGTGAACCCGGTCGTGCCCGAGGCGGTCTGTCAGATCGTCGCGCAGGTGATGGGCAACGACGCCGCCGTCGCGTTCGGCGGCGCAGCGGGCAACCTCGAGCTCAATGTCATGCTGCCCGTCATCGCGCGCAATCTGCTCGAGTCGATCCGGCTCATCGCGAACTGCTCGCGACTTCTTGCCGACCGGTGCATCGACGGCACGACCGCCGACGTCGACCGTTGCCGTACCTACGCCGAGTCCTCACCGTCGATCGTGACGCCGCTGAACCGCTACATCGGCTACGAGAACGCGGCGAAGGCCGCGAAGAAAGCGCTCGCCGACGGCACGACGGTGCGACAGGCGGTGGTCGACCTCGGGTTCGTGGGAGACGGTGAAGGCCAGGTCACCGAGGCGCAGCTCGACGAGGCGCTCGACGTACTAGCGATGGCCTACCCCCACGGCCGGTAGTTCGAAGTAGCACACAAAGCCCGGCAAGCAGGGCGCGGCTGAGCGTGCGAGAGCTGCGGCTGAGCCGCTTTGTGTGCTACTTCGGGTCGTTGCCGGCCGGCTTCGGGGGCGGGATGATCGCGGTCTGCGGCACCACGACGCCCTTGGCCTTCTTGCTCGCCTTGGGCTTGCGCGCCTCGCGGCCGCCCTTGTTCTTGTTCGCCATGGCTTGACGGTACGCCGTTAGCGCAATGTCCAGCGTCCACGACCTGACCCCAGTTCACGCGACTGCCGCCTGAGCACGTTCTAGCGTCATCAAACGGCAA
>JAICMG010000108.1 GCA_025929365.1 Frankiaceae bacterium
ACGGCCGATCGGCGATCCGCCGCTACCCAGCCCTAAACCGAACCGTATTCTGCTGAGGTGCTCAAGGACCTCTACACCGAAGACCACGAGGCGTTCCGCGACACCGCGCGCGGTTTCGTCGAGCGCTACATCGCGCCCCACCACGACGAGTGGGAGAAGGAAGGCGTCGTCGATCGCGGCGTGTGGGTGGAGGCCGGAAAGCACGGGCTGCTGGGATTCGAGATCGACGAGCAGTATGGCGGCGGCGGAGTGCTCGACTTCCGCTACAACGCCGTGCTCAGTGAAGAGGTCATCCGAGCCGGCGCGAGCGGCATCGGCTTCGGGTTGCACAACGACGTCTGTGCGCCGTACTTCCAGCGGCTCGCGACCGAGGAGCAGAAGGAGCGGTGGCTACCCGGATTCTGCAGCGGCGAGCTGATCTCGGCGATCGCGATGACCGAGCCTGCCGCCGGCTCCGATCTGCAGGGGATCAAGACGACGGCGGTGCGCGACGGCGACGACTGGGTCCTCAACGGCCAGAAGACGTTCATCACCAACGGCATCAACTCCGACCTGGTGATCGTCGTCGCCCGGACCGACACCGAGGCGAAGGCGGCGCACGGTACGTCGCTCCTCGTCGTCGAGCGCGACATGCCCGGGTTCGAGCGCGGACGCAATCTCAACAAGATGGGCATGAAGGCCCAGGACACGGCCGAGCTCTTCTTCACAAATGTGCGGGTCCCGGGCAACAACCTGCTCGGTGAGGTCAACGGCGGGTTCATCCACCTGATGGAGAACCTGCCGCAGGAGCGGCTGTCCATCGCCGTGGGCGCGGTCGCCTCCGCGGAGCAGGTGCTGGCCGACACGATCGAGTACTGCAAGACGCGGACCGCGTTCGGCAAGCCGATCGGCTCGTTCCAGAACTCCCGCTTCGTCCTCGCTGAGCTCGCGACGGAGGTCGAGATCGCCCGTGTCTACCTCGACAAGGCGATCGTTGAGCACAACGCCGGTCGCTTCTCCGCGGTCGATGCGGCGATGGCGAAGTGGTGGACGACGGAGTTGCAGAAACGCGTGATCGACTCGTGCGTGCAGCTGCACGGCGGTTACGGCTACATGCTCGAGTATCCCGTCGCGAAGGCGTACATCGACAGCCGAGTGCAAACGATCTACGGAGGGACGACAGAGATCATGAAGGAGATCGTCGGCCGTTCGCTCGGCGTCTGACCGTCCGTGATCTTGACGAAGGTGGCGCCGAGAAGACCGTGCAAGGCCCTGACCGTCAAGATCAGCGTGGCCCTGTGCCTCGCGGTCGCACTTCCGGGCATGACCGCCGCAGCGGCACGAGGCCCGGTGGGCGGCACCCTTGTCGACCAGTGCTACGACCAGCTTGGTCATCCGCTGAACACTCCGCAGTACGCGTTCTGCCGTGGCTTCCAGGCCATGGTCGACTCGGTCGCCTCGCTGTGCCGGATGCCGGCGCGTGACCTGCCGAACGACGCCGTCATCACGGATTGCGGACTCGTCGACGGCCGCGCCATAAGCGAGTCGCAGATTGCGGCGTACCGCAAGACCTGGGTCTCGAAGGCGATCGTCCTGCAACAAGAGCTCGGAAGGCCGGCGCCTCTGTACGAGGAGCAGATTGCGGGCTCGCACAACTCGTTCAACGCGTCGTCGTACTTCGTCCCGCTGAACGGCAAGCCGGTCGAGTACTACCCGACGTTGACCAATCAGGACCCGAACCAGGTCTACTCGATCGCCGACCAGCTGCAGATGGGGATCCGCGGTCTCGAGATCGATCTGCACTGGGTCCCCAGCATCTACGGCAACGCCTCGACCGGCGGCTATTGGGTCGACGTGTGCCACGGGCAGTCGACCGCCATTCCCAACACGGGCCAGAACGTGCACATCGGCTGCACGGACGACCGGTCGTTGCAGAGCACCCTCGCCGAGGTCCGCGCCTGGCTGGACGCGCATCCGAGCCAGTTCCTGCTGGTCTACTTCGAGAACCAGCTCGACAACAACCTGCAGGGGCACGATCTCGCCGCGTCGCTGGTGAAGAAGGCCTTCGGGCATTTGGTCTACCGCCCACCCGCGTCGCTCACGTCGGGCCAATGCGCATCGATGCCGTACGGCAAGAGCGAGGCCGCGATGATGCGCAGCGGCGCGCGAATCCTCATCGTCGGGAACTGCGGACCGGGCAACGCGTGGAACCACATGGTGTTCACCCGTGGCGACAAGTGGAACGAGGGCGGCGACCCCACGACGTACGGCGCGAAGGACTGCGCCGCCGACACCAAGGCACGCGACGCGCACGCCGTGTTCCGTCGCTGGTACGAGGAGAGCCCCTTCCTCGAGGCGGCCACGGAGGCCACCCAGACGCTGACACCGGCCGCGCTGCGGCTGATGGTGCGGTGTGGCGTGAACCTGACAGGTATCGACCAGCTGATGCCCTTCGACGGTCGGTTGAAGGCGTTCGTCTGGAGCTGGGCGCCCGGACAGCCCGGCGTTCGACGGGGCTGCGCGTACCAGGCGACTGATTCACGGTTCCGTGCCGGCCCCTGTTCGGTGAAGCGCCACGCGGCGTGTGTCGACCGCACGACAGCTGGCACGTGACTGCTGCGACCGGTCCGGCGCGGTCGGGGCCGCGGATGTGCCGCGAAGCGTTTCCGGGGAGCCGGTTCGGCGTACCGCCGAACGGTCTGCGAAACGCGCAGCTGCATCGGGCCCGACCAGCGACGACTGACACCGTGTGGCTCGATTACGCGACGGTCGGCGGCCGGTGGCGGGCGGGCGCCTTGGATAAAGTCCGCTCGTGACCTCGCGCTACGGCATCACGTTCCCGTTCGACGGCCTCTCGCTCCTCGAGCAGCGACCGGTCGTCGAGTCGCTCGCCGACCTGGGCTACACCGACCTTTGGTCGGCGGAGTCCAACGGCTACGACGGATTCACGCCGCTGACCCTCGCCAGTGTGTGGGCTCCCACGCTTCGCCTCGGCGTCGCCATCATCCCCGTCTACACACGTGGTCCCGCAACGTTGGCCATGTGTGCCGGCAGCCTCGCCTCGGCGGCGCCCGGGCGCTTCGTCCTCGGCATCGGCACGTCGTCGAACGTGATCGTCGAGAAGTGGAACAGCACTCCGTTCGACGAGCCCTACAAGAAGGTTCGCGACACGCTGCGCTTCCTGAAGTCCGCACTCGCCGGCGAGAAGATCACCGAGTCCTATGACACCTTCGCCATCGAGGGCTTCCGGATGGGCTTCACGCCACCCGAGCCGCCGACGGTTCTCGTTGCTGCGCTCCGCGCGGGCATGCTGCGCCTTGCTGGCCGCGAGGCCGATGGCGCGATCACCAACTGGCTGGCGCCCACCGACGTGCCGACTGTCGCAGCGGAGCTCGCGAAGGGCGGCGCCGACAAGGAGCTCGCCGCCCGGATCTTCGTCGCCCCGACCGATGACGCCGAGACGGCCCGCGCGGTCGGGCGCTTTGCTCTTGCGGCGTACCTGACCGTGCCCGTCTACCGGGCGTTCCACGACTGGCTGGGCCGCACCGAGCTGATGAGCGGCATGCAGGAGGCCTGGGCGGCGGGCGACCGCAAGGGCGCTCTCGCCGCGATCCCGGATCTGCTCGTCGACGAGCTTGTCGTCCACGGCAGTCCGGCCGCATGCCGGGAGCGAATCCAGGAGTACGTCGCGAACGGGATCACGACGCCGGTGCTGGCGGTCCTCCCGGTCGGCGTCGATCCCGCAACTGCCGCGAAGGAGCTGGCGCCGCAGTGACTGAGCCCGTCCGGTACGCCGTCGAGGACGGCATCGCGGTCATCACGCTGAACCGTCCCGAGGCGCTGAACGCCTGGACCTTCGACATGGGGGTTCAGTACCTGGCGAGGCTGGACGAGGCTGCCGCCGACCGGTCGGTGAAGGTCGTGATCGTCACGGGCGAGGGACGCGGCTTCTGCGCAGGAGCCGACATGGGCATGCTCAAGCAGCTCATCGCGGGGGAGATGCCACCGCCCGAGGGCGTGCGTGACGACTTCGCGACAGAACCCGCAGTGCCGAAGCCGGTGATCGCCGCGATCAACGGGCCGTGTGTCGGGCTTGGACTCGCGCGCGCCTTGTACTGCGACATCCGTTTCCTGCAGCGCGGCACGCAGCTGTCGACGGCGTTCGCGCGGCGTGGTCTGCCGGCCGAGGACGCTCTGGCCTGGCTGATCCCGCGCATCGTCGGGTGGTCGCGCGGGCTCGACCTGCTGTTGTCGGCGCGCACGATCACCGACGAGGAAGCGCTCTCCATGGGCCTGGTCAACCACGTCGTCGATGACGCGCTCGCGGCGGCGAAGGACTATGCCCGGGAGATGGTGCGGACCTGTTCGCCGGCGTCGCTACGCGAGATCAAGGACCAGATCTGGAGAGGCTCCGCGGCCACGATCCAAGAGGCGAACCAGCGTGCCGACGAACTGTTGCTCGGCGCGTTCAAGCGTCCCGACCTGGCCGAGAGCGTTGCCGCTTACCTGGAGAAACGAGACCCCGCCTTCCCGCCGCTCGACTGACCGGTGATCATGACTGCTAATTCGAGACACGCCGTACGAGGTGACTCAGCGATCATGATCACCGGGAGCTAGACGACCCGTCGGGCTTCCACAGATCGATCGCGTCCGCGGCTTGCGCCTCGCCCACGTCACCAGTCTGCGTCGATGCGATTCGACTCAGAACCCCGTCTGCTCGCCCTGGCCGCCACCCAGGACGGATTGGCCACTGCCGCACAGGCGCTACGCCTGGGATACAGCCGCGCGGTGATCTCCAACCGCGTGAGATCCGGTCGTTGGCGGTCGGTCGCACCCGGCGTGTACCTGGTCGACCCGGACCTGATGGGGACGGTGTTACCGGCTCGAACCTGGTGGCGAGCCGCGCTGCTCTTCAGTGGGCCGCGCTCGTGCCTCGTGGCCTCTACCGCGCTGCGGGCATACGGCGTACACGGCCTTCCCCTCAGCGAGCCGCAGATCGAGATCGGCGTCGTGGGCGGGCCGTCGCGGCATGGCAGGCGGCCGGGTCAGATCGCAGTTCGCGGTCGGGATGAGGAGGCTCCCGACCTGGTGGTTCGCCAGTACGCGATCACGCCTGAGGAGATCGTTGTCCACGACGGCCTGCGGGTCCGAAAGTTGGAGATGTCGCTTGTCGACACCGCTCTGGAGTCCGATCGCGGGACGGCGCTGTCGCTGCTCGACTCCGCCTTGCACCAGGGATTGCTCAGTCGCGAGGACCTCGTGCGGTCGGTCCTCCTCGCAACCGGGCGTCGGGGCGTGGTCGCGCTGCGTGAGCTGGCTTCCCTGGCCGACGAGCGCGCCGAGTCCCAGATCGAGTCGCGGGTGCGGCTCGCGTGCATCGATGGACGCCTACCGCCCGACGAGCTGCAATATCGGGTCATTGACGACGACGGCCATCTGCTCGCGATCGGAGACCTCGCATGGGTCAGGAGACGTCGCCGGCCGCTGCTCGCCGAGGCGGATGGCGCGAGCGTGCATGGGCTCCCGGCAGCCGTCTACCGCGACCGGAGGAGAGGCAACGCCCTCGTGGCCCAGGCATGCGACACGATCCGGTTCACCTACGCCGACGCGTTGCGGCCCAGCTACGTCGTGAGCGTCGTGAAGGCGGCCTTGGCGGCCTGAGGTGCGGTGATCATGACCGTTAATTCGCGACACGCCGTACCGACTGAATTAGCGGTCATGATCACCGGAAGTTGACGGCGGTTTCGAACCAACGGCGGGGGTTGTCGATCAGCATTGTGTCGATCTGCTCCTCGCTGACGCCGAGCTCGCGCAACCGCGGCAGCACGTCCTTGCTGATGTGCAGGAAGTTCCAGTTCGGAGCGGCCTCGAGGAACTGCGGCTCGACCCAGTCGAAGTAGCACGATGCGTCGTGGGCCAGGGCCATCCGGTCGGCGTATCCGCGCTTGACCAGCTCGGCGACGACTCCGACCCGCTGCTCGAACGGAAGGTAGGCATCGACGCCGAAGCGATCCATTCCGAGCAGGTAACCGTGCTCGGCGAGCTCGCTCAGGTGGTCCGCGTCGGGGGAGTCGCCGCTGTGGGCCAGACACACCGAGGACGGACTGACGCCCTCCTGCTGCAGGATCTCGTGAACCTCGAGGCCCCGGCGTGTGCCCGGATGCGTGTGCACCATCACCGGTGCGCCGGTCCGCAGATGTGCCTTCGCGACTGCCCGTAGCACTCGCTCAACGCCGGGAGTCATCCCGGGCTCGTCGATCGCGCACTTGAGGAACGCGGCGCGTACCCCGGTGTCGGCGATGCCCTCCGTGATGTCGGTGACGAACATGTCGACCATCGGATCCGGGCGGTCGAGGCCGGGCAGGAACGGACCGCGCAACCGGAAGTACATGGGGACGTCTGCGTAGGTGTAGACGCCGGTCGCCACGATGATGTTGATCTCGACCTGCTTGGCGATGTCGACGATGCGCGGGATGTAGCGGCCGAGGCCGATGACGGTCGGATCGGCGATCGTGTCGATTCCGGCTGCTTTCAACGCCGTCAGCTTCTCGACGGCGTCCGCAACGTTCGACGCCTCGTCCCAGTCGGTCTTGAAGTTCGCCTGGACCTCGGTGGTCATCACGAAGACGTGCTCGTGGATCAATGTGCGGCCGAGGGCTCCGCTGTCGACGGGGCCCCCGGCCGTGGGGATCTCAGCCAAACATCACCGCGCAGTCGGAAGGCTGGGAGTGAGTGGAAGAGTCGGAAGGATCGTCCGGTTGAACGTCGAGTTCGTCACGCCGGCAAACGACGCGTACCAGGCAGCCGCCGCGGTCGCGACACCGACCCAACCGCCGGCGTGCGTCACTGACGTGTTGCCGTGGAAGGCGCCAATGGTGAGCAGCACGTAGGTGATCGTAAGCAGCACGAATACCAAAAGCACCGCGCCGCTCACGCGCAATGCCGCGATTGTCATGTAGGCCGTGAAGATTGCCCACGCGAGGAAGAATGTCCCGAACAGCGTCGCGGTCGCCGGAGTGCCCGGAACGGCGTGGCCGACCTGGACGATGAAGAACACCGTGATCCAGAACCCGCCGTACGACGCGAAGGCGGTCGCGCCGAAGGTGTTGTTCCGCCGGAACTCCCACATGCCGGCCAATAACTGCACGGTGCCGCCGTAGGCGATCGCGGCGTACACCGCCGCCCCGGCGGCAGACGGGTACACGTTCGCGTTCGCCAGGCTGAGGATGAAGGTGGTCAGCGCGAACGCCGCGAGACCGAGGGGCGCAGGATCGGCGACCAGCGGAGCCGCGGGTGGGACGGGACGTTCGGTCAAGGAGGCGGTCATCGCTATTCCTCTTTCTCTGAACCCCCAGCCATTCGCTCGCGGATTGCGTCTGTGACGGTCGGATCGAGCAGCGTCGTCACATCCCCCAGCTCGCGATGCTCCGCGATGTCGCGCAGCAGCCGACGCATGATCTTGCCGCTGCGGGTCTTGGGAAGCTCCGGGGTGACCAACACCTGGCGGGGCTTGGCGATCGGGCCGATCTGCTTCGCGACATGGTCGCGCAAGGACTGCACGAACTCGTCCCCCGACGACTCGTCCTCGGCCACGCTTCCCCGCGGCGTGACGAATGCCACGATCGCCTGTCCGGTTGTTGCGTCGGTTGCCCCGACGACGGCCGCCTCGGCGACGGACGGGTGGCTCACCAGCGCGTGCTCGACCTCGGTCGTCGAGATGCGGTGGCCGGACACGTTCATCACGTCGTCCACGCGGCCGAGCAGCCAGAGGTCGCCGTCCTCGTCGCGTTTCGCACCGTCGCCGGCGAAGTAGACCCCTTCGAAGCGCGACCAGTAGGTCTGCTTGTAGCGCTCGTCGTCGCCCCAGATGCCGCGGAGCATTCCCGGCCACGGCTCGGTGAGGACGAGGAAGCCGCCGCCGCCGTCCGGGACGGACTTGCCGTCGTTGTCCACGACGTCCGCGCTCACTCCGGGGAAGGGCGTCATTGCCGCGCCGGGCTTGGTGGCCGTCACGCCCGGCAGAGGAGTGATCATGATGCCGCCGGTCTCGGTCTGCCACCAGGTGTCGACGACCGGCGTTCGCCCGCCGCCGACCGTGTCGCGATACCACATCCACGCTTCGGGGTTGATCGGCTCACCGACCGAGCCGAGCAGTCGCAGGGAGGACAGGTCGTAGGGCTCGAGCTCCTCCGCGCCCCACTTCATCAGCGTGCGAATCGTGGTCGGTGCGGTGTAGAGGATCGTGACCTTGTGGTCCTGGATCAGCTTCCACCAGCGCGCCTTGTCGTTCGGATGGGGCGTGCCTTCGTACATGAGTGACGTGGCCTGGTTGATCAACGGCCCGTACACGATGTAGCTGTGCCCGGTGATCCAGCCGATGTCGGCGGCGCACCAGTAGATGTCACGATCGGGCTTGAGGTCGAACACGAGGCGATGCGTCGCCGAGACGTGGGTGAGGTAGCCACCGGTCGTGTGCAGGATGCCTTTGGGCTTCGCGGTCGTCCCGGAGGTGTACATCATGAACAGCGGATGCTCGGCATCGAACGCCGCGGCTTCGTGCTGGTCCGAGGCGCTGTCGACGACGTCGTGCCACCACACGTCCCGGGCGTCGTTCCATGCGACCTCGTCACCGGTACGACGTACGACGAGCACACTCCGGACGTCGGGACAGGCTTCGAGGGCTTCGTCGACCGCGGGCTTCACCGGCGTCGGGGCGCCGCGGCGGAACTGCCCGTCCGTGGTCACGACCACGCGGGAGTCGGAGTCGAGGATGCGCCCCCGCAACGAGTCGGAGGAGAAACCGCAGAACACGACGTTGTGCGGCGCGCCGATGCGAGCGCACGCGAGCATCGTGACGACCGTCTCCGGGATCATCGGCATGTAGATCGTGACCCGGTCACCCGCCTTCACGTTCAGTGAGGTCAGGGCGTTTGCGGCTTTGCACACCTCGCGCTGCAGGTCGGCGTACGTCACGTCGCGCCGCTCTCGCTCGCCGTCACCGATCCAGTGGAAGGCGACCTTTTCGCCGGCGCCGTTCTCGACGTGGCGATCGACGGCGTTGACGCAGGCGTTCAGCCGGCCGCCGACGAACCACTTCGAGAACGGCCGCTGCCAGTCGAGGACCTGGCTCCAGGGCGCTTCCCAGCTCAGCGCCCGCGCCTGTTCCTCCCAGAACCCGAGCCGGTCCGTCTCGGCCGCGGCGTAGGTCTCGGCGGTGGCGTTGGCCTCCCGAGCGAGATCTTCAGGCGGGGGAAACCGGCGAGTTTCGTGGTGAAGCGCGTCAAGCGCCAGTTCTGACATGTCTGCCGCCTTTCGCAGCTGTCGAAGCGGGCCGTTCCCACTTCCGATCAGACCACACCGCGTTTTTGGAGGGATTAGGTCATGCTTGTCCGCTATGGCGCTGATGTCGCTGCAGGATGCCGCCTTCCTGCTGCCGGAAACCCGCGAGCAACCGATGCACGTCGGTGGCCTTCACCTGTACACCCCGCCTGAGAGCGCCGGTCGCGACTTCCTCAGGGACATGTACGGCGAGCTGCTCGCGGTCGAGGAGATCGCGCCGCTGTTCCGGCAGCGCGCACACCGCTCGTTGGCCACACTCGGTCAGTGGGCCTGGCAGGAGGACAAGGAGCTCGATCTCGAGCATCACGTCCGGCACTCCGCGCTGCCGCGGCCCGGCCGAATCCGGGAACTGCTCGCCCTCGTCTCGCGGCTGCACAGCACCCTGCTCGACCGGCAGCGTCCGCTGTGGGAGATGCACCTCATCGAAGGCCTGGAGGACGGCCGGTTCGCGATCTACACCAAGCTGCACCACGCGGTCATGGATGGCGTGTCCGCGACGCGGCTGATGCAGGCTTCGCTGTCGGCTGACCCGGACGACCGGCAGCTTCGTGCGCCGTACCTGCCCAGGGAGAGCCGGCACAAGGACGCCACCGGCTTCTCGCCCGGCGCGCTGGTCGGGATGGCGCGAGGCGCCGTCAGCGAGACGATCGCGCTCGGGCCGCTCGTGTACCGCGCCGCGGACCGGCTCATCCGCGAGCAGGCTGCGGCGCTGCCGAGCGCTGCCCCCAGGACCATCCTCAACGGGCCGATCACCGGTTCGCGCCGTTTTGCGGCGCAGTCGTGGTCCTTGCCGCGGCTGCAGGCGGTGCGGAAGGCCGCCGGGGTGACGCTGAACGACGTGATTCTTGCGATGTGCTCGGGTGCCCTGCGCAGCTACCTCGACGAGCAGGACGCGTTGCCCGACGCCCCGCTCGTGGCGATGGTCCCGGTCCACTTGGCCAGCATCGGGAAGGGGTCGGGCGCCGGCAACAACGTCGGGGCGATCCTCACCAACCTCGGCACGGACGAGGCCGACCCCGCGCGGCGGCTCGAGACGATCGTCGCCTCGATGCAGCAGGGGAAGGATCAGCTCGCCAGTCTCAGCCGCCTGCAGGCGATCGCGGTGTCCGCGGTCGCCATGGCCCCGCTCGCAATGAGCTCGTTCTTCGGGATCAACCGGTTGCTGCCGCCGCCGTTCAACCTCGTCATCTCCAACGTCCCGGGGCCCCGGCAGCCGTTGTGGATGCAGGGCGCAAAGCTGGACGCGGCGTATCCGCTGTCGATCCCGACGGTCGGCCAGGCGCTCAACATCACGGTCACGAGCTACGTCGACAGCATGGAGTTCGGCCTCACCGGGTGCCGGCGGCATGTCCCGCACCTGCAGCGGTTGCTCGGACACCTCGAGACCTCGCTCGCCGACCTGGAGAAGGCGGTCGCCTGAGCGGC
>JAICMG010000235.1 GCA_025929365.1 Frankiaceae bacterium
GCAAACGGCGTGCGCCCGGCGACCAGGCCGGCCTGCCGGTTGCGCGTTCGCTTGCGCAGCGTCGTCAGGCAGACGTTGACGGTGACGCGGTGCAACCACGTCCCGAACGCCGCCTCGCCGCGAAAGCCGACCACGGAGCGCATCACGCGGATGAACACCTCCTGCGTCGCGTCGGCAGCCTCGTCAGGATCGGCGAGCATCCGTCGGGCCAGCTTGTAGACGTCGGCGTACGTCGCGCGGATCAGCTCGTCGAGCGCGCCCCGCTCGCCGCGCTGGCAGGCTCGCACCAGCGCTGGATCGACGTCCATTCGAGTTCTTCGACTCCTTCCCCGCCGTTTGGTTACCGCCAAGTACGAGGTCGTGAGAAATCTCCTGTAACCAAGCCTGGCCTCCGGAGTCCAACCATGTGTAAGCGACGCGCCGTGCGTCGCAGAGATGGAGTGATCCGGATGTACGCGTTCGTCGTGTTCGCAGGCCTTGCCCTCGCGCTTGCGGTGGTCGGCGAGGTGCTCAACGAACTCCTGCCCGTGAAGACCCCGAAGGCTCTGACCACCAGCGTCTCGGTTGGTGTCGCGATCCTCGTTTCGTGGGCTCTCAACTACTCGGTCTTCCGCGCGTTCGGCCAGCCGCTCCGCGCTGACTGGATGAACCCGGTCGCCACTGGCGTCGTGCTGGTCGGCATGGGTGAAGCGATCCGTGCGGTCCTGGCCAACCTCGGCCTGAACATCACGATCGGTGGTCGTTCCAAGACCGCTTAGTCGCCTAGCGATCCCCGCCCGCCGTACTGCTTTCCCCGGGTACGGCGGGCGGTCGCATGTGAAGGACCTAGTGCCGGCCGTGGCCGTTGCCCGGATTGGCTTTCAGCCGGTCCTGCGAGGCCGACACCTCGGCCTCGGCTTCGGCTCGCCCCACCCAGGTGGCGCCCTCGACGCTCTTGCCGGGCTCCAGATCCTTGTACACCTCGAAGAAGTGCTGGATCTCGAGCTTGTCGAACTCAGGCATGTGGTGGATGTCGCGCAAGTGCTCTTGGCGCGGATCGTTGGCCGGGACGCAAAGGACCTTGTCGTCGCCGCCCTTCTCGTCGGTCATCCGGAACATGCCGATCGCGCGGCAGCGGATCAGGCAGCCGGGGAACGTCGGTTCGGGCAGTAGCACCAGCGCGTCGAGCGGGTCGCCATCCTCGCCGAGCGTGTCCTCGACGAAGCCGTAGTCGGCGGGGTACTGCGTCGAGGTGAACAGCGTCCGGTCCAGCCGGATCCGCCCGGTCTCGTGATCCATCTCGTACTTGTTGCGATGCCCCTTCGGGATCTCGATGGTGACGTCGAACTCCACGCGAGCCTCCCGACTTGCCATTCGATCGAACTGTGGCCAACTAGTGTGCCTTCACATGCGATGGCGAGTCGTCGTGGCCCTCGCGGTGGCGGTCGTGGCCACCGGCGGCGCCGTCTTCGTCGGCGTTGACCGACTGCACTCGTCCTCCCAGACGACACCACCGGCTGCCGTGCCGGCACCGGTTCGCGCGCCTGTCCTCGCGGCCCTCGCGGCGTCGGCGCCGCCGCCGGCCCAGGCTGCCGTCGCCGCCCTCGTGCGTCCTGCGCTGTCGGCCTTCCCGTCCGGCGAGCGGGTGTCGGGCACGGTCGTCGACGTTGCGACCGGCAAGACGCTGTGGAGCCGCGGCGCGAGTACGCCGCAGCCGCCGGCCTCGACCCTGAAGCTGCTGACCGCGGCCGCGGCGCTTCGCACCCTCGGACCCAGCTATCGGTTCACGACGACCGTCCGCCAAGTGGGCAACACCGTCTATCTCGTCGGCGGCGGTGACCCGACGATCGTCGAGTCCGCGTCGCCGGACGACGTACCGGCGAGCTACCCGAGACCTGCCAGCCTCACCGACCTGGCGACGCAGACCGCGGCGCGGCTGCCCGTCGGCCAGCCGGTGCGGCTGCGCGTGGACACGACGGCATGGCCGACCGCCGCGCTCCCGCGGGGTTGGGCCGCGAACTATGTGACGGAAGGCGACATCACCCCGCCGAGTGCTCTGGAGCTCGACGGCGGCCGACTGCGGCCATCGGACTTCGACTCGCCGCGCACCGCCGACCCGGAGGGCCAGGCGGCGGAGGCGTTCGTGGCGCTGTTGCGCAAGGACGGCGTCACCGTGAACGGTCGGGCGAAGCCCAGGAAGGCACCACCCGCTGCGACCCAGATCGCGGCCGTGGCCTCGCCCCCGTTATCGGCGTTGGTGCAGCGACTGTTGACCGACAGCGACAACGACCTGGCCGAGGCCCTCGGCCGCGCCCTCGCCGTGAAGGAAGGGCAGCCGCCGACGTTCGCCGGTGAGGTGACGGCCCTCACGACGGCGCTGGCGCCGCTCGGAGTCGGGCCCGGCGAGCTCTCGACACAAGACAGCAGTGGGCTGTCCCACACCGATGCGGTCGCACCCACGGCGCTCGTGTCGGTCCTGCGGGC
>JAICMG010000067.1 GCA_025929365.1 Frankiaceae bacterium
CATGTCATCATCACCCGAAGCCGCCGGAGGGCTAGCGCCGACATGAGTTCCCGCCAAGACACGGTCACGACCGAGATGGAGCTTCGGCTCGTCATGGCCGATGGGCCCGATCGCGCCGTGCGGGCCGACCTGAGCTACGCGCCCGGCGACCCGTACGCCGTCCGCATCGCCTTCCACACCGGCGGCACCGACGTCGTCGAGTGGACTTTCGCGCGCTCCCTGCTCACCGACGGCGTCACCCATCCCGCCGGCGACGGCGACGTCCAGGTGTGGCCGTCGAAGAACAACGACGGCGGCCCGCAGGTCTGCCTGTCACTGTCGAGCCCGTCCGGCCGGGCGCTGTTCGAGGCGCCGCTGCCGCAGCTGGTCGAGTTCCTCACCCAGACCTACGCACTCGTCCCGACCGGCTGCGAAAGTGACTTCGTGGACGTCGGCGCCGAGCTGGCAACTCTTCTCGGGGACGACTTGGACTCGCTGACGACCCGGCCGCCGATCACGGTGGCCGCGACCGCAGGGGCGCCGAGGTGCGCCACCAGGTCCACCTCGTGATCGCCGGCCAGCACGAGCAGGTCGCCGCGCGCACCGACCCCGAGGTGTCCGCGGTCGTGCAGCCCCAGCGCGGCCGCGCCCCCGAGGGTCGCCGCGCGAAGTGCGTCGTCGACGCCGAGGCTCATGCACAGGCAGGCCAGCTGGACGGCGTAGGGCATCGACTCGCACCACGACGTCCCGGGGTTGCAGTCGGTCGCGATCGCGAGGGTGACGCCGGCATCCCGAAGCGTCACGGCATGTGACCATCGCTGGGACCGTGAGTAGAGCGACGCAACCGGGACGAGCACGCCTACGACTCCTGCGTTGGCCAGGGCAAACGCGTCGGGTGCGGTGACGTGGTCGAGATGGTCCGCGCTCGCGCACCTCAGCTCAGCGGCGAGCGTCGCGGCGCCGGTAAGTGCGAGCTGCTCGGCATGGATTCGCGTGCCCAGCCCGGCGGCCGCAGCGGCGGTGAGGATCCGCCGTGCCTCCTCGACGGTGAAGGCGCCGTCGTCGCAGAACACGTCGCACCAGCGCGCCCCGAGCCGCCGCGCCTGCGGCAGCGTCGCGATGACCTCCTCGACGTACGCCGACCGCTCCCTGCCGTCGGGGACGACGTGGGCGCCGAGGTAGGTCGCCTCGACGTGGAGCGCCTCGCCGAGGACAGCCTGCTCGATTGCGCTCAGCAGCCGCAGCTCGGCTTCGGGCGTCAGTCCGTACCCCGACTTCACCTCGGCGGTCGTCGTGCCCGACGCCATCATCGCCGCAAGGCGCCGATGGGTGAGGCCGACCAGCTCTTCGTCGGTGGCCGCTCCGGTCGCGGCCACCGTCGAGGCAATGCCCTCAGGGGTGTACGCCGCGGCATCGAGGCGAGCGAGGAAGTCGGCGCGGCGGTCGCCGGCCCAGATGGCGTGCGTGTGACAGTCGACGAAGCCCGGGATGACCGCCGCCCCGCACGCATCGAGCTCCTCGAGATCGCCGACACCCGGCGGGAGGTCGCGGTCGGCACCGGCCCAGGCAACCGCTCCGTCGCGCACGACGAGCGCCGCGTCCTCGACGCGCGGCGTCGTCCAGGTCGTCAGCCGGCCGATGCGACGGACGACGAGGCTTCCCCCCATTACTGCTGCCAGGCAGGGCCATGGGTGCCGGGCTCGAGCGGCATGCGGACGCCGACGTTGTGCGCGGTCTCGAGTGCGATGTCGTACCCGGCGTCGGCATGCCGGATGACGCCGGACCCCGGGTCGTTGGTAAGGACGAGCTCGAGGCGCCGCCGCGACTCCGCGGTCCCCTCCGCCACGACGACGACCCCCGCGTGGATGGACTTTCCGATGCCGACCCCGCCGCCGTGGTGGATCGACACCCAGCTGGCTCCCGAGGCGGTGTTGAGCATCGCGTTGAGCAGCGGCCAGTCCGCGATCGCGTCGGAGCCGTCGCGCATGCCCTCGGTCTCACGCTCCGGGCTCGCCACCGAGCCCGCATCGAGATGGTCCCGGCCGATGACAACCGGTGCAGTGACGACACCGCGCGCCACGAGGTCGTCGAAGGCGGCGCCGGCGACATGGCGCTCGCCGTAACCGAGCCAGCAGATTCGCGACGGCAGTCCCTGCCCCTTGACCTTCTCGCGCGCGAACCGCACCCAGCGCTGCAAAAGATCGTCGTCGGGAAACGCTGCCAGCACCGCGTCGTCGGTGGCCGCGAGATCGGCAGGGTCGCCCGACAGGCACGCCCATCGGAAGGGCCCGGCGCCGCGCGCGAACAACGGGCGGATGTAGGCGACGACGAAGCCCGGATAGCCGAAGGCGTCCGCGACCCCGGCGTCGCGTGCCTGGCCGCGCAGGCCGTTGCCGTAGTCGAACACCACCGCGCCGGCCCGCTGCAGGTCGAGCATCGCGGTGCAGTGGACGGCCATCGACTGCTGCGCACGCTCGACGTACTCCGACGGCTTGGTACGACGCAGCTCCACCGCCTCGTCGAGCGACATCCCGTGCGGCACGTAGCCGTTGAGCGCGTCGTGCGCGCTCGTCTGGTCGGTGACGACATCGGGTACGACGCCTCGTGCCGCCAGCTCGGGCAGCACGTCGGCGGCGTTGGCCACGACCGCAACCGACAGCGCGCGGTTGTCGCGTGCCGCGGCCTGCACCCGGGCGAGGCCGTCGTCGAGCGAGTCAGCGATCTCGTCGAGGTAACCGTGCTCGTGACGTCGCTGCGCGCGCCACGGGTCGACCTCGATGCACAGGGCCGCGCCGCCGTTGC
Source organism: Frankiaceae bacterium (assembly GCA_025929365.1). Classification (GTDB taxonomy): domain Bacteria; phylum Actinomycetota; class Actinomycetes; order JAFAQI01; family JAFAQI01; genus DASZTV01. The sequence continues at coordinate 2,782 of JAICMG010000067.1, forward strand.
CGGTGATCGCAAGCGGCTGGGCACCACCCATGCCGCCGAGACCGGCGGTCAGCACCCAGCGACCGGCCAGCGTCCCGCCGAAATGCTGCGCCGCGACCTCCGCGAAGGTGGCGTAGGTGCCCTGCAGGATTCCCTGCGTCCCGATGTAGATCCACGACCCGGCCGTCATCTGGCCGTACATCGTCAGGCCGAGATCCTCGAGCTCGCGGAAGTACTCCGGCGTCGCCCACTTCGGGACGACGTTGGCGTTGGCGATCAGGACCCGCGGCGCGAGGTCATGGGTGCGCATGACCCCGACCGGCTTGCCGCTCTGCACGAGCAGGGTGTCCTCCGGGCCCATCGTGCGCAACGTCTCGACGATCGCGTCGAAGCACCGCCAATCGCGTGCGGCCTTGCCCGACCCGCCGTACACGACGAGGTCGTCGGGGCGTTCCGCGACTTCGGGATCGAGGTTGTTCTGCAGCATCCGCAACGCAGCCTCGGCGCCCCAGGTCTGCGCGCTGCGCTGCGTGCCGCGCGGTGCGCGTACCACCCGAGCACCTTCCACGAGCCGGACCTTACGCCCGCCGTGCCCGGAAGCAATGTGGCATTGCGTACCCAAATCGGGCCTCGCAGCGGCAATTCAGGGAGGCAATGCCACATTGCTTACCGCTAGGCGAGGGGGCCGGTCACCTGCGATGCCGCGGCGAGCAGGTCGCGCCGAGCGATCAGCTGCACCGCCGCTTCGATCTCCGGCGCGAGGTGGCGGTCGGGACCGGGGCCCGCGACGTCGGCGCGGACCCGCTGACGCACGGCGGTGATCGCGGGCGAGGACTCGAGCGGCGCGCGCAGGTCCAGCGCACGAGCCGCGGTGAGCACCTCGATCGCGAGCACGCGTTGCAACAGGTCGATCGCCCGACGCAGCTTTCGCGCCGCCGACCATCCCATCGACACGTGGTCCTCCTGCATCGCCGACGACGGAATCGAGTCGACACTCGCCGGCACCGCGAGCCGTTTGCACTCGCTGACCATGCCGGCCTGCGTGTACTGCGCGATCATGTGGCCCGAGTCGACACCCGGCTCGCCGGCGAGGAACGGCGGCAGGCCGTGCGAGCGGGCGCGGTCGAGCATCCGGTCGGTCCGCCGCTCGGAGATCGAGGCGAGGTCGGCAACCGCGATCGCGAGGAAGTCCAGGACATACCCGATCGGCGCACCGTGGAAGTTGCCGTTCGACTCGACGCGGCCGTCGGCCAGCACGACTGGGTTGTCGATCGCCGAGGCAAGCTCGTACGACGCGACTCGCCGGGCGTGGTCGATCGTGTCGCGGCACGCGCCGGCAACCTGCGGAGCGCAGCGCAGCGAGTAGGCGTCCTGCACGCGTGTGTCTTCCGGCCCCGCGTGCGAGGCGACAATCGGCGATCCCGCGAGCAGGGCGCGCAGGTTGGCGGCGGACACCGCCTGCCCCGGCTGTGGCCGCAGCTGCTGCAGGTCGTCGGCGAAGACGCGATCCGTGCCCAGCAGCGCCTCCACCGTCATCGCCGCGGCCAGGTCGGCGGTCGTGACGAGCTGCGAGAGGTCCTCGATGGCCAGCAGCAACATCCCGAGCATCCCGTCGGTGCCGTTGAGAAGGGCGAGCCCCTCCTTCTCGGCCAGGGTGATCGGCGCGATGCCCGCCTCGTGCAGCGCGTCGGCGGCCGGCCGCGTCGAACCGCCCGCGCCGAGCACGTCACCCTCGCCCATCAGGACGAGAGCGCACGCGGCGAGCGGCGCGAGGTCGCCGCTGCATCCCAGTGAGCCGTACTCCGCGACCGCGGGGGTGATGCCGGCGTTCAGCAGCGCGGCGATCCCGCGCGCGGTCTCGGGTCGCGCACCGGTCCGGCCGGTCGCGAGCGTGTGAAGGCGCAGGAGCTGCATCGCGCGGACGACGTCCCGCTCGACGGGCGTCCCGCTACCCGCCGCGTGCGAGCGGACGAGCGATCGCTGCAGGTCCGCGCGTCGGTCGACCGGGATGTGCGTCGTCGCGAGCGCGCCGAAGCCGGTCGACACGCCGTACGCCGGGCGGTCGCTCGCTGCCAGCGCATCGACGTGTGCGCGTGATGCCGCCATCGCGTCGAGTGCGGATTGCGCGAGCTCGACCGGCTCGTCCTGCCGTGCGACGGCAATGACGTCGGAGGGCGCGAGCGGGTCGGGCGTCACGACAACCGTCATGGGTCGACCTCGGCACACCGCTGGGCGAACATGTCGGCGGCCCGCTTCGTCAGCGGTCCGGGCGCCGTCGGTAGCTCCTTCCCATCGACGGTGCGGATCGGCTGCACATCACGCGTCGTCGAGGCGAGAAACGCCTCGTCGGCGTCGGCAAGGGCCGAGATCGGCAGCGCGCGCTCCGACACGTCACCCAGCCACTCGATGATCAGGTCGCGGGTGATGCCCGACAGGCACCCACTGTCCAGCGGTGGGGTGACGAGCTCGCCGCCGATTCCCACGAAGACGTTGCTTCCGGTGCCCTCGCAGAGCTCGCCCCTCGTGTTGGCGAAGATCGCCTCCGCGGCGCCGTGCTCGTGCGCGTACTGCAACGCGACGACATTGTCGGCGTACGACGTGGTCTTCAGCCCCGCCGTCGCAGCCCGTTCGTTGCGGGTCCATGGGACGACGACGACATCAGCGGATGGCGGCCAGTCGGACAGCGGCGCGGTGGCAATGATGACGGTCGCTTCCGCGTCGCCGCGATCGCTGCCGAACGGCGCCGGCCCGCCGGTCACCGTGACCCGCAGCCGCGCACGAGGCGACGCGTCAGCCGCGAGGACGCTCTCCACACCGGCGCGGATCGCGTCGAGGTCGATGCTGAGACCGAGTCCGCTCGCCGAGGCGACCAGCCGATCGAGGTGGCGGGTCAGCGCAAACGGGCGGCCGTCGATCACCTTCATGGTCTCGAAGACGCCGTCACCGACGGTGACGCCGTGGTCGTCCGCCCGCAGCACCGGCTGCCCCGGATCGACCAGCCGGCCATCCACCCACAGGGTCATCGGCCTCTCCCCGTCACGGCTCGACTCGCATCGCGACACCGGCCGCTATCTCCAGGACGCACATGGCAGCCAACCGCACGGTGCGCTCGTCGTCCGCGTCGCGGGTCGCATCGACCTCGGTGATGTCGATCCCGCGTACCCGCGGGTCGGCGCCGGCAAGGAACGCGGCACGCAGCAGCTCAGCGGCCGACAGCCCGCCCGGCAGGCTGGCCGGGCATGCGGGGGCGATCGCGCGGTCGCAGACATCCATGTCGAGGTCGACGTACAGCCCGCCCTTGCCGCCGGCGGCCGAGTCGAGCGCCTCGAGCATGCAGGTGCTGATGCCGCGGTCGGCCACCTCGCCGCGCCCGATGACCGTCACGCCGCGAGCGTGGGCCTCGGTGGCGTAGGAGCGGCTGTTGGCCCAGTCCGCGATGCCGACCTGGACGACGCGCTCTCCCGGCAGCCCGGCTGCGATGAGGTCGCGCACCGGCGTGCCGTTGCTGCGGCCTTCGCGCAGGTCGTGATGGGCGTCGAGGGTCACCAGGCCGGCGCGGCCGAGGTCGTCTGCAAACAGGCCCGCCATCGCGGAGTAGGTCAAGGAGTTGTCGCCACCGATGACGACCACCACGCGCGACTTGGCACCGGCGGTCTCCACCGCCTTGCGGACCCGCCACTCCCCCTCGACCGCATCATCGGGATCGTCGACGTCACCGCGGTCCCATACCGAGACCGCCTCGGCGAGGTCGAGCCGGCGCGACGCCGACCAGGTCGAGAGCCGGCCGAGCGCGCGTCGTACGGCGGCAGGGGTGGCGTGCGCACCCGTCTTCGAGATCGACGTGGCAAACGTCGGAACGCCGATCACGGCGAGATCGACGTCGCGGTCGCCGGGCCCGGCCGCGAGCCACTCGGCCGCCGTCGGCCAGCGGTCGTCGGAGGCGGATCCGATCACGAACGCGATGCTGCCATGGCGCGGCACGCGACGCTGTGACGAGGGCGCCCCATGTAGAGTCGACGGCGCACCGATTGGCCCAGCGGGTTCGGTCGTGCGCGGACGTAGCGCAGCTGGTAGCGCATCACCTTGCCAAGGTGAGGGTCGCGGGTTCGAATCCCGTCGTCCGCTCGGTGGGCGCCCTTCGCCTTTTACGGCAGAGTGCGCCCATCCGCTTGGTTCGACGACCAGGCGGGTTGGCCGAGTGGCTTAGGCAAGGGCCTGCAAAGCCCTGTACGCGGGTTCGATTCCCGCACCCGCCTCAGTACGCTCATAACGACCCGGGGCGATTGGCGCAGTCTGGCTAGCGCGCTTCCCTGACACGGAAGAGGTCACAGGTTCAAGTCCTGTATCGCCCACAAAGAAAGGCCCTGGAAACAAAGGGGTGTCCCTCCTAGAGATCCGGTGCGTGCCAGATACGTGCCAGATCCGAACGGGAGGACACATGACCAAGACCGCAACCAAGCCAGCAGTGCCCTGCCCTGACTGGTGCACCGACGAGACCGGGCACGAGTTCGTCTACGGCGCTCGGGTTCATCACTTCGAGCCTCGCGGCGGCGAATCATCAGCGTGGATTCAGCAGGTCGAGTGGCTCCGTGACGGCCCCGACAGATTCGACGTGCCTGGGATCGCGCTTCGACCGGACTTGTGTGGAGACTGCGCGATCACCGACCTGGTCGAGGCCGTGCAACTCGTCGCGGACGCGGCCGCCTGCGCGACCGAGCTTGTTCGGCTCCGCGGTGCAAGCCCAACGGAGTACGACGCGATCGAGAAGGTTCTCGCGTCGTCGTAGGCTCCGCCTGCCGCGGCGATCCACGCGGCCCTAGACCGCCCCGTCCGCTTCGTGCTGGCGGGGCGGTCTCGCTTGGAGCGTCAGTCTTCGTCGGGAAGCGCGATGAAGCCGGGAACGATCTTGCCCTCAAGGAGCTTGATCATGCTGACAAGGACCGTCATGTCGGTCGAGTCGTAACTCGGATCGCGCCCGAGCTCGAGGGTCAGCATGCGGTCTCTGGGATTGGCGATGACGACATATCCGGCGCCCAGCAGGGTCCTCAATGCGCCGGCGAACTCTTCCTCGGAGAGGTCGAGGATTTCGATTCGGCCGGCTACCCGGCCCCGTGCGATTGGCATGCCCGGACTGTACGGCCTCGGTGCGACGCTGGGCGGGATCTCTTATCCGAGGGCTTGCTTGAGGCGGCCGACGAAATCGAGGCTCACCTCTGTCGGCTCGAATCCTCGCTCCGCCCATGCGGCCGCGAGAGCGTCCTTCACGCCGAATAGACCGCCCGCCGGCCCCCCAGTCGGTGGGCGGTCGCTTGTGCGCTGCGAGACCATGCAGGCGTGGCGCGAAAGCCGGAGAACTTCCAATGGCTCGGGTTCACCGATGAGGAACTCGAGCAGCTCGATTTCTTCGACTACATCGGCAACAACGGGTGGGCACCCAACAGCCAGACCGAGGAACTGATGCCGGTCGTACTCAAGGAGTGGGCGGAGTCGGGTCGGACCCTCGCAGAGCTGCTGGAGGCGATGACAGCGATCGGATACGACCGGCATGCGCTTCACCAGCTCGAGCGGTGGGAGTCGAAGCGCACTACTGGCAGGTTCGGGCGCTAGGTCCGCAACGTGCCCGCCGGCTCCCTCTCCTCGGGTTTCTAGCTGATGCCGTAGAGGACGGCGGTCGTGCCGACGATCCAGTTCGACCCGACGGAGTTGAGGCCGAGGGTGACTTCGTTGATCGCCGCGGTGCTTCGCCAGTTGCCACCCACGAACCCGGCGCGCATGCCAGTTGACCGGTCGACGGCGTCGAACATCAGGGAAGACTCGCGGGACGCGCCGCAACGTCATGTGATCACCACCGAGGCGTCGGCGTACCAGCGCTCACGGCTCGCGCCGGGTGTGACGACGGTGCGCAGGTCGGTGCCGTCGATGAGCAGGGTGTCGGTCACCAGGCCGCTCCGGTGCGTATCGCGCTGTCCCGCAGCACCCGAGGGACCGACTCCGACGCTTTCTCGGGCTCCGGGTAGTTGACGACGGTGTTGAACGTGTGGCCTGTCGGGGCCGGCCTGGCCGGGGCGGTGCTGGCGGCACGTTGCGCGGGGAGCGCGTCGATCCGTGCGCCGCTGTTGATCGCCTCGAGGAGCGCGGCATTCTTAGGCGCTTCATGAGCGTTGACGACGAACTCGCGGGACGACGCCCGGATGAGCTGGTCGTCCGCCCGGGGCGCGCCGCTTCCGCCGACCCACCCGCCGTCGGCGTGGCCGTTCCCGAGGACGCGGTTGAGGTTGTCGGTGCTGATGTGTGTCGCGCCGCTCACCGCTCGAACGCGGACGGTCCTGCCGTGCAGGCCGGCCAGCGCCCGCTTCACCGCGTCGATCTCACTGAGTGCCTGATGGTTGTCGCCGTGGAGCCCGAACGTGTAGGTCGATCCGTTGAGACGATCGGCCTGGACCAGGAGGTTCTTCACGATTCCGGTGAGGCCGTCGACCTCGGCGCCGGTCACCTGCCCGTGGCTTTTCCACTGGTCGAGCTGGTTGATGAACTTCTGCATCAGCGCAGGGTTGTCCTTGAGCGCGGCGGCGAGCGCGTTCGCGTTCGTGGAGACATTCAGCGTCGCCGACGCGACGTCGACCAGGGCCTGACGCGCTTGTCTGGAGTCCGGGCCGGACTGCTTGACCGCCTTGTTGTACGCCTGTTGCTTGCTGCGGGCGTCGTCGAGGGCCTGGGAGAACGCGAACACCGGGTCGTACAGGGCGTGGAGCGCGTCGTTGTACGTCTTGGCGGCGTCGGTGGCCTGGCCGGTCCGCCTCGCGGCGTTCGCCATGGCGGCGGCGAAGTCTTGCTGTGAGTGCGCGGCGACCTGCGCGGCGGTGCGGGTCTGCGCGACGGCGTCGGCGTAGTCGTTGAGGTGCGACGTCAGCCATTGCGTCGGGTGGCCTTGCGCGACCTCAGCCTCGGTCAGCCGATCGAAAGCCTGCCGTGCGAGGTCGGCGTGACCGTTGAGCGCGAGGGCGGCGAGGGCCTTGTCGAGTGCGTCGAGACGCTGAGTGGACAGGTCGATCGTGTTCAGCTTGCCCTGGCCGAAGATCCGCGTCACGTCGAAAGCCCGCTCAAGTGTGTCCATCGTGGACGGGTCGTTGATCGCCTTGAGGTCGTCGCCGAGGTAGTGGAGCTTCTGCCCGTACAGGGTGAGCAGCGCGCCGCCGACCTGCCCGGACCGGGCGAAGCTGGTGAGGCTGTCCTCGATCTGGCTGAGCTTCGGTACGGCGTGCCCGACCGACTCGGCGAGCTTGTCCACGCCGTAGGCGATGCCGAGGACAACGGTGCCGACCGCGCCGGCCTTGCCGATTCCCATCAGGGCGCTTCGCGCCGAGATCGCGCCGACGCCGGCATCCTCGAGCGCGACGTTGAGCGCACGCCACTTCGAGACGCTGAGCAGCGCCAAACCGCCCGTCAGGGTGACGGCGCCGCCGAGTAGGACGATGTCCTTCATGACCTCCTTGACCGGGCCGGGGAGGTTGTTCCACATCTCGACCGCCGATGTCGCGTCCTGCACCATCGAGCGGAGGACGCCCTGCGAGCTTTCACCCGTCCCGATGAGCGCCGCGGTGACCGCGGCCTGGAACTTCTGCCAGTCACCAGACAGCGAGTTGAGCTTGCCGGAGGCTTGCAGCTCGGCGAACCCTGCGTCGTCGACGGCCTTCGTCCACTTCTCGACGCCCGCAGCGCCCTCCTGGTAGAGGATGTTCGCGGCCTTGATGGCACGGGAGCCGAAGATCACAGCCTCGTCGTGGGTCCGTTCCGCCTGCGTGAGCACCCCGAGCTTGTCGTGGAGCTGCCCGGCGAAGTTGGCGAGGCCGACGAAGTTGCCGCTGGCGTCGTAGGCGTTGATGCCGAGCTGCTCCATGATCGCGGCGGCGCTCTTCGACGGTGCGGACAGCTTCAACAGCATCTGGTTCAGCTCCGTGCCGCCCATCGAGCCGAGCTGTCCGGCGTTGGCGAAAGCGGCGAGCGTGCCGACGGTCTCCTCGATCGAGATGCCCATGAGATGAGCGGTCGTGCCGACCATCTTCAGTCCCTCGCCGAGGTCCTGAACGGAGCCGAGCGCCTTGTCGGCGCCGGACGCCAAGAGATCGGCGATGTGCGGGACGTCCTTGCCTTTGAGGCCGAACTGCACCATCGCCGAGGCCGCTACCTGCGTCGCGTCGGCGACGTTCATCTGACCGGCGCTCGCCAGAGTCAACGCGCCGACGAGCGCGCCGCCCATCATGTCCTTAACCGAGATGCCGGCCTTGACGAGCTCGGCCTCCGCGTCGGCGACGTCGTTCGCGGTGTAGCCGTATGCCTGGCCGACATGCAGGGCGGCGTCGCGGAGCTGCCCCATCTGCGTTGATGTCGCCTTCGACAAGGTCTGCACCAGTGCCATGCGTGAGTCGAACTCAGCCGCTGCCTTGATCGCCTCACCGAACCCAGCAACCACCAGGCCGCCGGCGACCACCATGCCCTTGCCGATCGTCGCGTAGCCCTGCGCGGCTCGGCCCTTCGCCATCTCAACCTTGTTCGCGAGGTCGGTGGTGGCCCTCGACGCCGCGGCGAGTTTCGCCGAGTAGTCGGCGATCGACGCCCGGAGGGTGACGGTGACCGTGCGGTCAGCCATCGGTGCCCGCCTCCTTACGCGCCGCCCAGGTCGCCTCGCGCATCGCCATCACGAGATCCGCGAGCAGCACGTAGAAACGGGCGTACCCCGACGCGGAGTTGGCCGACATGAACTGCGCCGACGCCTCGAACCCGGCCACCAGCGCCCCGAGATCATCCGGCGACATCTCCGAGCAGACATCAAGCCATCCCTCGAGCGCATCCGCGAGCCGCGGCGAGTAGAGCTCGGCGGTCAGCGTCACGACACCTCGCCAAAGGCGGCGGAAGGTGCACCCGGCCGGGTCACGGGGATGCCCCAGCCGGGCAGTATGGGGATCTGAACCTGACGAACGTTTTTGCGCCCTCCCCGGCGGTCTCCTTATCGCGGTGACTCGGGGTTACCCCCCCATCGGTTCCTGCCGGGTCTGGAAGGCTCACGCTGGCTCACTCGCCCTTTGTTTGGGCGACGGTGCCGGCTGTGGAGGTGGGTCCGTCGTTGTAGGGGATGGCTGCACGTCGGGCTTCACGGTCGGCTTCGCGTGCCGCCTGTGCCGCGGCTAGCTGCTCGGCGTAGGTGTTGGGTGTCGGGGTGTCCGTCACGCTGCCTCCCCTGTCGTGGGCTTGCCTATGTCGGCTGGTAGCGCCTCGATGTGCGCGGCCTGCTCGGAGGGTGTCTGCCACTTCAGACGGACGCCGGGGATGGATAGCAGCGCGTCGAGCCACTGCCGGCTGCCGCGGGACATGCCTTCAGTGCGGAGGCGTTGACGGTTGAGGATGGAGTGGTGGTCCGGGTAGGTCGCGATGCGGGTCGGCAGGTCGTAGCCGTTACCGGGCAGACCTTCGCCGACGCGGCCAGCGAGCGCGTCACGGACGCGGATCAGGTCGGCCAGTGTGGCGACGGTCCACGGGGCCGGTTCGGTGTGGGTGTCATAGGCGTCCATGAACATGACGGCGGCGTGGTCGTAGGGCTCGGCGAGTGCGGTCAGTAGGACGCCGCGGAACCTGCCGAACGCTGCGTCGAGCCGAGTGGTCGCTTCGGTCTCGATCCGGCGTGCGAGCTCGAGGCGCCGGTCGCGCTGGTCGTAGGCGAGGATGCCGTCGACCGTGGCAGAGATCGTCAGCGGTGTGACGGCACCGATCGACGGTTCGGTCATCTGCGTGAGCTCGAGGCGGTACGCGGTAGCGGCGTCGACCAGCTCCTGAGCGTCGGCGACGTAGTCCGGGATGGGGATTCCGTAGTTCTCGGCGGTCTGCGTGAGCAGAGCGCGGGTGCCGGCGTTGATCACTGGTCGTCGTCCTCACCTGCGAGCAGGTCGGCGAGCTTCCCCGCGACCCTTGCGTTCTCTATTTCGTCGTAGCGTTTCTCGGCGAACAGCGCAGCGACGTCCTCCTGCGTCCACTGACCGTCCGGCGGGCGATGCGGGCGGCGTCGGCGATGCTCGGTCATGCCTCGACCGCCTGCCGGCCGCGGGGAGTAGCCAGCCCCACCCGCGGCCGGCGGTTCTCTTCACCCTCGCGTCCCATGGCGTATTCGCGGAGGGCTTCGACGCGAATACGGGCGGCGTTGCCAATGTGAAAGACCGGCAGACGGCCTGCATGTACCTCGCGTTTGATCGTGGCGACGCTGACGCGCAGGAACTCTCCTGCCTCTGGGAACGTGACCGCGATCGGCGTCATGGCAACAGCCTCAACCGCAGGCGCGTAACCCGCGAGATTTGAACCGTCCAGACCCTCACTGACACAAGAACGCAGCAACGTCTCCGCGGCACGGACGGCGGCCGGAGCTGCGCGACCGTTCGCGTCGAGACGTTCCCGGTGGCGCCGAAGCATTTCGCACGCCTCGCGGATCGCCGCGATGTCCGCCGGTGTCACGCCGATCGCCGCATCGCCGATGATGATGGCGCCACGCAGACGAGCATCAACGCGACGAGATGGGAACAGGGACCCTTAGCGGGACAGGTGCAGTACCAACCGCCGCGTTGGTAGCCGACTTGGTGGATCTCGCCGCCACCGCGGACACTCGCGACGATCTGGCGCGGGTTGACTGCCTCGATGACGACGCGGCCCTCCATGAGGTAGCGCCGGCCCTTGGCCTCGACGCCCTCGCGGGTCATGCGGCACCTCGCACGAGAGCGGCGGCGGCGACCATGAGAGCGGGCCCCTCGAGGTCTGGGTCGGCGTCGGCTGCCCGTCTGAGTGCGGCTTCGTAGCGTTCGGGTCCGAGGCCGATGAGCAGGTCGTGCGCGTCTTGTACGTCGTCGGCTGGTAGTGGCTGCCGCGGCGGCGCAAGCGCCACCTTGCCATCGAGAAGTACGGCATCGACGTCATGGGCTAGAGGGTCAAGTGCGGCATCCGGCCTTGCCGGGTCGCCGCTTCGCGCCGACCGCGATGAATCAAACCTTGAGATGTCAGCGGTTGAACTTCGCTTGCCCGCATGCGCGGGCTTCGCTTCGCTGCTTGCGCTGGTAGGTGACGTTGCGCTGGTACTACTGGGTGGCTGGATGGGTGCACCATCCTGAGCGTGACCAAGGGCGCCACCATCCGCGCCATCACTTGGTGCAGTAGACAGCCCCATGTCGTCCGCGCGTTTGGTGCGGATGTACGCGCTATCCCTTTGGCGCTTGTTAGGGCGGATGGGTGCACCATCACGCGCCGCGGCTGACGGGATCGTGGCGACGTACACCGCCGTGACGCCGGGCCTGCCAGCGGTCACGACGTCGAGCCACCCGGCCTCTTTGGCCTCCTTGATGCCCTCCGTGATCCGCCTCGGCACAACGCCGAGATATTCCGCGATTCGCGACCTGGGGATCGAGACGTAGCCGCGGAGATCCATCCGATCCGCCAGCACGACTAGCACCAGCTTGGTACGGCTCAGAAGCCTGCCATCCCGCAACATCTCGCGGTACCAGCGCCCGGTGTCAATCGCGGTCACCGCGACCTCCCCCAAACCGAGACGATGCGCGAGTGCGCCGGTCGACGTCGAGACTTCCGGTACGCGACGAACTCGAGCTCTCCCGCCTTCGCCATCGCCGAGAACAGCGCGCCCCAAGCGTTGGGATTCACCGGCTCAGGGATCAGATCGCGCAGCGCGGCGTCGTCGCTGCTGACGGTCTCGTGCGTCTCAAGCCATGCCAGTACGTCTTGACGTGCCGTCGTTCGCCACCAGTCATCGGCCTCAAGTACGTGCCCCATCTCGGCGGATGGCACGTAGGCGGTCTTACTGCCGTAGGCGTCCCGATCCACGACCACGTCAAACAGCGCGCCGTCGTTGTCGGTGTCGTACCTGCGCCGTACAGTCGTACTTGTCGGTGTGGTGTCGACGATTTGGGCCGGTTCGCCGTTCGTCGCGGTGGGCCGGCTTCGTCGTACCGGGGGGCTCACGCAGCGTTTCCGGCGGTCGGGATAGGGCGGAGTTCGGAATCGAGTTCGTTGAGGTCAACTCGAATCAGCCGCGGCCCGATCCGGTAACCCGTTAGAACGCCGTGAGAGATCCAGCGGCGCACGGTCTTGATTGAGACGTCGGCGTACTCCGCGGCAGCCTGTATCGAGGCATACCGCGGAACGGGATCGACAGGAAATGAGGACATGGCGAGCGCGCCTTTTCGGCTCTGCCGGATGCCATGACCTGACCGGCTTCAGACGCTCTGCGTCTGGGCGCTTGATGAGGACGCTACCGCTTGTCCGTGTCCACGGGTGGTAACGACGCGACTTTGACACCCCGCTTGAGTAGACCGCGAAGCTTGGCAGTTGCCAGAGGGGTCGAACGCGAGACGCACGGACACTTGCCTAGAAGGACGAAGTCCGCTCTCCGCTCTCCGTCAACTACAACCGCCCGGTCGAAGTGAAAGGGAATGGGCGCGGTGCCACCTCGAGACGCCTCCCACGGGCTCACCTCGCGGTAATAGTCCGCCCAATCCGGGTGCTCGGCTAGGCCCTGCGATCGCCGAGCTGTCGGGCTCAGTGACCCACGGTGGTGCAAGAGCCAGACTCTTTCGCCGTCATGTGTCACGACGTAGCCGCGGACTTGGCGACATTGCGAACATCGAACGGTCAGGGCGACTACCGGCTTAGCCATGCGCCAACTCCGACAGCCGCTTCGCGATCTCAACGTCACGGGCCTGCGCGGCATGCTGATATCTCAGCGCCATCGTCGGCGTCGTGTGACCCAATCTCGCCATCAGCTCGGCGATCGTCGCTCCGCTGAGAGCGGCCAGGACGGCGCCGGTGTGGCGCAGATCGTGGAATCGGAGATCGGGCCGTCCGGCCTTGTCGCGAGCGCGCTCCCAGACCCGGTGCAGCGTCGAGGGCTTCATGTGGGCGGTCGGGTCGCTCGCGGACGGAAAGAGCAGACCGTCACGACCGACGCCGTACTCGAGCAGGTGAGCACGCACGGCAGGGAGCAGGTGCGGCGGGATCGCCACGTCTCGCAGGGCAGCCTTCGTCTTGGGCTTGCCGACTACCGCATTGCCGTCGACCCACGTGACGCCGCGGCGGACCTTGATGAGTCCGGCCTTCGTGTCGATGTCGGACCCTCGCAGTTCGGTGAGCTCGCCGAATCGCATCGCGCACCATGCCGCGAGCAGCACCATCAGCTTGTAGCGGCCGGGGACGGAGTCGACGATCGCGGCCAGCTCCTCGAGCGTGGCCGGCTGGGTTGTGGAGGCTCGTTCGGCCCGGCTGGCGCCGCGGATCCGGCAAGGGTTGGCGTGGATCACCTCGTCGGCGACGGCGGTCGCGCAGATGGTTCGGAGCAGCGAGTAGGCGTGCGCCCTCGCGGTCGGTACGTCGCCGCCCTGGCGGGCGTGCCACTCGCGGACGACCGTCGGCGAGAGGCGCCGCATCTGCGTGTTGCCGAGCTCGGGCAGGATGCGCTGATCCAGCAGCTTGCGGTAGAGCGCCGCCGTCGAGGGCTTCAATGGGCGCTGGGTAATCCACGTCTCGGTGTAGCCGCGAAGCGTGATCCCGCTGTCGGGCGGCAGCCACGCGCCGCGGACGAGGTCCGTTCGAGTGGTGCTCAGGAACGTCTCGGCGTCACCTTTTGTGTCGAAGGTGACCGGCGCGTTTACGGTCCTGCCGGACGGGTCGACGTACCTCGCCTGGAAGCGGCCGGACGGGAGTTTGCGGACGCTGCCGAAGCTCGACCGTCGTGCCACATCTCCCCCTCGCGTGCCGTTCGCGTGCCAGATCGAGAGTAACCGTGTGGCGTGTTGTGTCCACTCCTGACACGCGGTACAGTCCACGAGTCATCGAGGGATTCCCCAACGATTCCACGCTTTTCGGGGCGGCGCAACGGCTTCTACCTCTTACGCCATTCGGTAGGCGTAGGTGTTTCAAGTCCTGTATCGCCCACCCAACGAGCCCCGTGGCACCCCTGCCCGGTGGCTCTTCTGCGTGATCGTTAGGCGTCAGTCGCCGGAACCACCTGAGCCGCCGTCGCTCGAGCCGCCGTCGCCGCCGTCGTCACCCTGGTCGTCGACGTTGTCCTGACCGCCGTCGCCGTCGTCCTGGTTGTCGCCGGAGCCGCCGTCAACCTGGTCGTCGCCCGGGCCGCCCTGGTCGTCGTCGTTGCCTTCATCACCCTGGACATCGTCGTTGCCGTCGTCACCCTGCAGGTCATCGTTGCCCGACCCGCCCTCGAGGCTGTCGTCGCCGGAGCCGCCGTCCTCGCTGTCATCTCCCGAGTCGCCCTGGATGTCGTCGTCACCCGAGTCGCCCTCGAGCTCGTCGTCACCTTGGTCACCCTGGATGTCGTCGCTGCCGGAGCCTCCCATGATGACGTCGTTGCCGCCCTCGCCGAGGAGCGTGTCCTTGCCACGGTCACCGTTGATGCGGTCATGACCCGGGGAGCCGCACACGATGTCGCCGCCGCCCCGACCGTTGACAACATGGCCGGAAGCCAGGATCGCGATGACGTCGCGATGCGACGTGCCGTTCACGACGTGATGGGAATGCCCGGTCACGAACATCGTCACGGTGTGGCCATCGCAGAAGGTGTGGTGGCCAGCAGGAGCCGCCACGGCATGGATCGGGTTGTACGCGAGCAGCGCCATCGGCGAGGACATCACCAAGGCGATCACGCGCCGGCGGGACGGGTTCATTCAAAGCTCCTTCAGGTCGGCGGGCCCCCAGGACCGTTCGTTGCTGCTATCGCCAGACCGCCTCGGGAGGTTACGCACCCGGTCGGGTGAAGTCCGCCGCTCAGGTGCAGGGCTGGCCGCCGACTCGCCCCAGCGGGGTGATTCGGGCGAGATCGACCCGATTCGCGTCGAATCTGCCGTGGCCCACACCGCGGCCGGAGGTCAGCTCGACGAACGCCCCGAGGTTCGAGTTCCGGTAGCGGCGACCGATCGCGGGCCCCATGTAGATCGCCTGCTGGCACGAGAA
>JAICMG010000069.1 GCA_025929365.1 Frankiaceae bacterium
CCGACGAAGATCGCCGGCTCGATCTCCTCGGCGCGGACGGCGGCGACCACTTCGCGCGCCCACTGCGACCGGTCGTACTCGTCCTTCCAGGCGCTGTCGCCGTGGCCGCTCAGGTCGACGGCGATGACACGACGGTCGGTGGCGAGCTGTGGGGCGATGTGATCCCACCAGCCCGAGTGCGCCGCGCCGCCGTGCAGCAGGACGACGCCCGGAAGGTCACCGACGGTGCCCCAGGCCCGGTAGTGGATCCGCGCGCCGTCGACCTCGATGTCATGGTGGGTCGGCTTCGACGCGACGGCGTCGGCGAACCATGCCGGCGCCTTTGGGGCGGGCATCCGTCAGTCGCTGGAGGGGAGCGGCTTCGACTCCTTGGTGACCAGCGGTACGCCGTTGCCCGCGAGAGTGCCCTCCCCGCCCTTCGTCACGAGCAGCTCGAGCGTGCCGTCGGCGTCGTCGGTGGTGTAGCGCTTGCCGAGCAGCGTGCCCTCGTCGAGTCCTGCGGCCGGCGTGCCGCCCTCGGGCACGTCGGTGCCCAGCTCGACCATCGGCGAGCCGCCACAGGTGAGCTCGAGATCGTCCGCCGGAACCCGCACGACGATGACCTCCGTGGTGCAGACCTGGCTGCGCAGCCGCTGTCCGGACTTCAGTGGCACGTACGCTCCTCGGGCTCGGTCGCCGGCACCCGACAGGTACTTCGGCGTCGTAGTGATCCGTATGTGATGATGCCACCCGATGAGTACCGCTGACACGGCCACCCGGATCCCGCTCGTCGACTACCTGGCGCTCGAGCCGGAGCCGCACCTGGTGGCGAACGAGTGCACGAGCTGCGGCGCCCGCTACTTCGACCACCGCGACGCGTGTGCGAGCTGCTTCGAGGCCGAGTTCACCCGCGTCGACGTCGCGACCGAGGGGGAGGTCACGGCCTTCACGATCGTGTCCTACGCCCCGCCCGGGGTCGAGGCGCCGTTCGTCGCGGCGATCGTCGACTGCGCCGGTACGCCGGTACGCGCCAACCTGGTCGACATCGAGCCGACTCCGGACAAGGTGACGCTCGGTATGAAGGTGCGTCTGGTGACGCACTCCATCGGGACGGACAGTGCCGGCACCGAGGCCATCGGCTTCGGCTTCGCGCCCGCGTAAAGGAGAACCGACATGGCGAGTGGCGACGTCTGGATCCTCGGGATCACGATGACGAAGTTCGGCAAGCACCCCGAGACCGACTCGGTCGGGCTGGCCGCCCAGGCTGCCCGGGGAGCGCTGAAGGACGGCGGGGTCTCGATGCGCGACATCGGCATCCTGGCCGCCGGAAACCTGATGGGCGGCGGTGCCCTCGGTCAGCAGCTGCAGAAGCAGATCGGGCAGACCGGGATCCCTGTCTACAACGTCGCCAACGCGTGCGCGACCGGAGCCACGGCGCTTCGTACCGCGGTCATGGCGATCAAGGCCGGCGAGGTCGACATGGGCCTCGCGGTCGGGGTCGAGAAGCTTTCCGGGGCGGGTCTGCTCGGCGTCGGGGGGCCGAAGAAGCAGGGCGACACCTGGGAGCCTTCCGGCCGGCAGGGCGCCATCATGGGCCTCGACGGCCGGGTCAACACTGACAACATGCCAGGCACCTTCGCGCAGATCGGCATGGAGTACGGCCACAAGTACGGCGGCGTGAGCTTCGAGCTATTCGCGCGAATCAGCGAGAAGAACCACATGCACTCGACGCTCAACCCGCTCGCCGCGTACACGAAGGCGATGTCGGTCGAGCAGATCATGAACGACGTCATGATCGCCTACCCGAACACCCGACCGATGTGCTCGGCGAACTGTGACGGCGCCGCTGCGGCGGTGGTCGTGAGCGACGAGAAGCTGAAGACGCTGTCCGACGACCAGCGCAAGCGTGCGGTCCGCATCAAGGCATCGATCCTCACCACCGACCCGTACGAGGTCGGCTGCCAGATCCTGCCGAACGTCAACACGCTGACCCGCAACGCGGCGAAGCAGGCCTACGAGCAGGCGGGCGTCGGGCCGGAGGACCTCGACCTCGTCGAGCTGCACGACTGCTTCGCGACCGCGGAGCTCGTGCACTACGACAACCTGATGCTGTGCAAGGAGGGCAACGCGGTCGACTTCTTCTCCTCGGGCGCCGCGCACCGCACCGGCAGCACTCCGGTCAACGTCTCCGGTGGGCTGCAGTCCAAGGGCCACCCGATCGCGGCGACCGGAATCGCCAACGTGTGGGAGATCTGCCACCACCTGCGGGGTGAGGCCGGGGATCGCCAGATCGAAGGCGCGAAGGTCGGCCTGGCGCACGTCATCGGGCTCGGCTCGGCCTGCGGCGTTCACATCCTCGAGAAGGCCGCCGCGTAGCCCGGCTCCACCAACCAGCTCATGGATCTGCGCCTCTCGCCGGAGGACGTCGACTTCCGGCAGGCGGCGCGTGACTGGATCCGCGAGAACTACCCGACCGAGCCGCGGCCGAACGACGGTCCGGCGATGCGCGAGTTCGACCTGGAGTGGCAGCGCCGGCAGTGGGCCGGCGGCTGGGCCGGCGTCTCGTGGCCGGTCGAGTACCAGGGGCGCGGCCTGCCGGTGCTGCATCAGCTGATCTGGCTCGAGGAGTGCGCTCGGATCGGTGCTCCGGACATCGACAGCCGGTTCGTCGCCGTCAACCACGCCGGTCCGACGCTGATCGCCAACGGCACCCAGGCGCAGAAGGCCTTCCACCTGCCCAAGATCCTGCGCGGCGAGGTGCTCTGGTGCCAGGGGTTCTCCGAACCGCAGGCCGGTTCTGACCTGGCCTCGCTGCGTACCGTCGGCGTCATCGACGGCGACGAGCTCGTCGTGACGGGTCAGAAGCTCTGGACCAGCTTCGCCGACCTCGCCGACTACCAGGAGCTGCTGATCCGCACCGATCCGAGCGCGCCGAGACACAAGGGACTTACGTGGGTGATCTGCGACATGCGGCTGCCGGGCATCACGATTCGGCCGATCAAGACCCTCGACGGGCTCAGCCACTTCTGCGAGGTGTTCTACGACGAGGTCAGGATCCCGCTGACCACCGTCGTCGGTGAGGTGAACGAGGGCTGGCGGGTCGCGATGTCGACGCTGTCGTTCGAGCGAGGTACGGCGTTCACGCATGGTCAGGTACAGCTCGCCGCAATCGTCGACCGGCTGATCGAGATCGCGGGTGAGCGGCCGGCGTACGGCCGGTCGAAGCGCGGGATCGACGACGACGAGATCGCCGGCCGGCTCGCGACCGCGCGCGCCGAGATCGCGGCCCTGCGTGCGCTGACCTACACCAACGCCTTGCGCAACCAAAGTGCTTCGCAACCGGGTCCCGAGGGATCGATGGTGAAGCTCTTCTACACCGAGTTGCGGCAGCGGCTGATGCGGCTCGCGATGGAGATCGTCGGGCCTGGATCGACGCTGCGTGGCATCACCCACGCGACCTGGGACGAGGACTACCTCTTCTCCTACACCGAGACGATCGCCGGGGGTACGTCGGACATCCAGCGCAACATCATCGGCGAGCGCGTCCTCGGGCTGCCGAGGTAGCGGGCGATGGATCTCACGCTCTCCGACGACCAGCGGTCGATCATCGACTCGGTGGTCGGCGTTATCACCGACGTCATGCCGATCGAGAAGGTGCGTGAGGTGCTGGCGGGCAACACCTCGCCGCTCGACGTGATGTGGTCGCAGGCGGCGGGGCTCGGCTGGTTCGGGCTCGGCTTGACTGAGGAGCTCGGCGGCACGGGCTTCGATCTCATCGAGGAGGCGCTCCTCTTCAAGGAGGTCGGACGTCATGTCACCCCGGGTCCGCTGCTCGCAACAACGCTCGCAGCGCGGGTCGCGGCACAGGGCGGTGCCGCCGAGGTCGCGGCCAAGCTGCTCGGCGGCGAGGTCCGAGCTGGGTTGGCTGTCCCGCTCGCCGGCGATGTTGTCCGCCTCGTGGGCGCGGCGGCGACGGACTATCTGCTGGTTGTCCACGACACGGTCGCCGGCCTGTTTCCGGCGTCAGCTGCGATCGACCGCATCCCGCTGGGCGGACTCGACGAGCTGACGTCACGCGAACAAGCAACAGTGTCGGGTGACCCGGTCGCCGTCGTATCGGCCGCCGATGATCCGATAGCGGCGCGCGGCTCGGTGCTCGTGTCGGCGATGCTCGCCGGCATCGCCGAAGCGACGCGGGACATGTCGGTCACCTACGCCAAGACCCGCGAGCAGTTCGGGTCGGCGATCGGCGCGTTCCAGGCGGTGAAGCATCGCTGCGCCGACATGGCGGTGGCCGCGGCGCTCGCCGACGCGCAGGTCACGTTCGCAGCGCTCAGCGTGAACGACTTCGCGGCGGATGCGGGCATGCAAGCCGCCGCCGCCCGCGTCGTCGCAGAAGGTGCCGCGCTCGACAACGCCCGCGAGACGATCCAGATCCACGCCGGAATCGGCGTGACGTGGGAGTGCGATGCTCACCTCTACCTCAAACGAGTCCACGCACTAAGAGAGCTCTTCGGCGGCGAGGCGGCGCAACGCGGGTCTCTTCTTCATGCCGAACCGGGCAACTAGGTGGTGTGCTACTTCGAATGAAGTGATGTCTACGCGCGGGCGAGCTCTTCTGCCGGCTTGTTGATCGGCATGGTGAGCTTCGCGGGATCGACGCTGAGGCCGAAGACCGCGCGGTACCCGTCGGTCACCTCCCGATGGACGACCCGGTCAGCGGTCTCGATGCGACAACCCGGGGCGCAGGCGAACGAGTCGCGACCGTCCTCGAACTCGATCGTCATCGTGCCGTCCAGCATGAAGATCAGCGCTTCGAAGTCGTGCCAGTGCCATTCGGACACCTCCGCGGGTGCCGGAAAGGTGATGGCGTGCCAGCCGCGAGTTTCGATCTCGCGGACCGCTTCTGCCTCGGCTTCGAAAGCCGCGGGCGTGATGGTGAACGGCATCGGGCCTCCTCTTCAGGACTCCGACCGTACCGTTCGGACGAGGTCCTACGGCGCCGGCTGCGTTTGGGCGCCGTTCAGGCGGTGAGCGACGCGGCGCGGGCGTAGGCCGTCACCAGCGTCGCGACGACGATGAGGATGGTCGCCGTCAGCACCTTGTCGCTGCGCTTGCCGTTGACACCGCGCCCGATTGCCACGGCGAACAGGCCGCCGGCGATGCCGACGAGCGGCAGCACCTCCCACCCGAGCACGTGGTAGTCGTGGCTGCGATTCGCACCCGACTGAATCCATCGCATGGCGGTGTAGCCGACAGCGGCGAGCAGGGCGGGGAACGGCGCGAGCAAGAACTGGGTGACTGCGGGCAGACTTGTCACGGCTCGAAAGTCCTGACGCATAACGGTCGGATCGGCATTCGGGCTAACCGGTCTTGAGCCTTCTGCTCGCTTTCACCCGTACGGCGCATCGCCGCTCGCCTGCTTCGCGCGGAAGCCGGCGGCCAGGGCGCGGATGGCTTGGTCGAGATAGACGGTCAGGTCCGCGTCGGCTCGAGCCAGCCACACGTCGTACGCCGCGCGGCAGGCGGCCAGCGTCGTCCGGCCGATCGCCATTGGATACAGCGAATCTGCCGGCTCGCCGAGACGTGCGGCAGCGAACTCCGAGACCGCGCGCTCCCAGGCGTCGTACCGAACCGCCGCACTCGCCTCGAGCGCCGGGTCGGTGCTGATCAGCTGCATGCGGGTGCGCAGCTCGGGGACGTCGTCGGCGCGGTACCGGTTGACGCTGACGACGACCTCGCGGATGGCGGCCATGAGGGGTGTGCGATCGGGCACGCGGGCGAACGCGGCGCGCAGCTCGGCGACCTCGCGGTCGAAGTCGTGCCAGAGCACGGCGGTCTTGGAGTCGAAGTAGCGGAAGAAGGTCCGCTTGCTGACCCCCGCGCCCGCCGCGATCTGCTCCACCGACGTCTGGCCGAATCCCTGAGTGGCGAACAGGTCGAGGGCCACCAGCTCCAACTCCCGGGCGCTGGTCTCGCGAGGCCGGCCGCGTCCCACGCGTTGATTCTGGCACTGAGTGTCGATATTGTCCGCGTGTCGTCCGACCAAGGGGAGAGGCAATGACACCGAGCGTGACCGACGCAGCTGTGGAAGCCCGGACCGACGAGGCGGTCGAAGACGTCGTCGTCGACGACGTGCTCGTCGAGGATGTCTCGATCGACGGCATGTGCGGTGTCTACTAAGTCACTCGACCACGGCTCTTTCGACCTGGACCTTGCCTGGGAGCTTCATCCCAGCGTCGCGGTCCGGCCGGAGCGCTTCGGTGCCCTGCTCTACCACTTCGGCACCCGGCGGCTTTCCTTCCTCAAGACGCCGGCGCTGCTCGATGCCGTGCAGCGGCTCAACTCCTCGGTGTCCGCTCGCGCCGCCCTCGCGGACTCCGGCGTGAGTGTCGCCGAGACTCCGACCTATGAGCGCGCGTTGGCCGGGCTCGCCGCGACCGACATGATCCGCGAACAGATCCACTCATGACGGCAACGCTGCTCGACGAGTTCGAGCTCGGACTTGATGCGCCGATCTGCCTGACCTGGGAGCTCACCTACGCCTGCAACCTCGCGTGCACCCACTGCCTGTCGAGCTCGGGCCGTCGTGATCCGCGCGAGCTGACGACTGCCGAATGCAAGTCGCTGATCGATGAGTTCGAACGGATGCAGGTCTTCTACGTCAACATCGGCGGTGGCGAGCCGACGGTGCGCGGTGACTTCTGGGAGCTCGTCGACTATGCGACCGAGCATCACGTGGGGGTGAAGTTCTCGACCAACGGCGTGAAGATCACCCCGGCGATCGCCACGCGTCTGGCCGCAAGCGACTACGTCGACGTGCAGATCTCGATCGACGGCGCAACGGCGGAGGTCAACGACGCGATCCGCGGTCCGGGGTCGTTTGCGACCGCGATCCGCGCGATGGAGAACCTCGCCGCCGCGGGGATGCGGGGTTTCAAGATCTCGGTCGTCATGACGCGACACAACATCGACCAGCTCGACGACTTCAAGGCGATCGCCGACCGGTACGACGCGCAGCTTCGCATCACGCGGCTGCGGCCGGCAGGTCGTGGTGCATCGGTCTGGCACGAGCTGCATCCGTTGCCGGAGCAGCAGCGCGCCCTCTACGACTGGTTGGTCGCAAACGGAGAGAGTGTGCTCACAGGCGACTCCTTCTTTCACCTCGGCGCGTACGGCGATGCGTTGCCGGGTCTCAACCTCTGCGGCGCCGGACGCGTCGTGTGCCTGGTCGACCCTGTGGGGGACGTCTACGCATGTCCCTTCGCGATCCATGAGCAGTTCCTCGCCGGCAACATCCGCAACCCGGGAGGCTTCGAGACGGTGTGGCGCGAGTCGGAGCTGTTCACCGAGCTCCGCAGCCCCCAGACCGGCGGCGCGTGCACGAAGTGCTCGTCGTACGACGCCTGCCGCGGCGGCTGCATGGCGGCGAAGTTCTTCACCGGCCTTCCGCTCGATGGTCCGGATCCGGAGTGTGTGAAGGGACGCGGCGAGCAGCCCCTCGCCGCGGTGCCCCCCGGCACGACGCCTCGACCGTCGCCTGACCATTCCCGAGTGGTGCCGGTCGCGATCACCAGGCGGCCGGACCGCGCCTGCGACACCAGTCCGCTGGCCTAGGCGCGCCTTGTGACTGCCCTCGGCAACATGACCTGGCCAGACCTCGACGGTGTCAAGCCGGTCCTCGCTGTCCCGCTCGGATCGACCGAGCAGCACGGCCCGCACCTCCCGCTGTCGACCGACACCGACATCGCCGTCGTGTTGTGCGAGTTGCTTGCCGCAGAGCGCGATGACGTCGTGGTCGCACCCCCGCTGCCCTATGGCTCGAGCGGTGAGCACGCCGGCTTTCCCGGAACGCTCTCGATCGGTCAGGAGGCATTCGAGCGCCTGGTCCTCGAGCTCGTCCGCTCCGCGGCGGCAAGCTTTGCGGGCGTCATCTTCGTGTGTGGTCATGGCGGCAACGCCGAGGCGTTGCTCCGCGCGGTGACACAGGCCCGCGCCGAAGGCCGCGAGGTGATGATGTTCCTTCCGCGCTGGGACGGCGATCCGCACGCCGGTCGGATCGAGACCTCGATGATGCTCGCCGTCCGGCCCGACTGGGTGCGCCTGGAGATGGCTGAGCCGGGCAACGAAGAAGCACTCCAAGTCCTGCTTCCGCGGCTTCGTGACGAGGGGGTGCGTGCCGTCAGCCCGAACGGTGTGCTTGGCGACCCGACCGGCGCCAGCGAGGCCGAGGGCGCCTCACTGCTCGACCAGGCTGCGACCCGTCTGATCGCCGATGTCGCGCGGTGGCGGAGGTGACACAACGCGTCGCCATCGTGACCGGCGCCGGCCGTGGCATCGGCGCCGCGACGGTGCGCGCGCTTGCGGCCGACGGATTCGGGGTCCTCGCGGTCGACATCGCCGACGACATCGCCGACCTGCCGTACTCGCTGGCAACGGCGGACGACCTCGACCGGGTCGTGGCGTCCGCCGGGGCCGATGACCGTGTTGTGGCGCACGTCGCCGACGTCCGCGACCCGGCGGCGCTGGCAGCGGCAGTCACGGCCGCCGAGGAGCGGTGGGGCGGTCTCGACGTCGCCATCGGATGCGCGGGCGTGATCGGGGGTGGCGTCAACCAGTGGGACCTTTCGAGAGACATCGAGCGGCTGCTGATCGACGTCAACCTCGGCGGCATCCTCAACCTCTCGCGCGCCGCGGTACCCGCCCTGCTGCGCCGACCCGCACCGCGCAGTGGTCGGTTCATCGCCGTCTCGTCGGCGGCCGCGAGCCGTGGGCTGGCGATGCTCACGGCGTACAGCGCGGCGAAGGCGGGCGTCACTGGCCTGATCCGCGCGCTGGCCGGCGAGCTCGGACCGACCGGCGTCACCGCCAACGCGATCAGTCCTGGCTCGACGGACACGGCGATGCTGCACGAGAGCGCCCGCCTCTACGGCCTGCCCGAGTCAGGCGAGTTCGCCCAACAGCAGCCGGTCGCGCGCCTGGTGGAGCCGGCCGAGGTTGCCGCAGTGATCGCGTTCCTCGCGAGTGAGGCCAGCAGCGCGATGACCGGTGCGATCGTTCCCGTCGACGGCGGACTCGCGCTGTGAGCCGTGCCGATTCGACACCCATGCCGGAAGGGGCGGCCCTGGTCATCGACCGTGGCACCCGAGAGCTCGAAGGGGGCCGGCTCGTCGGCGGGACGCCGCGCCGGATGTTGCGGCTGTCAGCGGCCGGCCGGACGGCGTGGGCCGATCTTCGGTCCGGAGCGATCGCTTCGCCCAGCGGCGGCCTGCTGGCCCGTCGCCTCGTCGACGCCGGACTCGCACATCCCCGGCCGGGGACCGCGGTTGCCACCGACGTGACGGTGATCGTCCCCGTGCGCGATCGGGCAGGACAGCTCGACCGTTGCCTGGGCTCGCTCGGCCTGGCCGACCGCGTGGTCGTGGTCGACGACGGCTCAGCCGATCCGGCGGCGATCGGGGCCGTTGCGCGTAGGCACGACGCGCGCCTGGTGCGCCGCGACATCTGCGGAGGCCCTGCCGCCGCGCGCAACGTCGCCGCCGAGTCCGTCACGACGGAACTGGTCGCCTTCGTCGACAGCGACTGCCGGGTCCCGTCGTACTGGCTGGCGCGCCTCGCCGGACACTTCGCAGACCCGGCCGTTGGTGCGGTCGCCCCGCGGGTCGTCTCGGCACGCCGCGGTGCGTCGACGCGCTACCGCGATCGCTGCGGTCTGCTCGATCTCGGTCCCAGCGAAGCGCGGGTGCAACCGCTTGGTGTCGTCGGCTATGTGCCAACGGCGGCTCTCGTCGTGCGTCGGGCCGCTCTGGCCGACATCGGCACCTTTGATGAGGACCTTCGCTACGGCGAGGACGTCGACCTCGTCTGGCGGCTCGATGCCGCGGGGTGGCGGGTGCGTTACGACCCCGCGGTCGAGGTGTGGCATGACGAGCCCGTCGACTGGCCCGCCCGCTTTGCCAAGCGGTTTCGCTACGGCACCGCTGCTGCCCCGCTCGCGGATCGCCATCCCCACTCGTCGGCGCACCTCGTCGCAAGTGCGTGGCCGACCGCGTTTGTCGCCGCTGCCCTCGCCCGCCGCCCGAGACTGATGGCTATGGCCGCAGCCGCCACGTTCGTGTCGACGCGGCGCGCACTGCAAGCGGCCGACGTCAACGAGTTGTCGGCGGCCCGGCTCACGGGAGAGTCGCTGGCGGGCACCTGGCGTGGCGTCGGTCGATACGCGACCCAGTTCGCGCTGCCGCTGCTCGCTGCATCGACTCTTCCGCGCGCACGAGGGCTGCGCCGGGTTGCCGTCGTTGCTGCACTTGCTGTGGCGTCCCCGATCGCTGAGCATCGGTCGCGCCGGCCCGACGTCGGCCTCCATCGGTTCGTTGCCGGACGCATCGCCGACGACGCGGCGTACGGCGCCGGGGTCTACGCGGGATGCGTCAAACACCGGACGCTCGCCCCCCTCAAGGTCGTCATCCGGCGACGCAGATCGGAGTCGTAGTGGCCAACGCCTGGTTCGAGACCGTCGCGGAGGCGCAGCGACGGGCCAAGAGGCGCCTGCCGCCGTCGGTGTACGGCGCGCTGGTCGCCGGCTCGGAACGCGGCCGGACGCTCTTCGACAACGAGGAGGCATTCGGCGAGATCGGCTTTGCACCACACGTCGCAGGGCTGTCGGCCGAACGGGACTTGTCGACGACTGTCATGGGCCAGCCGGTCTCACTGCCGGTGATCATCTCGCCGACCGGCGTGCAGGCGGTGCACCCCGATGGCGAGATCGCGGTCGCACGTGCGGCCGCCGCGCGCGGGACCGCGATGGGGCTCAGCTCGTTCGCGAGCAAGCCGGTCGAGGCAGTGGTCGCGGCGAACCCGCAGACGTTCTTCCAGATGTATTGGTCGGGGACCAAGGACCAGATGCTCGCGCGGCTGGAACGTGCCCGCGCTGCCGGCGCGGTCGGGGTCATCGTCACGCTGGACTGGTCGTTCTCCAATGGGCGCGACTGGGGCAGTCCGGCGATTCCCGAGAAGATCGACGTGCCGACCGCGTTCAGGTTCGCACCCGAGATCCTGCGGCGTCCGCGGTGGCTAATGCAGTTCCTGCGGGCACGGCGGCTCCCGGACCTCTCGGTCCCGAATCTCGCCGGCTCGAAGGACGAGCGCGGCCCGTCGTTCTTCGGCGCCTACGGCGAGTGGATGCAGACTGCGCTGCCGACGTGGGGTGACGTCGCGTGGTTGCGCGAGGAGTGGGGCGGCCCGTTCATGCTGAAGGGCGTCACCCGGATCGATGACGCCAAGCGTGCCGTTGACGCCGGTGTGACCGCGATCTCGGTGTCGAACCACGGCGGCAACAACCTCGACAGCACACCGGCGAGCATCCGGATGCTGCCGCCGATCGCCGCGGCGGTCGGCAACCAGATCGAGGTCGTGCTGGACGGCGGCGTACGGCGGGGCAGCGACGTCGTGAAGGCACTCGCACTCGGCGCCCGCGCCGTGATGATCGGGCGCGCCTACCTGTGGGGTCTCGCCGCCAACGGACAGGCCGGTGTCGAGAACGTGCTCGACATTTTGCGCGGCGGGATCGACTCCGCCGTCCTCGGCCTCGGCCGTGCGTCAGTGCACGACCTCGGCCCGGACGACGTACTCCTCCCGAGCGGCTTCACCCGCTCAGCCGGCAACTTGTCAGAACGTCATCCGGCGATGGCCGAACCAGCTTCTGACAAGTCGGCTACTTCGGGGCGAAGCGCTGGCCGCCGTCGAGCCGGATCGTCCCGGCGTTGAGCATCGGGTTCTCGACGATCGCGACCGCGAGCCGGCCGTACTCCTCCGGACGACCCATCCGCTTCGGGAACGCCGCGTCCTTGGTGAGCATCGTCGCGAACTCATCCGGGATGCCCTGCGTGATGCCGGTCGAGAACAGGCTGGGCGCGATCGCGGTGACGCGGATGCCGAGTGAGCCGAGGTCGCGGGCCATCGTGAACGTCATGCCGACGATGCCGGACTTCGCGGCGGCGTAGGCGACCTGGCCGATCTGGCCCTCGAACGCCGCGATCGACGCGGTGTTGATGATGACGCCGCGCTCCTCGTCCTCCGGCTCGTTTCGCGACATGTAGTTCGCCTGCAGCCGGTTGAGGTTGAACGAGGCGATCAGGTTGAGGTCGATGACCCGGCGAAACTCGTCCAGCGGGTGGGGACCCTCCTTGGTGAGGGTGCGCTTGCCGATGCCGCCGCCTGCGGTGTTGACCGCGATGTGAAGACCGCCCAGCGCCTCGAACGCGTCCTGCAGCGACTGTTCGGTGCCGTCGGTGTCCAGTACGTCGAGCTCGTGGAAGGTCCCGCCGAGGTCTTTCGCGACCTCCGCGCCCGCCGATGTCGGCAGGTCGAGGATCGCGATCGATGCGCCCTTCGCCTTCAGCTGCTCTGCCGACGCCTTGGCCATGCCCGAGGCGCCGCCGACGATCATGGCCTTCTTGCCGCTGATCTCCACCGTGTTTCTACCTCTCTACTTGATGAGTGGGTCGCGCGGCAGGCCGAGGAGTCGCTCGGCGATCTGGTTGCGCTTGATCTCTGAGGTTCCGCCCGCGATCGTCATCGCGCGCTGCATCAGCACCATGATTCCGGGCATCTGCCGCGGCTCGTCCATGAACAGCAGGTCGGTGCCGGCGAGCTCCGAGAGGATGCCGGCCGCGTCGAGACCGAGCTCGGACAGCACCAGCTTGGTCACCGCACCTTCGGGCCCGGGGCCACCGCCGGCAACCGCGCGGCTGGCGCTGCGCAGGTTGAGCTGCCCCATCGCCTGCTGCGTCGCGATGTAGCGGCCGATCTGCGCCTCGCCACCGGGGAGCCGCTCCGGGTGCGCGTCGTACGGCTTGATGAGCGCTTCGCCCGGGAAGGTCATCGCCCCGGTGCCGCCACCGATGCTGACGCTTTCGTTGCCCAGGGTTGCCCGGGCCACGGTCCAGCCGCCGTTGATCGGTCCGACGACATCGGCGTCGGGCACGAACACGTCGTTGAAGAACACCTCGTTGAAGTCGGACGGCCCGGGGGCCATCCGCAGCGGCCGGACCTCGACGCCCGGCGCATGCATGTCGATCACCATCGTCGTGATGCCGTCGTGCTTCGGCACGTCGGGATCGGTGCGCACGGTGGCGAGGCCGAACGCCGCGTGATGCGCCCCCGACGTCCACACCTTCTGGCCGTTGACCAGCCAGCCGCCTTCGGCGCGGGTCGCCTTGGTGCGCACGCCGGCCGCGTCGGAGCCCGCGCCGGGTTCGCTGAACAGCTGGCACCAGATCAGGTCCTGGCGCAGCGCCGGCGGGACGTAGCGCTGGACCTGCTCCTCGGTGGCGTGCTGGATCAGGGTGAGCAGCACCCATGCGGTGATGCCGTAGTTAGGCCGTTTGATGCCTGCTGCGTCGAACTCTTGCTCGATGACGATCTGCTCGACCGCGCCCGCGTCGAGGCCCCACGGCTTCGGCCAGTGCGGCATGACGTAGCCGGACTCGATGAGGGCGGCGAGCTTCGCGGCGTCGTCCTTGTCCTTGATGCCCTCGGCGACCGCTCGCACCTCGGCGCGGATCTGCTCGGCCTCCGGCGGCAGCTTGATCGTGCGCTCGCGCTTGACGCCGGCGCGGGTGAGGTCGACGACCTCCTTCGCTGCCGAGTCGGCGTCGAGCAACGCGCCGATCGCCGTACCGCGGCGCAGGAACAGATGCGCGTCGTGCTCCCAGGTGAAGCCGATGCCGCCGTGAACCTGGATGTTGAGGTTCGCGCACAGGTACGCCGCGGGGCCGGCGAGCGTCGCGGCCGCGGCGGCGGAGATCCGTGCTTGGTCGCCGCCGGTCTCCACCGCACGTGCGGCGTCCCAGACCGCGGCCGTGAGGAGCTCCGTGGCGACGAGCATGTTGGCGCAGTGGTGCTTCACGCCCTGGAACGTTGCGATCGGGCGACCGAACTGCTCGCGGACCTTGGCGTACTCCGCACCCATCTGGGTGCACGTCCGGGAGACACCTGCCGCTTCCGCGGCAAGGATGACGCGAGCAAGGTCGATGAAGCCTCGAGCCGCGCCCGGCAACAGCCTCGCCGGCGCCTCCTCGAGGGTCGCCGCGCCGGAGCGCCGAGTCGGGTCGAGGTTGCGCGGGAAGTCCAGCGACACCCCGCTGTCAGCCGCTTCGACGATCACCAGGTCGTCACCGGCTGCGATGACGAGTAGGTCCGGCGTACCGCCCGCGAGGACCGCGGCCACGGTTCCCGACGCCTTGCCGCTGGAGATGGTGATGTCACTGGACAGCGCGATTGCCGCCGTACGGGATCCGTCCGCGAGGCCGCTGAGCAACGACTCGTCGCCGGCGGCCGCGAGAGCGGCGCTCGCGATGACCGTGGGCACGAACGGCCCGGGCGCTACCGCGGCACCGAGCTCCTCGACCACGACCACGAGCTCTTCCAGGCCGTAGCCCGCGCCGCCGACCGACTCCGGCAGGTGCAGGCCGAGCCAGCCGAGCCCGGCCAGGTCATCCCAGAACGTCGGGCGCGGCTCATCTTTTGCCTCGAGCAAGGCTCGCGCGGCACCCCGCGCATCGCGCTTCAGCAGGAAGTCAGCGGCGGTCTCAGCCAGTGCGCGATGGTCGTCCGTGACAGCAATCGACATGACATGACACTAGCGTCAGCCCAACTGCCACAAACCACCCACCCGGCGGCCACTCACCGGTGATCATGACCGCAAATTCAGCCTTCGCGGCGTGTCACGAATTAACGGTCATGATCACCGAGGGTCCTAGTAGCGGATCAGGCCTCGGATGTTCTTGCCGTTGCGCATGTCGTCGTAGCCCTGGTTGACCTCGTCGAGCTTGTACTCGGTGGTGATCAGCTCGTCGAGCTTGAGCTTGCCTTCTTTGTAGAGGCGAAGCAGGCGCGGGATGTCGCGACGCGGGTTGGAGCCGCCGAAGATGCTGCCGACGAGCTCTTTCTGCATCAGCGTCAGCTCGAATAGGCTCATCGTGACGTCGGTGGCCTCGATCGACGCGACCGCCGTGACGACGCAGCGGCCGCCCTTCGACACCAGCGAGAGCACGGAGGCGATCATCGAGCCCTCGGCGACGCCGGTCGTGATGATCGCCTTCTCGGCCATCGCGCCCCAGGTGATCTCGCCGACCAGCGCGAAGGCTTCCTCGACGCTTTCGGCGGTGTGGGTCGCGCCGAACTTCAGCGCCTCGTCGCGCTTGAACTGCACCGGGTCGACGGCGACGACGTTGCGAGCACCCGCCATGGCGGCGCCCTGTACGGCGTTGATGCCGACGCCGCCGATGCCGACGACGACGACGGTCTCGCCGGGCTGGACGTCCGCGCGGTAGACCGCGGAGCCCCAGCCCGTCGTGACGCCGCAGCCGACGAGTGCGGCCTTGTCGACCGGGATGTCGTCGTCGAGCTTCACGCACGAGGCCTCGTTGACGATCGTGTGCGTCGCGAAGGTGCCGAGGCAGCACATCGTCCCGATGTCGGTGCCGTCCTTGGCCAGGTGGTGACGCGCGACCAGGCCGTCGATCTGGCGGCCGACGATGAGGTACTGGCCGAGGTCACACAGGCTCTGCTTGCCGGTCGAGCACGACGGGCAGCGGCCGCACGACGGGATGAAGGAGAAGACGACGCTGTCGCCTGGCTTCACGCTCTGGACGTTCTTGCCGACCTCGAGCACCGTGCCGGCCCCCTCGTGGCCGCCGATGATCGGGTACTGCGGGAATCCCAGCAGCTCGTTCATCTCCTGCGGCATCTTCATGTCGCCGGTGACGAGGTGCTCGTCGGAGTGGCACAGGCCGCTTGCGACGAGCTCGACCAGGACCTCGTTGGGTCCCGGGTCGTCGAGGGTGATCTCCTCGATCTCCCACGGCTTGTGGGTGTCCCACAGAACGGCTGCTCTCGCGTCCATGGATCGGCCTCTTTCTTGTCGATGACCTCGTCTTATCGGACTCTAGCCACGTACGCCGATGCTGGCATCAGCCGGTTGCCCGGATCGATCCGCAGTTGCCCTTGAACGGCGTCCCGGCGAAGCGAGCGGCCAGGAACGGTGCCGTCTCCGGCTCGAAGTAGGCGCCCGCCGCCTCGTGCCCGGCGCCGCCGTACTGGTGGAACTCGACGGGCGCACCCTGCCGGCAGTACTCCTGGGCGAGCCCGATCACGTCCCGGATGCTCATGACGCCGTCGCCGTATCCGTCGGTGTTGCCGTTGCCCATCAGGAACACGGTGTGGGGATGGCCCTTGACGGTTCCCATCCGCTGCTGGTTGATCAGATGCGCCAATGCATGCACGCGGAACATGTGGCGATAGCGCGGCTTGAGCAGCTTCTGGTAGGTCAGGCCCGGGTACTTGCCGAAGTCCGACCCGATGCAGGTGTGGGCCTCGGCGTCGACGACCTTCCGGCCGTACGTCGACAGGTAGCGGTGCAGGTCGAGGTGGTACGCGCGCGCAAGACCCAGCAGGATCCCCGGCAGTGCCGCGCTGAAGACCGAGGTGCCGTTGGCGTACCGGAAGAGGTGGCCCTGGTCGACCGGGATGCCGCCGAGCGCCGCGCCGACGATGTCGAGCTTCGGCGCGTACGTCGGGGCGAGCTCGCTGGCCCAGTCACCGGCAAGTGCGCCGCCGGAGTAACCCGACAGGCCGATCTTCGTGGCCGCGTCCAGCCCGAGCGCCGACTCGGTCGCTCGCAGTGCGTCGAGGGTTCCGTAGCCCGCCTGGCGCCCCGCCATCCAGTGCAGCTGCGGGCCCTCGAAGTCCGGCACCGTCACGACCCAGCCGTTCTCGACGTAGAAGAGGATGAGCAGCTCCTCTTCTTCTGCCTCGCTCTGGTTGCTGGCACCGGGGTCGCCACCGGCGAGGGTGTAGCTCGGGTCGCACTTGCCGCCGAGGTCGTCGTAGAAGCTGAGGTAGCCGACGATCGGCGACACCGCGGGCAGCGGTGCCGGCGCGATGACGGTGGTGACAGTCGCGGTGGGATGCCCGAGCTGGTCCGTCGTCCGGTAGAGCAGCTGCTCCGCGGTGACCGGCGTCGTCGCGGGTCCCATCGCCAGATCGATGGCGCGCTGCTTGAGCACCGTTCCGGGTGCGATCTGCCGGAGCGGCTTGGACCCGGTGTAGCGGTAGAAGGCGTCCTTGCTCGGCGGCTTACGGCTCGCGGCGGCGGGGCTCGGGGCGGCGAGCGCGGCGGGGATGAGCGCACCGAGCACGGCGAGCGCGATGGCGCCGCCGACCAGCTTC
>JAICMG010000165.1 GCA_025929365.1 Frankiaceae bacterium
GCCGGGGAGAACGGCCGCGGCTTCGCGGTGGTCGCCGCCGAGGTGCGCAAGCTCGCCGAACGCGCCCAGCAGTCCACCGGCCAGATCCAGGACATCGTGTCCCAGATCCAGGCCGAGACCTCCGCCACCATCCTCGCCAGCGAGGAAGGCAGCAAAGAGGTTCGGGTGGGTTCCGAGCTGGCCCGGGGCGTCGTCGACGCCCTCGAGCGAATCAGCGCGATGGTCGACGAGACGACGACCGCCGCCAAGGAGATCTCGGTCGCGACCCAGCAGCAGCGCTCGGCGTCGGATCAGGTCGTATCCGCGATGACCCAGGTCTCCGACGTGTCCCGCCAGTACGCCGTCGGCTCCAAGCAGTCGGCAGCCGCAGCCGCACAGCTCAACAACCTCGCCGCCGAGCTGCGCGCCAGCATCGCCCAGTTCAAAGTCGCCTAGGTGTACTACGCGCGGTCGAGGAACTCGGCCACGATCGGGGCGACCCGCTCCGGTGCCGCGTAGTCGACGGTGTGCGCGGTGTCGGGCACCTCGACGATCTCGGCGTGAGCGGCGCAGTCCTGGAGCTCCTCCAACCACCGGCGTGGAGCGATGCGGTCCCGCATGCCGCGGATCAGCAGGACCGGATGCGGGATGGTGGCGATCCGCCGCTCGGGCTGATCGCGGATGCTCGCCCGGAAGGCGAGAGCGGGCGTTCGTATCCCGCATTTCAGATAGCTGCGGGCGAGTGAGACCGCGAGCGACGGTGGCTCGATCGGAGCTGTGAGCAGCCAACGGCCGAGAAGATGCGGGTAGGTGCGCGCCGTGCGGTCCATGGTCGGCCCGATCAGCACGAGCCGGCGTACGGCGTCCGGCTCGGTCTCGGCCAGGGCCAGCGCGATCTGCGTGCCGAAGGAGTTGCCGATGAGATCGACCGGACCGTCGACCTCATCGCGCAGGAGTGCACCGAGTGCGGCCGCGAACTCCTCGACGCTGCGAAGCCGCGCGGGCCCACGGCTGTCGCCGAAACCGGGCATGTCCGGCAGCAGGACACGCCGGCTCGTCGCGAGCCGCTCGGCGTGCGGCAACAGGTAGTCACCTGAGCCCAGCCCGGCAACGAACACGACGACCGGTCGCCCGCTCGAGGCCTCGCCGAGGTCGCGCACCAGCCAGTCGTAGGTGCCCGCATGCGGGTGGCGGGTGAGCACCGCCGCGCTCATTCCCAACGCCATTCGACGCCATGGGCACGACCGTGGCGGGACACCGCTGCCGCCGCGTCGGCCAGCGACAGCCGGGGTGGGTACTCACCGGCCGGCACTCGGCGATTCAGCTCGCCGGCATAGGTGGCGAGTGCGGCGAAGTCGGCCGGCCACTTGTCCGCGTCGACCCCGGCGATCGTCGGGGCGATGCCGTGGTCGAGTGCGGCGTGACACCAGCGCTGCACGGAGGCATATCCCGCTGACCGCACACCGTGCGGGAACAACGTGATGAGAAGGTCGGTGAAGCCCTCGCTGTCGCCGAGGTACTTCGACAAGACGTCGAGTGCCGGCTCGGTCGCGAAGGTCAGCCAGAGCGGGACCGTGCCGGTCGCCAGCGCCCATCCAGGCTCCGCGCAGACGAAGGTCTCGGCCAGCAGCCGCGTCACGGGCTGCCCCATCGCGGCGTACCACTCGCGGTAGACGTCCGCGACGACAGGCCCTGCGGCATCGGGGGAGTCCACCGTCAGCCGGGCCACGCGATATCCATAGTGCTCGGCGAAGGCATGGATGTCAGCGGTCAGGGCCGGCTCATAGCCCCATTCCGCTTCAGGGGCCCACTCGTCGACCGGCGGAAATCGCCATTCCCGCGTCTTGGCGTGCTGCTCGGCGAGGAACGCACGCACACGATCGCTGCCGTCGACGTACTCCTCAGGGGTCAAGCCCCCGACCGCGCCCTGCTGGTAGACGTGTCGCGGCCCGCGTCGCGTGACCGGCCACCGGACGCCGCCGTCGACGATGAGGATCGTGCCCCCTGGCGGCAGAACATGGGTGAGGTAACGGCGGTACTCGGCGGTCAGCGCGCACAGCTTCATCCGGAAATACGCGATGTGACGGACCATGAGGCGGTCTTGGTTCGGGTCGTGCATCTGATGGATCGCGAGCATCGGCTGGGCGGAAAGCAGCGCCTCGGACTCGGCTGCCGCGAGGGCTGCATCGCCCACGCAGTCGTCGGGGTCGGCACGCCTGCGTACCGGCACCAGGAACGTCTGCGGCAGCCACGGGATCCCCATCGCGGCGCACAGATGCATGACCGCTCCGTTCGACGACCCGATGGCGACTGCCGGGCGGCGGTGCCCGCCGTACTGGGTGGTCACCCAGCGGGAGAAGCGCTCCGGCCGGACCGTGGAAAGTGCCTTGGGCTTGATGCCCTCCGCAGCGCCGGAGCGTGCGAAGACGGCGGTCCGCGCGGGCTCGGGCAGCGCCCGGCTCGCCCTCACTGCCGCTTCGGTCAGCCGCGACCGGCCTAGCCGGAGATACGGCTCCCGTGCGAGTGCGGCGGCCAGCGCGCGGACGAGTCCCGTCGCGGAGTCGAACTCGGCAACGAACGAGGGCGCGGACATCGACTCACCGGCGGTGCAGTCCCCGGATCAGGACACGAGGGCCTTGACGGCCTTCTTCAGGGAACGCGGATGCGATGGCCGTTTCGGGGCCTTCTTGCGCAGCTGCTCCATCCTCGCGCCGATGTCCTGGAGGTCATTGCGGCCCAGCTTCTCCCGGACCTTCGGGAACCACTCGCCTTCCTCTTCCTCGATGTGGTGCTCGACGTTCTCCATGAGCACGGTCATCTTCGCGTCGAAGTGGGAGTTCTCGGGGCTGATCAGCGACAGCTCCATGCACAGGACATCCGCGACGTGGTGCTCCTCGAGGGACTCGAGGATGTCGTCCTCGAGCTCGGGCGCCAACGTGCGGACGTCGGCATACATGCCCTCGTTCTCGATGTAGGTGTGCACCGTCAGCTCTTCGAGGATCTTGTCGGCAAGTCGTGCCTTCGTGGCGTGGGCGTTGTCGCCGGCCTTCCGGAAGTCGCGAAACAGAGCGCGGACCTTCTTGTGGTCTTCCTTCAACATCACGATCGCGTCATGGGACATGTCGACCTCCTCGGCGGGTTGTCGAAGAGGTCCCCCTTCCGACCGGTCAACAAACGGCGGTGGGTTGCCCGAGCCGATCGGGACCGGTGCGGTCAACGTGGTGCCGAGGCGCTAGTTATTCGTCGCTCGCTGCGGGCAGCGATACAGCATGAAGCTGCATGAGCTAGCGCCGCTGTATCGGCTGTCCGGCCCGGTCGTCACCTGGTACCTCCCGACGGAGCCGGCCGAGGACAGCGCGACGCAGCTGGAGATCGCATGGAAGAACGGCCTGTCCGAACTCGCTGATCGCGGCGTCGACGAGGCAACCATCGCCGCGCTCGCCGCGGTACGTCGCACGACCGGCGAGCCTGCCGGTACGCGAGTGCTCGTCGCCGCGGGCGGCGAGGTGCACCTCGACGAGCACGTGCCACCGCCGCTGATCGCCGCGGAGCTCTCGGTCGAGCCGCTTCCTCGCTTGCTGCCGTTTGTGGCATGGCTGGGCGCACGCCGGGCTCACGTTGTCGTGCTGACCGACCGGGAGGGCGCCGATGTGATCGCCTATCCGGCGACTGGCGGCGAGCCGGTGAAGGAGGTCTCGGCGCAGACGGCGGAATGGCCGGTCCACAAGACCGGGACCGGCGGGTGGGCGGCGAAGCGCTTCGAAGCCAGCGTCGAGGAGAGCTGGGAGCGAAGCGCGGAGCGCGTGGCGACGCTGGTCGACGAGGTGGCGCGGAAGGTCGACCCGGCAGTCGTGGTCGGTTCGGGCGACGAGCGCGCGATCACGCTGCTTCGCGACAGGCTGCCCGCGCCCCTGCAGGACTCCTTCGTCACCGTGCCGGGCGGCGGGCGTCATGCCGACGGCGCCGACGAGGAGGTGAGTCGCCGTGTCGCCGAGGCAGTCGCCGCCCACGCCGCGACCGAAGAGGTGGAAGTGCTCGGCAGGTTCGCCGAAGCGGACGGCCGGGGTGAGGGCGCGGCCAACGGCGTACGACCGGTGATCGGCGCGCTGCAGAAGGCGCAGGTCGACACGCTTGTCGTCGCACCGGAGCGGTGGCGCGACTCCGACCAGACGCTGGGTTTCGGCACCGAGGTGACGCAGCTTGCGGCGGACGAGGGCGAGCTGGAGGCGATGGCTGTCGATGCACCCGAGCGAGCGCCCCTGATCGACGTCGTGCTGCGCGCGGCTCTGGGTACCGACGCGGACGTCGTGGCGATCAGCGCGGACGCGAAAGCCGGGCCGCGCGACGGCCTCGGCGCATTGCTCCGATTCGACGCAACGCCGGCCCGGCCGGCGAGCGGGTAGACCCGTGGCCACGCCCGACGCCGAGACCGAGCTGCCGGTCGTGACCACGATGCGCGAACTCGTAGACCTCGTGCGCCGGCACGGGGAGCGGCTGTACGTCCGTTGGTCGAGGGGGCCCGACGTAGACAGTGGGTCGCAGAGCCAGGACGACCTCACCGGCGTGAACCTGCCAGGCCTGTCCGCCAGCGCGCTGGCGGTCGAGGACTGGTGGGAAGGGCGGCCGCTCGACACGTGGGTCGCCCGGCGGCTGTATGACTACCGGCACCTTCGGGAGCGACGTGGCGCGCGTCCCTGGCTCTTCCTCGGCACCGAGGTCGGCCGGGGGCCGGACAACGAGCCGCTGGTGCGCTGCGAGCAGCCGATGGCGTGGATCGCCGAAGGCGTCGTCGCGTCGAGCGAGCGGCTCATCGACGAGCAGGCCGGCGACTGGGGGACGTTGGACCGCGAGCAGGCCGGCGACTAGCGCCTCGGCACGGCGTACCCCGCCGGTTCCGCTGTCACCACGGAACCCGCGTTGGCGGCGGCGACCCGGTCGGCGATCTCGTTGAGCTGCAGGCGGTGACACCACCGTCGCGTGACGACGAACACGACGATCGGCCCTGCGATCACGGCGATCTGCAACGCGCGGGTGAACGCCATCATGTCCAGGCCGAACGTGTAGGGGATCAGGTCGTTGGCGCCCGCGACCGACAGCACGAGGTAGTAGACCAGCGTGGCCGCACCGAGCGCGGTGCGGAGCGGATGGTCGCGGGGACGATCGAGCAGGTCGTGGTCGGCCCGGTCGCGCGTGACTAATCGCTCGATGAACGGATAGACGAGCATTCCGCCGAAGAGCAGAAGCGGCACGACGACAGCAGGGAAGAAGACGTTCCAGTCGACCGTGTGCCCGAGGAACCGGCTCTCGATCGGCGGCATCAGCCGCAACGATCCCTCCAGCCAGAACATGTACCAGTCGGGCTGCGAGCCGGCCGACACCGTGCTCGGGTCGTACGGACCGTAGAGCCAGATCGGGTTGATCTGGGCGAAGCTCGCCAGGAACGCGAGCATCGAGAACACGGCGAAGAACAGCCCGATGCTCTTGCTGGCGTACGCCGGGTACAGCTTCGAGCCCACGACGTTCTCGGCGGTCTTGCCATGCCCGCCGAACTGGGTGTGTTTCTGTCGCCACACGATCAGCAGATGAGCGCTCAACAGGCCGAGGATCAGCAGCGGGAGGATGAACACGTGCAGGATGTACATCCGCGGAAAGATCACGCCGTCGCCGGGATACTGGCCGCCGAAGAAGAACACCGCGAGATAGGTCCCGACCACCGGGATGGACTCGAAGATCGAGTACGCGATGCGAAGGCCGGTCCCTGACAGCAGGTCGTCCGGCAGGGAGTAGCCGAAGAAGCCTTCGGCGATCGCCAGCACGAGCATGCTCACGCCGATCGTGTAGTTGAGGTCCCTCGGTCGGCGGAACGCCCCCGTGAAGAAGATTCGGCAGGCGTGGACGAGGATCGCCGCGACGAACAGCAGCGCCGCCCAGTGATGGATCTGGCGGATCAGCATGCCGCCGCGGACGTCGAAGGAGATTCGCAGCACCGATGAGTAGGCCTCACTGACGCGTACGTCGTGAAGCGGCACGTACGAGCCGTGGTAGGCGACCGGGGTGTCTGAGGCGCGGTAGAAGAAGGCGAGATAGGTGCCGGTGAGCAGCAGGATCAGGAAGTTGTAGAGGGCGAGCTCGCCGAGCAGGAACGACCAGTGGTCGGGAAAGATCTTCTTGGCTTGCTCACGGGCCGCGCTCGCAATGCGCAACCGGCCGTCGGCGGCGTCGAAGGCCCGCCGCCAGCGCGGGACGCCGCTCCTCACCGGCGCTCCCAGAAGCTCGGGCCGAGCGGCTGGTCGAACGGTGCCCGGGCGCGCAGGTAACCGTTGGCGTCGGCGTAGAGCGGTAGTTGCGGCAAGGATCGCGCGGCCGGGCCGAACA
>JAICMG010000098.1 GCA_025929365.1 Frankiaceae bacterium
GTCGCCGCACCGACCGGCGCGGG
Source organism: Frankiaceae bacterium (assembly GCA_025929365.1). Lineage (GTDB taxonomy): Bacteria > Actinomycetota > Actinomycetes > JAFAQI01 > JAFAQI01 > DASZTV01. Next base: position 24 of record JAICMG010000098.1, read on the forward strand.
CAAGACCGTCGTGGGGGAGTTCGCCGTACACCTTGCGCTGCGCAACGGCGCCAAGTGCTTCTACACGACACCGATCAAGGCACTGTCGAACCAGAAGTTCCACGACCTCGTCGCACGGTACGGAGTGGATCGAGTCGGCCTGCTCACCGGCGACAACTCCGTCAACGGCGAGGCGCCGGTCGTCGTCATGACCACTGAGGTGCTCCGCAACATGCTGTATGCGGACTCCGCCACCCTGCACGGCCTGTCGGCAGTCGTGATGGATGAGGTGCACTACCTCGCCGACCGGTTCCGCGGCGCCGTCTGGGAGGAGGTCATCCTCCACCTGCCGGCTTCGGTGCAGCTGGTCTCGCTTTCCGCCACCGTGAGCAACGCCGAGGAGTTCGGAGCCTGGCTGCAGGAGGTGCGCGGCGACACCAGCATCATCGTGGAAGAGCACCGGCCGGTGCCGCTCTGGCAATCGGTGCTCGTGCGCGGTCAGCTGCAGGACCTGTTCGTCGACGACGAGCAGCATGAGGTGAATCCGCACCTCGCCCGCCTCGCGGCGCAGGAGTCGCGCATCACGCAGCTCGACCGCAACCGACGGCCGCAACGCGGCGGCAAACGGCCGCGGCACGTCGATCTGCCGCGCCGGCCCGACGTCGTCGAGCGACTCGACCACGACGGCCTGCTGCCCGCGATCGTCTTCATCTTCAGCCGGGCCGGCTGCGACGCCGCGGTCCGCCAGTGCATACGCGCCGGCCTGCGACTCGCCTCACCGGAGGACCGCAGGACTATCCGCGCGACGGTGGAGGCGCATACCGCGGGAATCCCGCACGACGATCTGACGGTCCTCGGCTACGGGGAGCTGCTGGACGGCCTCGAGCGCGGAATCGCCTCGCACCACGCAGGCATGCTTCCCGCCTTCAAAGAGGCCGTCGAGCAGCTGTTCGCCGACGGCTACATCAAGGTCGTCTTCGCCACCGAGACACTCGCACTCGGCATCAACATGCCCGCCCGCAGTGTTGTCCTCGAGTCGCTGGTGAAGTGGAACGGGGAGGCGCACGTCGACCTGACGCCGGGGGAGTACACCCAGCTCACCGGTCGCGCGGGCCGTCGCGGCATCGATGTCGAGGGCCACGGCGTCGTGTTGTGGACGCCGGGCTTCGACCCGCGTCACGTCGCGAGTCTCGCGTCGACCCGTACCTACCCGCTGCGATCGAGCTTTCGCCCGTCGTACAACATGGCCGTCAACCTGGTCGGGCGAATGGGCCGTGACGCGTCGCGCGACCTGCTCGAGACGTCGTTCGCGCAGTTCCAAGCCGACCGGGCGGTCGTCGGCCTGGCGCGACAGGTGCGTCGCAACCAAGAAGCGCTCGGCGGCTATCGCGAGGCCATGACCTGTCACCTCGGCGACTTCGCCGAGTACGCCGCACTGCGCCGCCAGCTGTCCGACCGCGAGGCCGAGCTCGCCCGCGGTCGCGCCGGGGCCCGCCGCGTCGCCGCGATCCACTCGGTGGAGGCGCTGCGCGCCGGCGACGTCATCCGCCTGCCCGGCGCCCGGCGCGGGGAGCTGGGGGTGGTGGTCGATCCGGTCGATCGACCCGGCGGCGCGCGGCTCGCGGTCGTCACGGCCGGACGCCAGCTCAAGCGGCTCAGCGTCGGCGACTTCACTTACGAAGTGCTGCCCGAGGGCAAGGTACGGATCCCGAAGGGGTTCGACGGTCGCTCACCCCAGGCTCGTCGCGACCTCGTGTCGAGCCTGCGCGCACTGGGTCTCGAAGCGAGCAACGGACGCACGAAGGAACGCAGCGCGGCAACCGACGACGAGGAGATCGCGCGGTTGCGGGCTGCCATCCGCCGGCATCCGTGCCACGGTTGCGCGGACCGTGAGGACCACGCCCGTTGGGGCGAGCGGTACACGAAGCTCGAGCGGGACACCGAGGCGCTCGAACGCCGGGTCCGCAACCGCACCGGGACGATCGCCCGGACCTTCGACTCGGTGTGTGACGTGCTGACCTCGCTCGGCTACATCGACGGCGACGAGGTCACGCCGTTCGGGCGGACCTTGGCGCGGCTGTACTCCGAGTCCGACCTGCTCGTCGCGGAAGCACTGCGTGACGGCGCCTGGGAGGACCTCGACGCCGCCGAGCTCGCGGCCGTCGCGTCTGCGGTCGTGTACGAAGCCAGACGCGACGACGAGGCGAGCCCGAAGCTGCCGCCCGGAGCCTGCCGCGCCGCGCTGGCCGACCTCGACCGCCGTTGGGAGTCGTTGCGAGGAGTCGAAGCCGACGCCGGGCTGAGCTTCCTCCGCCAGCCGCAACCTGGCTTCGCCTGGCTGGCCTGGCGGTGGGCGAAGGGCCACTCGCTCGACGCGGTGCTCCGGGACACGCAGCTGGCGCCCGGGGACTTCGTGCGGTGGGTCAAGCAGCTACTCGACCTGCTCGACCAGGTGACGGCCGCCGCACCTGCCGGCTCGAAGACCGCGGTGACGGCGAGAGAAGCCGTTGGGAAGCTACGACGTGGCGTGGTCGCGTACTCAGGCGTGAGCGACTAGTCGCGGGCGCGTAAGGCCGCCACTACGCGCTCGACCGAGCTGTCGAGCCCCCAGCGCCGCGACAGCTCGTCGAGCGCGTCCGGGTCGCGAGGCTCGGTCGGCAGGGTCGGATCGATGTCGCCGAGCGGCACGTCCCGCGCGACCGCCACCACCTTGCGTGCCGGCTCGATGTAGTCCGCGGCCGCCATGATCTTGGCGTGGGACCCACGGGGAAAGCCCGCGTCCGACTGCTGTGCCGCAAGGATCACGCCGTCGAGGCTGCCGAACTCGCGCAACAACGCCGCCGCCGTCTTGTCTCCGACGCCGGGCACGCCGGGCAGACCGTCGGACGGGTCCCCGCGCATCGTCGCGAAGTCGGCGTAGGTGCGGCTGGGGATGTCATACCGGCGGGTGATCTCGGCTTCGTCGATCACCTCCGCGTTGCCGACTCCCTTCACGATGTAGAACACCGTGACATCGCGCTCGTCATCGACGAGCTGGAAGAGATCCCGGTCACCGGTCACGATCTCGACCGGACACGTGGCCGTCGTCGCGAGCGTGCCGATGACGTCATCCGCCTCGTAGCCCGGCACACCGACCCGGCACAGGCCGAGCGCGTCGAGCACGTCTTCGATCACCGGCACCTGGGGCGAAAGCGTGTCCGGGACTTCCTCGGCGTTGCTCGCCTCGTCGGCGACGCGATGCGCCTTGTACGAGGGGATCGCCGCTACCCGCCACTGCGGGCGCCAGTCGGCGTCCATCGCCGCGACGAGCCTCGTCGGCCGGCGTTCTGTGAGGAGGCGGGCGATGTAGTCGAGGAAGCCACGGATCGCGTTCACCGGCGTACCGTCGGGCGCGACCATCGTGTCAGGCACGCCGTAGAACGCCCGGAAGTACATCGAGGCGGAATCGAGCAGAAGGAGCCGGTCACCGGGCGCGGCGGGCATGTCGAGACACTAACCGGGTGCCGACCCTGCAGCGCGATGATGCCGTCGCCGTCCTCAACATCGGGAACGACGAGAACCGCTTCACCCCCGAATGGCTCGACGGCATGCACGCGTGCCTCGACGAGGTGGAGGGGCTCGGCTCACCCGCCGCCCTGGTCACCGTGGCCGACGGCAAGTTCTGGTCGAACGGGCTCGACCTCGACTGGCTCACGTCGCACGCCGACCAGTTCGAGGCATACGTGACGTTGGTGCAGCGCCTCCTCAGTCGGGTGCTCACCATGCCGATGCCAACCGTTGCGGCGATCCAAGGTCACTGCTTCGCGGCCGGTGGGATGCTTGCCATGGCGCATGACTGGCGCGTCATGCGCGCCGACCGTGGTTTCTTCTGCCTGCCGGAAGTCGATCTCGGCCTGCCCTTCCCGCCGGGCATGGACGCGTTGTTGCGGGCGAAGCTGACACCGGCCACCGCTGTCGAGGCGATGACGACCGGTCGCCGATACGGCGGGAGCGAGGGCCTTGCGGCAGGCATCGTCACCGCCGCAGTCGGCGAGGCAGAGGTGCGCAGCGCCGCGATCGACTTGGTGACGCCGTTCGCGGCGAAGGCAGGGCCGAACCTGGGCGTCATCAAGTCGACGATGTTCGCCGAGGCCGTCGGCATGCTGGCAACGGTGCACCGCCCGCAATAGCCGTCCAACCGAGGGCGGCGTCGTAACCTGACGCCATGACGGCTCCCTACCGCGATCGGCTGACCCGCGCTGCGGCGGCAGCAGCCGCGGCCGGAATCGACGCACTCCTCGTCACGCCGGGAGCCGACCTGCGCTACCTCGTGGGATACGACGCGCTTCCGCTGGAGCGGTTGACGTGTCTCGTCATTCCCGCGTCGGGCGCCCCCCTGCTCGTGGTCCCAGCCCTGGAGCAGCACGCTGCCGAGGTCAGCGGCGCGACGAACCACGTCGCCCTGATGACCCACGACGAGACCGACGACTCCTTCCGGCTCCTTGCGGGCGGCCTTCACGACGCACTCGGCCATGCCCCCGCTGTCGTCGGCGTCTCCGATCGGATGTGGGCACAGCAGGTCCTGCGGTTCCGTGACGTGTTCGCTGGTGCCGAACAGCGCCTCGCCGGCGATGTGCTTCGCCCGCTTCGGCTACGCAAGGTGCCGGACGAGATCGCCGCGCTTCGCGACGCGGCGGCGGCGATCGACCGCGTGCATGCCCGGATGGGGGAGTGGTTGCGGCCCGGACGCACCGAGGCCGCAGTTGCCCGGGACATCGCGGACGCGATCATTGCCGAAGGTCACACGAGCGTGAACTTCGTCATCGTCGGCTCGGGACCGAACGGCGCGAGTCCGCATCACCACGTCAGCGAGCGCGTCATCGAGGTCGGCGATCCGGTGGTGATCGACATCGGCGGAACCATGCCGGACGGCTATTGCTCGGACTGCACCCGCACGTACGCCGCGGGGGCCCAGGCACCAGGTGACTTCGCGGCGTACTACGACGTGCTGCTCGCCGCACAGCTTGCCTCTTGCGCGCAGGTGCGTCCGGGGGTGACCGCACACAGCGTCGACGCGGCAGCGCGTGACGTCATCTCGGCCGCCGGGTACGGCGAGCTGTTCATTCATCGCACCGGACATGGGATCGGGCTCGAAGAGCACGAAGAGCCATGGATCGTCGCCGGCAACGACGTCGTCCTCGAGCCCGGCATGTGCTTCTCGATCGAGCCCGGCATCTATGCCAGTGGCCGGCACGGCGCACGCATCGAGGACATCGTCGTCGTCACCGACGACGGGGTGGAACGGCTCGACACGATCGACCGAGACCTCGTGGTGTTGACTGGATAACGTGCCGGTCGAGCGCGTCCTTCCCAGCGACGAAGCCTGCGAGCTGATCAACCTCGTTCGCGAACTTGCGCGCGACGAGCTCGCGCCACACGCCGCCGCGCACGAGGAGCGCGCTGAGTTCCCACGTGAAACTGTGCGGCTGCTCGGTCGCGCCGGTCTGCTCGGACTGGCCTATCCCGAGGAGTACGGCGGCGGGGGCATGCCGTACGAGGTGTATCTGCAGGTCCTGGAGGAGCTGGCAAGCGCCTGGGCCGCCGTCGCGCTCGCGGTGAGCGTGCACACGTTGAGCTGCTACCCGGTTGCGGCGTTCGGCACCGACGAGCAGCGCAAGTCCTTCCTGCCGGACATGCTCGGCGGCGAGCTGCTGGGTGCGTACTCGCTGTCGGAGGCGATGTCGGGCTCGGACGCGGGGTCGCTTCAGGCGCGGGCGAAGCGCGACGGCGACTCGTACGTGCTGTCGGGCACCAAGGCGTGGGTCACCCACGGTGGCACGGCCGACTACTACAACGTCTTCTGCCGCACGTCCGACGACGCCCGCGGCGGCGTCTCCACCTTTCTCGTCCCGGCCGATGCCGACGGCCTGCTGCCACAGGCGCCGGAGCGAAAGATGGGCCTGCGCTCGTCACCGACGGCGCAGATCGTGCTCGACAACGTCCGGGTGCCAGCCGATCGGTTGATCGGCAACGAAGGCGACGGGATGCGGATCGCGCTGTCTGCACTCGACGGCGGTCGACTAGGGATCTCCGCGATTGCCACAGGCCTCGCGCAGTCCGCGCTCGACGCCGCGGTGGCCTGGGCCAAAGAGCGACAGCAGTTCGGGCAGCGGATCGCGGACTTCCAAGGCGTCAGCTTCCTGCTGGCCGACATGGCGACCGGCATCGAAGCGGCGCGTGCCGGCTACCTCGCGGCCGCCCGCCGACGCGACACCGGCTTGCCGTACGGTCCGCAGGCGGCGATGTCCAAGCTGTTCGCCACGGACACCGCGATGCGTGTCACCACTGATGCCGTGCAGGTCTTCGGCGGCTACGGGTACACGACGGAATACCCGGTCGAGCGCTACCTGCGCGAAGCGAAAGTCATGCAGATCTTCGAGGGCACGAACCAGATCCAACGCCTCGTGATCGGCCGCCATCTACTGTCCTTACGGTGACTCTGTCCTCAGACGGCGGAAAAGTCTTCCAGGCCAACCCAAGCGCCCGATCGGCGCCTGCCGACCGAGTCGACAGCGCATTCGACTGGTTGCGAACGCGACGCCTCCGGGCGCTGGTGCCTCTGGTTCTGGTCGTCACGATCGTCAAGTACGGCATCGGACTGATCCCGTCCTGGAACGTGCTACAGGCGCTCGCGATCCATTGGCGCCACCCCCTGGCGTCGCCGCTGCTCCTGCCGCCGGCGGACTTCCGGCTGCGTACGCCAGTATCCGCGGTGCTCGCCGGCTGGCTGCACCTGACCAGCGGGCCGGAGTTCCTGGGTTTCCACTTCGCACTGGCGCTGCTCGCGATCGCCACTCCGCTGCTGATGCCGGCGGTACGGGAGTCCACGCCGTTGCGGATGACGATGGTCGTCCTCCTAGTGGGCGGCGCGATCCCCGCCATCCTGGTCGACTGGGTCGGGTCCTACGACCCCGTGACCCTGATCGCCTTCGCCGTCGCCGTGTTGGCCCGCCGCCGAGAGCTGGCGTGGGTGGCATGGACAGTCGCGGCCTTCAACAACGCGCCGGAGACCTTCTTCGCGTTGGTGTTCACCGCTGTGGTCCTGCTCGTGCAGGAGCGACGGGCCGCAGTCGGGCGGCTGATCGGCTTTGGAGCGTCGGCCCTGCTCGGCTATGTCCTGATTCGAGTCCTTGACCACCACTGGGGCGGCGGGAGCAGCGAGTTCACCCTCATCCACGTGTGGGGCTGGTCGCTGTACTACTCGAGCGCATGGCACTACTGGCCTCTGATCGCATTGTCAGCGCTCGGGGTGGGGTGGGTCTTCTTCACCGCGCGCGACATCTGGCAGGTGCCGGCCGCGCGAGCGCTCATCGGCCTCGCCGTGCTGGGATCCATCGGGATCCCGCTGATCGCGCTCGATGACACCCGCCTCACGGCCGGAATCCTGTGGCCACCGGCCCTTGCGACCGCGGCGTACGTCGTGCGCGATCTCGATGCGGAGGTGGTGCTCAGCATCGTGCGTCGAGTGGCACCGATCGCCGCGGTAATGGTCATCGTGGTGGTCTGGCAGGGCAATCTGGTCTACCCCGGCTGGCACGCGATCTTGGACTTCTACAACTACTTGTTCGGCGGCAAGTCCATCCCGCTAGGCGTGTGACGCCTGCATCACGCGTCACGAACCCGGCAATCACCCCAGAGCTGCCGCAGTCGTGATCCTTCTCCGACTGCCCCCCGTTTGGCTCTCAAGATCGCGCTTGGCGGATCCGAAGCCGCAATTGGATTCGGCTGTGGCCGGAGCCGAGCAGGCCCGAATAGGTCCTGTGGTGGTCGACGGGGACCCGCCTCGTTCATCCCGGCTGCTGCGGGGATGGTGGGCAGCGTGGCGGTCCCCGTCGTACCGCGTCCCTCGCGTGATGATCGTCTCGGCGGGCCCGGCGTACGTCGCCGGTAGGGTGCTGCCTCGTGGAAGACGTCGACCGTGGAATCGTCCGGCTGCTCGCCGAAGACGGCCGGCGCAGCTTCACCGACCTCGCGAAGGAGACCGGACTGTCGGTCTCGGCGGTCCATCAGCGAGTGCGACGGCTCGAGCAGCGCGGCGTGATCCGCGGCTATCGGGCGATGGCCGATCCCGTCGCGCTCGGCCTGCCGGTGACGGCGTTCGTCTCGATCAAGCCGATCGACCCCAGCGCGCCCGACGACGCGCCCGAACGGCTCGCCGGTCTGCGCGAGGTCGAGGCCTGCCACAGCGTGGCGGGCGACGAGAGCTACATCCTCAAGGTCCGCGTCGCCTCGCCGGCTGATCTCGAGGTCCTGCTGCAGAAGATCCGGGCCGCGGCCAATGTATCGACACGGACATCTGTCGTCTTGTCGACACCGTACGAAGACCGCCCGCCGGCACTGTGAGCTCCGCGAACCCATGGGCGCGGTGAGCTCCGCGAACGCCGGGCTGCCCAGCTTCTTCGTCATCGGGGCCCAGAAGGCGGGCACCAGCACGCTGCATCGGCTCCTTCAGCAGCACCCTCAAGCGTTCATGTGCGATCCGAAGGAGCCGCACTTCTTCGCCGCCGACAGCCAGTGGGGCAGGGGAGTGGGGTGGTACCGGTCGCTGTTCGCGGGGGCCGGGGACGCCGTGGCAGTAGGGGAGGCCTCGACGACCTACACGATGTATCCGCACTATCCGAAGGTCGCCGAGCGGCTGACCGCGACGATCGCCGAGCCACGGCTGGTCTACATCGTCCGGGAGCCGATCGACCGGATGCGCTCTGCGTACCTCCACGGCCTGGCTGGGGGGACCGAGACGCGCCCGATCGGGGTCGCGCTCCGGGAGGACCCTCGCTACCTGCTGACCAGCTGCTACTCGCTGCAGCTCGAGCGCTGGCTGGCCCACGTCCCGCGCGAGCGCATCCTGCTGCTCAGCCTCGAACAGCTCCGCGACGCTCCGCAGACCGTCGTCGACGCGCTGTGGGCCTTCCTCGGCCTCGACCCGGCGTGGCGGCCCGTCGAGGTGCCGAGCGCCAACGCGAGCGCCGGCAAACAAGCGCCGCGACGGTGGTGGCGGGCGATCGGGGAGCTAACGTTGCGGTGGGACAAGACGGACTGGGTCCCCGCCTGGATGGTCCGGCTCAACGACAGCGGCTCGCCGGCGGTGCGCAGAGAGCTCGACCCGGCAGAGCTCGTCGTCCCGCCCGACGTCGAGCAGCATCTGCGCCGGGCCGTGTCGGAGGACCGGCGACGGCTCATCCGACATTGGGGAACGGCTAGTCGTCCGGGCTGGCTTCAGGACGAGTTGTAAGCGATTGCGACCACCTCGACCTCAACTTGAGATCGAGGAAAGGATGGCATGATCGGTCGAGTATTTCGGAGACCCGCGAGCTGCCCCGGCGATCGCCCGACTTGTCGTGATCATCTTCCCGCCTCTGACCTGCGATTTTGAGCGTTTCCGCTGGTCAGAGGATGGTTGACAGCGCGAGGAGTCCGGTCGCTACCTTTCCTGCCGTCCACCACAGGGACGCTTGGCCTTCACCCGGTGACCATCTGGCAGATCCCGACTGGCCGGTCGAGACAGCGTGCACCCGCTGGCTCGAGCTGGTGCCAGGTCCAGTCGGCCTCCGGCACGTCACCAGTGCGGGGTCAGGCGTGGTGCGACCACTCGGGAGCGGCCCGGGTGCCCAGTAGACAACGGCACACGGACGGCGGCCGGCCGTCAGTGGGTCGGTCCGAAGGGCATCCGGGCCGGATCCGAGCACCCTGCGCGAGACGGTCCCGCGCCGCGGCTCGGGTACCGTCCGAACCGACGTGATCCGCTCGCCGCGCCCTGTCATCCCGCTCCGGCCCCTTGCTGCGGTCGCAGCCGGCGTGGCCCTGTGGGCCGCATTCCCTCCGCTCAACTGGTGGCCGGCCGCGGTGCTGGGCGTTGCCGGGATGGCGATCACGCTGCGGGGGTGCGGCCGGCTGCGCCGTGCTGCCGCCCTGGGCTACCTCACCGGCGTGGGGATGTGGCTTCCGACGGTGTCGTTCCTCCAGCCGCTCGGGATCGACGCCTGGATCGCGGTCACGGTCATCGAGTCGCTGTGGTTCGCGGCCATGGCCGTCGCGCTGGCGCTGGTCGGCCGGCTGCGCTGGTGGCCCGTCGCGGGGGCCCTGGTGTGGGTGGGGCAGGAGTTCCTGCGGGACCGGTGGCCCTTTCACGGCTTCCCCTGGGCGCGGCTGGCCTTCGGCCAGGCCGACGGGCCACTCGTGCGTCTGGCCGCTCTCGGCGGCGCGCCGTTGGTCAGCTTCGCGGTCGCGCTCGGCGGCAGTCTGCTGGCGTACGTGCTGCTCGAGGGAGGCGCTGCGCCGCGTCGTGGGGCGGGCCGAGCTGCGCTGGCCGGGGTCGCCCTCGTGGTGGCGGGGCCGCTCGCGATCCAGCTGCCGACCGCGGGTACCTCACGCGGGGGAGCACCGAGCTCGGCGGTCATTGCCGCCGTCCAGGGCAACGTGCCCCGGCTGGGCCTGAAGGAGTTCGCGCAGCGCTACGCAGTCACCCAGGACCACCTCAACGAGACCCGTGTGCTGGCGCAGGAGGTGGCCAACGGTCAGCTTCCCCGGCCGCAGATCGTCGTGTGGCCCGAGAACGCCTCGGATCTCGACCCCCGCACTGACCCGGTCGCGCGAAGCCAGGTCGACGCGGCGTCCGCCGCGGTGGGAGTCCCGATGCTCATCGGGGCCGTCATCGACGGCCCGGGAGCGAACCACGTGCAGAACGCCGGCATCGTCTGGTCGCCGCAAAGTGGACCTGGCGACATGTATATAAAGCGACATCTTGTGCCGTTCGGGGAGTACCTGCCGTTCCGCAGCATCCTCAGCCGCGTCATCAGCGAGTTCTCGCTGATCCCCAAGGACTTCGTGCCGGGCAAGCGGCGCGGACCGCTTCAGGTCGGCCCGGTCAGGCTGGCGGATGCGATCTGCTTCGAAGTCGCCGACGACGCGGTCGTCAGGCAGGGAGTCACCGGGGGCGGCCGGCTGCTGGTCGTGCAGACCAACAACGCCAGCTACGAGCATCAGGGCGACAGCGGCAACGGGGGAGAGACCGCTCAGCAGCTGGCGATCTCCCGGCTCCGCGCGATCGAGAGCGGTCGGGCCGTCGTCGTGGTCGCGACGAGCGGGGTGAGCGCGATGATCGCACCGAACGGGCGCGTGCTGGCACGGACCGGGGTGTTTCACCCTGCGCTGCTCGACATGCGGCTGCCGCTGCGCGACCCCGTGACCCTCGCCGACCGGATCGGACCGTGGCCGGAGTGGATCCTCAGTGGCGCCGCGCTGGCTGTGGTAGTCCTTGCCTTGGTGCAATCTCGCACCCGCAAGCGCCAAGGTCCCCTCGACCTCGACTCGAGGGTTAGGGGTTCTGAGACAGAGCCGCTCTCATCCGCCCAGGCGTAGCCCGACCCTGACGGCGCGGCGCGTCAGGCAGACTTGCGGCGTGGCTTGGGGGCCGGATGAAGCTCGGCCAGCCGCTCGTTGAGCACGTCCTCGAGCTCGGCAACCGAGCGCCGCTCGAGCAGCATGTCCCAGTGGGTGCGGACGTGCTTGGTCTCACGGCCCTCAGGCGCGTCGCCGTCGCGCAGCAGCGCGGTGACCCCGCAGCTGCGGCATTCCCAGGTCGCCGGGACATCGGCGTCGCTGGCCATCACCATGCGCGTTTCGTGGCCGGACGGGCAGTCGTAGACCACCTCGCGCCGCGGAGCCAGGTCCGTGTTGCGATCGGTCTCGTAGCTCGTCGTACCCAGGCGGCTGCCCCGCAGGACGCGCTCACCCATCTCGGCCTCCAAAATCGTTCGACAGTCATTCCAACGTCGTGGACGTTGCTGAGGATTCCCTGACGGCGAGTCGGTACGCCGTCACCTACTAAGACGCTCGGCGCCGCTCGATGGTTCGCGCCGGCCCGGTGCCACCAGGATACCGGTCGCCGATAATGGACA
>JAICMG010000239.1 GCA_025929365.1 Frankiaceae bacterium
AGATCGTCGGCCTCAACCCGGAGCACTACAACCGGTTCCCGCACGAGTTCTCGGGCGGCCAGCGTCAGCGCATCGGCATCGCGCGCGCCCTCGCGATCAACCCGAAGCTGATCATCTGCGACGAGCCGGTCTCGGCGCTCGACGTCTCGGTGCAGGCGCAGATCCTCAACCTGCTCAAGGACCTGCAGGACGACTTCGGCCTCACCTACATCTTCATCGCGCACGACCTGAACGTGGTGCGGCACATCTCCGACCGCGTGATGGTCATGTACCTCGGCCGGGCGGTCGAGGTCGGCTCACGCGACGAGCTCTACCAGTCGCCGAAGCATCCGTACACCGGCGCGCTCCTCTCGGCGGTGCCGATCGCCGACCCGGAGCTCGGACGCTCGCGCAAGCAGGTCATCCTCGAGGGCGACGTGCCGAGCCCGCTCAACCCGCCGGCGGCGTGTCGCTTCCATCCGCGCTGCCCGCGCTTCGTCGACGGAAAGTGCAACGTCGACACGCCGGAGCTCATCATGCACGGCGACCACCTGGCGGCGTGCCACTTCCCGCTCGAGCACTGGCCGATGTCCGCGGACGAGATGCGCCGTCACGACGCCTCGGCCGTCGGCGCGCCCGACTGAGATCGTGGGCGCCGTCGTGCTGCTCCAGGGCGCACGCCGTCTCGCGATCATCTACCTGGCGATCCTGGCCGGAACCGTCGCCGTCTCGGCGCTGCTCGGCCTTGCCGCCGGGGCGAGCGTCGCCCGCTCGATCGCGGTCGGCCTCTACGTGGTCGGGGCCGTGTTCCTCGTCGGCTGCTTCGTCGTCGGCGCCCGCGGGCCGCTGCGCGGGTCGGGGCAGCGCGGCGAGAACGTGCCGATCGTCGGCGCGCGGCGGCTGCGCCGCGCGACCCAGGATGAGCGAACCGAGTCGTCCCGGACGGCGATCCTGCTCTTCGTGCTGGGCCTGACGCTTGTCATCCTCGGGTCGCTGCTCGACCCGTCGCATGCCGCGTTCTGACAGCGTTTTCACATTCCCTCGTCCGGGTGACTAACACCGGGCAGATATCGTCGTCCTACTCCCTGTGAGACCCGCACGCTGTGATCGCTCGCGGGAGGCGATCTCGTTCCGCCAGGACGGTGCCCTCTCGACCTTCGAGGCTGTTCTACTCGAACGGCACCTGCGCCGCTGCGCGAGCTGCCGCGAGTTCGCGCAGGGCGTCAACGCGCAGACGTCATTGCTGCGGGGGGCCGCGCTCGAAGAGCCCTGTCATCATGTCGCGCTGCCCGCGTCGCGTCGGCGTTCCCTGCGCCGTGCGGCCGGTGGCGTCCTGACGGCGGCAGCGGCGATGTCCGCTGTCGCCGCTTTCACCGTCACGCCGGGGGGTGGTCGCCAAGCCCAGTCGTCGGCTACCAGTGCGACTTCGGAGGCGCGCACAGGCCCGATGGTGATGATGGTTGTGCCGGCGCAGCCGACCCCCGGTATGTCGGAGACGGTGCCGCGGCTGACGATGCTTCCGGCCGCGGTCGCCGACGGTCCGGTGCACGGCCTCTTCAGCACCCCGGTTCGCATCTAGGCGCGAGGCCACATACATCCCTGGTTCCCCGCAGGAAACCAGCCAGGGACATGACTCTCGCAGGGGTCGCCGGCCGGCCTAGCCGGGTGCCATCGGCACGGGCGGGCGCCAGCGCGGCTGCCAGTAGTCGATCAGCCACTTGCCGGTCTTCGAGCCGCCGGCGCGCTTCATGCCGATGAAGAACAGGAGGTGCGGACGCTGCTGCGTGTGCCCCACCGGAATCAGGTCGACGTTGAAGAGCGCCGAGGTCTGGTAGTGGTAGACCGGGAGGAACGCGGCCGTGTCGACGTTCGCGGCCTCGTACTGGACGACAGGGATGTTGCCAGCCTTCCACTGCTTCAGGGTCAAGTCACCCTTCAGGTCCTTGTCGACGATGGTGTAGGCGAATCCCAGCTTCTTCCGCGCGACGGCCGTCTTGATGAACGTCCGCATCAGGGCGACCTGTTCCTTGCTGACCGGTGCGGTCTTCTCGGGGTGGTAGAGCTGGGCCGGCTTGTTCGAGATCGTGTCCGTGAAGGCGTTCGAGGTGCCACGGAGCAGCACGGTCGAGATGAAGGCGATCGCGCCGGCCGCGAAGACCGCGCCGCTCAGGATGAGGAAGCGGCGCTGCTTCCGGGGCGAGTTGAACATGCCGCCGAGAATCCCCGTGGAGTTCGCCATACGACCT
>JAICMG010000175.1 GCA_025929365.1 Frankiaceae bacterium
CAGCCCCCCGAGCTCGAGACCCGGATCGCGATCCTTCGCAAGAAGGCCGCCGCCGAGCGCCTCGACGCGCCGGCAGAGGTGCTGGAGTTCATCGCGAGCAAGATCTCCTCGAACATCCGCGAGCTCGAGGGCGCCCTGATCCGGGTGACCGCCTTCGCCAGCCTCAACCGCCAGGCCGTCGACCTGGCCCTCGCCGAGATCGTGCTGAAGGACCTGATCGCCGATGCCGCCGGCCCGGAGATCACCGCCTCGACGATCATGGCCCAGACGGCGGCGTACTTCTCGATCTCGATGGAGGACCTGTGCGGGTCCTCACGGAGCCGGGTGCTGGTCCAGGCCCGCCAGGTCGCGATGTACCTGTGCCGGGAGCTCACCGAGCTCTCGCTGCCCAAGATCGGCCAGCACTTCGGCGGCCGTGACCACACCACGGTGATGCATGCCGACCGCAAGATCCGCTCATTGATGGCGGAGCGTCGCTCCGTCTACACCCAGGTCAGCGAGCTCACCAACCGGATCAAAAGCCAGGCGCGAGCGTGAGGCGGGAGCAGCCGTACACAACCTGGGGACAACGCTGTGGACGTTTCCCGGCCACATCGTTCAATCAGGCGGTGGCGCGGCCCCGTCCCCAGCCCATCCACGGGATCGCTGCCGCTGTTCACACCCGTGCACAGCGTGCACATCGGTCCCGACCTGCGGTTTCAAGGGTTACCCACAACATCCACCGGCCATATGACGACAACGAGTTGATCCATAACTTGTCTGACCCAACGCCTAAAACCATGTGGATGGCGTGCGGGCTCACCCCCATCAACGGAAGGCGGCAGTCGTGAGGATCCGAGTCGAACGGGATGCGTTCGCCGACGCCGTTGCCTGGGCGAGCCGCATCCTGCCGCAGAAGGCCGCCCTTCCCGTCCTGTCGGGGCTGCGCATCGATGCCGGCGGTGATGCCGGGCCCGGCGTACGGCTGTCCGGCTTCGACTACGAGGTGTCGGCCCAGGCCAGCCTCGACGTCACCGTCGCCGAGGGGGGCTCGGTGCTGGTGCCCGGTCGGCTGCTCGCCGAGATCACCCGAAGCTTGCCGCCGTCTCCGATCGACCTCGCGACCGACGGGACTCGGGTCGTGGTGTCCTGCGGGTCGTCACGCTTCACGCTGCCGACGCTTCCGCTCGAGGAGTACCCGACGCTGCCCGACATGCCGGCGGTCTCCGGGACCGTGGGCACTGACGCCTTCGCGGCCGCGGTTGCCGCGGTCGCGGTCGCGGCTGGGCGTGACGACGCGCTTCCGGTGCTGACCGGGATCCGGGTGGAGATCGACGGCGAGCAGATGACGCTCGCGGCGACCGACCGCTACCGGCTGGCGGTGCGCACGCTGCGCTGGCAACCGGAGGAGCCCTCGATGCAGGCGACCGCGCTGGTGCCGGCGCGCACCCTGGCCGAGGCCGCCAAGTCGCTGACGTCGGGCGCTCAGCTGTCGCTTGCGCTGTCCATGGGCGGTACCGGCGAAGGCCTGATCGGCCTGGCCGGCGGTGACCGTTCGACGACGAGCCGGCTGCTCGACGGAGAGTTCCCGAAGTACCGCTCGCTGTTGCCGGAAACCTCGACTGCGACGGCAAGCGTCGACTCGGGCGCCCTCACCGATGCGGTGCGCCGGGTTGCCCTCGTGGCGTCGCGGACCTCCCCGATCCGGCTGTCGTTCTCGGCCGAGGGCATCGAGCTGGAGGCCGGCGGGCTCGACGACGCGGCCGCGACCGAGTCGCTGCCCGCTGAGTTCGAGGGTGAGGCGCTGTCGATCGCGTTCAACCCGACGTACCTGCTCGACGGGCTGGGGTCGCTGGACTCAGACGCGGCGACCCTGTCGTTCACCGGTCCGACCAAGCCGGCCGTGCTGACCGGAAAGAGCAACGGTGACGGTGGCTCGGACCACAAGTACCTGCTCATGCCGGTGCGCCTCGCGTCCTAGCCCGGAAAGCGGGGAATCGAGTCACTCATGCAACTGGGCATGGTCGGCCTCGGCCGGATGGGCGCCAACATGGTCGAGCGGCTGCGCCGCGGCGGCCACGAGGTCGTCGGGTTCGACGTGTCGCCCGAGTCGGGCCGTGACGTCGACAGCCTCAGTGCGCTCGCTGCTGCGCTGCAACCGCCGCGCACCGTGTGGGTGATGGTCCCCGCCGGCCCCCCGACCGGCTCGACGATCGAGTCGCTGGGCGAGGTCCTCGAGGCAGGCGACCTGGTCGTCGACGGCGGGAACTCCCGCTACACCGACGACCAGCTTCACTCGGCGGCGCTCGCCGGCAAGCAGATCGGCTTTGTCGACTGCGGCGTATCGGGCGGCGTGTGGGGTCTGACCGAGGGCTACGGCCTGATGGCGGGCGGCGACGACGACGCGATCGCGCGGCTGATGCCGATCTTCGACACCCTGCGACCCGATCCCGAGTCCGGCTTCGTGCACGCCGGCAAGGTCGGCGCGGGGCACTTCGCGAAGATGGTCCACAACGGCATCGAGTACGGAATCATGCAGGCGTACGCCGAGGGCTGGGAGCTCCTGGAGGCGACCGACCTCGTCACCGATGTCCGCGCCACGTTCGCGTCCTGGCAGAAGGGGACCGTCGTCCGGTCCTGGTTGCTCGACCTCGCCGTCCGTGCGCTGGAGCAGGACGAGCACCTCGCGAAGCTCAGAGGTGTTGCCCAGGACTCCGGCGAGGGGCGGTGGACCGTGGAGGCGGCGATCGACCACGCCGTGCCGCTCCCGGTGATCACGGCGGCGTTGTACGCGCGGTTCTCGTCCCGACAGGACGACTCGCCGGCGATGAAGATGATCGCGGCGCTGCGCGCGCAGTTCGGCGGGCATGCCGTCGAGTCGACGGACGGCAAGGCGGGGGGCACGGGCTCCGCCGCAGACTCGACCCCCACCTAGATGTACGTCGCACGACTCTCCGCGACCGACTTCCGCTCCTACGCCCAGGTCGACCTCGACTTCGACCCGGGCGTGACGGCACTCGTCGGTCCCAACGGTCAGGGCAAGACGAACCTCGTCGAGGCGATCGGCTATCTCGCGACGCTTGCCAGCCACCGGGTGGCTCACGATGCGCCGCTGGTTCGGGAGGGGGCCGAGCGCGCCGTGGTGCGCGGGGTGGTCGTGCAGGACGGCAGGGAGACCTTGCTCGAGGTCGAGGTGACGCCGGGCCGGGCCAACCGTGCTCGCCGCGGCGGCGCCGCACTGCCGAAAGCGCGCGACCTGCTGGGCACGTTGCGGACGGTGCTGTTCGCGCCCGAGGACCTCGCGATCGTCAAGGGCGATCCGTCCGGGCGGCGTGACTTCCTCGACGACCTGTTGGTCGCGCGCGCGCCGCGTTACGCCGCCGTCCGTTCCGACTACGACCGGGTGCTCAGACAACGCAACGCGTTGCTGAAGTCAGCGGGCAGCGCGAGACGGGCCGGCGCGCAGCTGCGGACCCTCGACGTGTGGGACGCCCACCTCGCCACCGCCGGGGCCGCACTGCTCGCCGGCCGGCACGAGCTCGTCGAGGCGTTGCACCCGCTCGTCGACAAGTCCTACGCCGCGGTCAGCCGCGGCGGCGGGCCGACCGCGATGGAGTACTCGTCGTCGGTCGCGCCGGAGATCGCCGGCAGCACCGACCGCGAGCTGCTCGAGGCGGCCCTGTCGGCGGCAGTCGCCGCCAGCCGAGACAAGGAGCTCGACCGCGGCCTCACGCTGGTCGGACCGCATCGTGACGACCTGGTGCTGTCGATCGGTGGCTTGCCGGCACGCGGCTACGCCAGTCACGGGGAGTCCTGGTCGCTGGCACTCGCGCTTCGGCTCGCTGCCTACGACCTGCTGCGCGCCGACGGCGGCGAGCCGGTGCTGATCCTCGACGATGTGTTCGCCGAGCTCGACGCGGCGCGGCGGGAGTCGCTGGCGGATCTGGTCGCGCCGGCCGAACAGGTGCTCATCACCGCAGCCGTGGCCAGTGACGTGCCCGAACAGCTGGTGGGGGCGCGCTATGACGTGGCAGCCGGGCAGGTGCGCCGTGTCCGATGAACCTGACGAGGTGGTGAAGCCGCAGCCGCAGCCGCGCCCCGACGCGGCGGACTCCTCACAACCTGCGGGAACCGACCCGGCGCGGCGGCTGCTGGCCCGCGCCCGGCGGGCGAAGCCGGTCCAGCGCACGCCCTCGACGCGCACCCCGGGCGAGGCGACCTGGAGTGGCGCCGGCCCCGACCCGCGGGACCCGGCCCGCCTCGGCGACGCCGTCGAGGACCTGGTGCGCGACCGTTCCTGGCAACGAACCCTCAACGCCGCCGGGCTGCTGCCGCGCTGGGCGCAGATCGTCGGACCCGAGGTCGCCGAGCACTGCCGGCCGGAGCGGCTCACCGACGGCGAGCTCGTGTGCGTGGCGGAGTCGACCGCTTGGGCGACGCAGCTTCGGTTGCTCAACCGCCAGCTGCTGGCTCGGATCGCGGCCGAGGTCGGCGACGGCGTCGTGACCCGGATCCGGGTGCACGGGCCGACCGCGCCGGACTGGCGACACGGACCGCTGCGGGTGCTCGGGCGCGGGCCCCGCGACACCTACGGATAGCCACCCGCGGCGGGGGGAAACCGCCGGCCGATCACCGGTTTCGGGCCCGCCGTCGCATAGGCTTGCTGGTGGCGCCGTACGCGTATTCGAGCCCCCGTCCCACGTAGGGGGACATTAATCCGAGGGGATTTGGGCGCCACGCCCGTCCACAGGTGCCCCAAAGGGCCAGTTCTGTCGTCGTCCGAGGGTAGGATCGAGAGCGGAAATCCTCGAACCGGCCGCCGAGCGCGTTTCTGACGCGATTTGAGGTCGACCGCCACACCCGGAGAGCAACGTTGTCCTACGACGCCCGATCCATCACCGTCCTCGAAGGCCTCGAGGCGGTCCGCAAGCGCCCCGGGATGTACATCGGCTCGACCGGTGAACGCGGCCTGCACCACCTGGTCTACGAGGTCGTCGACAACGCCGTCGACGAGGCGCTCGCCGGCCACGCCGACACGATCGTGTGCCGGCTGCTTGCCGATGGCGGCGTCGAGGTCGTCGACAACGGCCGCGGCATCCCGGTCGACCGCCACCCGGTCGAGAAGCGGCCCGCGGTCGACGTCGTCCTGACGACGCTGCACGCCGGCGGCAAGTTCGACGGCAAGTCCTACGCCGTCTCCGGCGGTCTGCACGGCGTCGGCGTCTCCGTCGTCAACGCGCTGTCCACCCGCCTCGAGGTGGAGATCATGCGCGACGGGTTCATCTGGAACCGTGTCTACGTCAACGGCGGCAAGCCCGAGGGCCAACTGGAGAAGGGCTCGCCGACTACCGACACCGGGACGACGGTGCGGTTCTGGGCCGACCCCAACATCTTCGAGACGACGCAGTACTCCTACGAGATCCTCGCTCGCCGGTTGCAGGAGATGGCGTTCCTCAACGCCGGTCTGTCGATCACGCTGCGCGACGAGCGGGAGGAGATCCCGGTCGAGAACGTCTACCACTACAAGGGCGGCCTCGAGGACTTCGTCAAGCACCTCAACGCGACCAAGACCGCCGCGCACGACTCCGTGATCCACTTCACCACCGACGGTCAGGGGATGGCGCTCGAGGTCGCGATGCAGTGGAACGCGACGTACGCCGAGTCGGTCTACACCTTCGCCAACACCATCAACACCCATGAGGGCGGCACCCACGAGGAGGGCTTTCGCGCGGC
>JAICMG010000052.1 GCA_025929365.1 Frankiaceae bacterium
ATCGTGATCGGCGTCGGCGGCGAACGGTTGAAGACCGTCGGCACCGTGGCGCGGCGACAGATCGAGGCGCTGCTCGGTGCGAAGGTCTACCTGGATCTGCGCGTCAAGGTCGCAAAGGACTGGCAGCGCGACCCCAAGCAGCTGCGCAAGCTCGGGTTCTGATCCGACCCGCTTCGCCGTCAGTCGATCGCGTCGAGTGCGTCGATGTCGACGGTCGACTTGTTCGTGAACGGACCGTGCTTCGCGACGCAGCGGAAGGTGAAGGTTCGCGCCTTCCGCCGCGCGCTCGCCGAACCGTAGAACTTGATCAGCCGGTGACCTGGCGCTGCGTTGAACAGGTCGATGGTCTTGATCCGGGTCCGGCCACGGAAGACCGCGAGCTTTCCGTACGTCGGACCGACGCGTACCGCGAGGACGTACTGCCGTCCGCGGGCCGTGACCTTGGCGGCCGCGTTCTTGGTGTCGCTCTGGATGTGCGATCCGCCGAAGTCGTTGCCCGCCCGCGTCGTCGACCATGCGCCCTGCACGCGGAATGCGGTGCTGTCGAAGGGGACCACGAGCACCGTGGACACCGGGGCCGATCGGTCGTCGGCGATGTCACGCTCGGACACCGTGAGGACGTAGTTCCCGCCCGCGACTCCGGTGAAGGTCGCCGACCCCGTCGCGGGGGCATGGGCACGGTGGTAGACCGGCGTCGCATCGCCGACGCGGGTCACCACCACGCTGGCGTCGGCCGCCAGCAACGACGAGTGTCGCGACCGGCCGGGGTGCCAGCTCAGCTTCACCACGTTGTGGCGGCGAGTGGAGTGCGGTGAGGCGAGCACCATCGCTGCGTGCGCGGTCGGCGGTTGCGGAGAGAACAGATACGGCGCGAGCAGCGGCCACAGCGGAGCGCCCAGGCCGGTCACGGTGTCGAAGCCGACCTGCGCCTTCGTCGGGAGCTCCGCCGCGGAGCCGGGCGCATGCCCGTCGACGTCGGCCTGGCTGCCGTTGCGCCCTGAGGTGACGTCGCGGAACGCCCCCTTCTTGGCGGCGTACGCCGAGTAGAGCGCGCCGTGGATGTCGCCCACGCCGCTCGTCGCGCCATGGGTGGCGAGCATGTTGGTGAACAGCGCGGCGGCGAGTGGAGAGGACAGGCTGGTCCCACCGACGACGAGGTTGACCGGGTTGGACATCGGGTTGCAGAAGACGTTCAGGGGGTTCGGACAGGTCGCGTCCTTGTCCGTGGTGAGGATCTTGAAGCCGGTCGAGGGTGCCGCGTCCACCGCGACGTCAGGCACCAGCCGGTGCGGTTCGGCGCCGAAGTCACCCTTATGGCCGGTTCCCGTGCCGAACGGCTGGCGGCCGATCCCCGCCGACTGGTACGACGGCATCGGGAAGGCGCCCGACTCGCCTCCGCCGGAGCCACCTGTGCCCTTTGCGCTCTCGCATGCGGTCGTGTCCTTGCACGTCCACCCCGTGTCGACCCAGTTGGTGCCGTCGTTGGCGGCGCTGCCCCCCGGAGAGGTGAGCTTCGTCCCGCCCACCGCCACGACGGAGGGCGAGCTCGCCGGGTAGTCGACGGCGATCTTGCTCGACGTCCCATGGCCGCAGTCGTAGATGCCGTCGTCACCCGAGGCGGCGAAGATCGTGACCCCCGCCGCGTTCAGGGACTGCAGCAGGGGTTCGACCGTCTTCATCGTGTCGCCGCGGAAGCTCGTGCTGAAGTCGTCCTCGCACGCACCCCACGACGTCGACAGCGCAACGATGTGCGGATCGCCGCCGTCGCTCGACTTGCCTTTTCCTTGCGTGACGTCCGCGAGCACCTGACTGAGCGCCTGCACGTAGCCGTTGCTGCTGTTGGTGTCGAAGTACGCCCGCTGCTTGGCGTGCGGCGCGGTCGACAGCAACGACTCCTGGTCGAGGTCGACCTCCTCGTCGAGTGAGTCGGTGGCAGGGCTGGTCTTGCTGCCCGCGACGCCGAACTGCTTGTACTGCCCGCTCGCGACCGGGTCCGGCTTGATGTTGACCGATGGCTGCGCGGCGTACTGGGAGAGATCGCTTTCGTTCCAGTTCGCGAACTGCAGCGTCGCGATGGTCAGCGGGCCGTTTCGGTCGCTCCCCTCGACCGGCGACTGTCGCGGTGCGCTGTAGGCGTTGCGGAAGTCGGAGCCGTCCAGGCTGGCGTGGGCGCCGAACAGCGGCGCCGCGCCCTGGCTGGTCAGCACGGCAGCCGTGACTCCTGCGATGGCAGCGGGGATTGCCGGCAGCACTCCGCGCGCACGTCCCCGCCCGACCGCAGACCCTGATCCGAAGACGCCTTGGACGACGGAGGCCGGAGCCGACGCTTCGATCGTCCACGCCGTCTCGTGCCCGATCGCGAACCCGTCGGTGCGAAGCATCGATCCGACGATCCGGTGGGCTGCCGCGCTCGGCAGCACCTTGGCCAGGTCCGCGACCCGCTGCTCGTGGTCTCGCCCGCTCGCCACGGCGAGCTGGGCGAGCCGGGCCGGGTGCGGCGCATTGAGCACGATCGTCACAGTGGTCCGAGGTCCCGCAGCGGTCGCCGGTGGCGCTGTCAGCAGGCCCGCCAGGGCCGCTCCCGCACCCACGAGCAGGGCGCCGCGGGAGAGGCGTCTGGCAGTGGGCATGGGCTCGCTCTCAACCGGGCAGCGGAGGGCTTTCCACCGTACCGGCACGGATGAACAACTCGCGGTAGTCGAAGCCGCCCGTTCCCTCTCGCGGCCAGGGACAATCGTGGGTGTGCCGCTGTACCGCGACGACGCCATCGTCCTTCGCACCCAGAAGCTGGGGGAGGCCGATCGCATCGTCACCCTGCTCACTCGGCGCCATGGCCGCGTTCGTGCGGTCGCCAAAGGGGTGCGGCGGACCGGATCGAAGTTCGGCGCCCGCGTGGAGCCGTTCATGCACGTCGACCTGCAGCTGCACACATCTGCAGTGGAGAGCGGGAGCGGGCTCGACATCGTTACGCAGGCGGAGACGCTTGCGCCGTACGGCGAGACGATCGCCGCCGACTACGGGAGGTACACCGCCGGCACGGCGGTGCTCGAGACCGCCGAGCGGCTCACCGCAGAGGAGCGGGAGCCCTCGCTGCGGCTGTTCCTCCTGACCGTCGGCGCGTTGCGCTCACTCGCCGACGGCGAGCATGTGCCGACACTGGCGCTCGACGCCTTCATCTTGCGGGCACTCGCGATCTCCGGGTACGAGCCGGTGCTCGACAGCTGTGCGCGGTGTGACCAGCCGGGCGCGCATCGGGCCTTCGTCGTCGCGGCCGGTGGTGTCGTCTGCGCCGAGCACCGGCCGCCGGGCGCACCCATCGTCGCGACGGAGACGCTGAGGTTGATGTCGGCGTTGATGTCAGGTGACTGGCCGAGCGCGGACGCGGCCGAGCCCAAGACGCAGCGAGAGGCCAGCGGTGTGATCGCCGCGTACCTCCAGTGGCACCTCGAGCGAGGGCTGCGGTCGCTGCGACTGGTGGAACGTTCTTGACGCCGGCTCGAAAGGTGCGACCGCCTGCGCCACATCCGTCGGGGGCGAACCCGCCGAAGCTCCCGGCAGCGCTTGTCCCGCGGCACGTGGCGATCGTCATGGACGGCAACGGTCGATGGGCCAAGCAACGCGGTCTTCCCCGCACGGCAGGCCATGAACAGGGTGAGAGCTCGTTGTTCGACGTCGTCGAAGGTGCGATCGAGGTCGGGGTGAAGTGGCTGTCGGCGTACGCCTTCTCCACCGAGAACTGGCGCCGCTCGCCGGACGAGGTCCGGTTCCTGATGGGCTTCAACCGCGACGTGATCCGGCGCCGGCGCGACGACATGCACGCGATGGGCGTGCGGGTCCGGTGGGCCGGCCGCCGGCCGCGGCTGTGGAAGTCGGTGATCGCCGAGCTCGAGACAGCCGAGGAGCTGACCCGCAACAACCGCGTGATGACGCTCACGATGTGCGTCAACTACGGCGGACGGGCCGAGATCGGGGATGCCGCTGCCGCGCTCGCTCGTGCCGTCGCCGACGGCCGCGTCGACCCCGGCGCCGTCAACGAGCGTGTGCTTGCGCGCTACCTCGACGAACCCGAGATGCCGGACGTGGACCTGTTCATCCGGTCCTCCGGGGAGCAGCGCACCTCCAACTTCCTGCTCTGGCAGTCGGCGTACGCCGAGCTCGTCTTCCAGGACCGGCTGTGGCCCGACTACGACCGCCGAGACCTGTGGGCGGCGATCGAGGAGTACGCCCGTCGCGATCGTCGTTACGGTGGCGCGCTGTGACCCCTCGCCTCCACCACGTCAACATCGTCGTGAAGCCCGGCCAGACCGAGCTGCTCGTCGGCTTCTACACCGAGGTGCTCGGGCTTCGGCTGACCGACAAGCCCGCCGAAGGGACGAGTCCGGGTGGAGCGTGGTTCGACATCGACGCGACCACCCAGGTGCACATCTCGGAGCGTGTCGATGCGGTCATGCACGACGATATGCACTTCGCACTCGTGCTCGACGACTTCGACGGCGTACTGGCACGGCTCGCCGAGGCCGGCGCGGAGTGGCGCGAGCAGCCGGACCTGTTCGGTGGGCGACGCGGGTCGACTCGTGACCCGGTTGGCAACCGGATCGAGCTGCTGGAGCGCGCCGGCACGCTCGCCTGACCCAACTTGTCAGAACGTCGTCCGGCTATAGGCCGTTGAGGTCTGACAAGTCAGCCGCGAACGAGCTTGACCACGGCGAGGACGGCGATGGCGGCGATGATGAGGACACGAAGCGGCCGGCCCTGGGTTCGTACCTGACCCCACGCCGTACGGGTGAGCGTGATGAGGACCGCGTCCGTGACGATGAGGAGCACGCCGCCGGGTCGACCGTCGACGAACAGCCCCGCCGCGAACAGGGCGCCGACGCCGAGCGCGCCGAGCACGATCAGCAGCCGCCGCGACACGGACCCATCCTCACATCGGGCCGGAAGGGATGGGCTACCGATCCCCGGGTGATCTTCTGCCGAGTGGGCAGCACTACGCTGTTGGCTTCTCGCCGACCGCCAGCCGGATGGAGTTCGCCGCTATGGCCAGCAGCCCCACTGCTCGAGACGCCGCCCGCATCGAAGACCTCGTCAGCCTCAGCAAGCGCCGTGGCATCGTCTTCCCCTCCTCGGAGGTCTACGGCGGGACGCGGTCCGCATGGGACTACGGCCCGCTCGGCATCGAGCTGAAGGAGAACATCCGGCGGCAGTGGTGGCGGGCGATGGTGCAGACCCGCGACGACGTGGTGGGGCTCGACTCCGCGGTCATCCTCGCGCCCGAGGTCTGGCAGGCGTCGGGTCACCTCGAGGCGTTCGTCGACCCGCTCGTCGAGTGCCAGTCGTGCCACAAGCGGTTCCGCGCGGACACCCTCGCCGAGGAGTTCGCGGAGCGCAAGAAGATCGCCGACGTCGACACGGTGAAGCTGTCGCAGGTGCCGTGCCCGAACTGCGGCACGAAGGACTCCTGGACCGAGCCGCGGATGTTCAACGGCCTGCTGCGCACGCATCTCGGCGCGACGGAGGACGAGGGGTCGTTGCACTACCTGCGTCCGGAGACGGCCCAGGGCATCTTCGTCAACTTCCTCAACGTGATGACCGCCGCTCGCAAGAAGCCGCCGTTTGGCATCGCGCAGACCGGCAAGTCGTTCCGCAACGAGATCACCCCGGGAAACTTCATCTTCCGCACCCGTGAGTTCGAGCAGATGGAGATGGAGTTCTTCGTCGCGCCCGGAACCGACGAGGAGTGGCACGACACCTGGTTGAAGACCCGGTGGGACTGGTACGTCGACCTCGGCCTCAACCCGGACGACCTGCGCTTCTACGAGCACCCCAAGGAGAAGCTGTCGCACTACTCGAAGCGCACGGTCGACATCGAGTACCGGTTCCGCTTCGGCGGGTCCGAGTGGGCCGAGCTCGAGGGGATCGCCAACCGCACCGACTTCGACCTCACCACGCACTCGAAGCACTCCGGTGTCGACCTGTCCTACTTCGACCAGGACAAGGGCGAGCGCTGGACGCCGTACGTCATCGAGCCGGCAGCCGGTCTCACCCGCTGCGTGCTCGCCTTCCTGCTCGGCGCCCTCACGACCGATGAGGCGCCGAACGCGAAGGGCGAGATGGAGAAGCGCACGGTGATGCGGCTCGATCCGCGGCTCGCGCCGGTCAAGGCGGCAGTGCTGCCGCTGTCGCGCAACGCGGACCTGTCGCCGAAGGCGAAGGCGCTTGCCGACGCGCTGCGCGTCCGCTGGAACGTGGAGTTCGACGACGCCGGCGCGATCGGCCGGCGCTATCGGCGGCAGGACGAGATCGGCACGCCGTACTGCATCACCGTCGACTTCGAGACGTTGACGGACGATGCGGTAACCGTCCGCTCCCGGGACTCGATGCAGCAGGAGCGAGTAGCGCTCGAGGGTGTCGAGCGCTACCTGCTCGACCAGCTGCCCCCCTGCTAGGGGTTTGGCCAGTTGACCCGCTGAGAACCGGGTCAACTGGCCAGACTCAGCATCGTGACGCCCGGCGGCAGCCCGCTCCCCTCAAGCCGGGCGTAGCAGCGCTCAACTTCGGCGATCACTTCGCGACCGTGGAGCCGAAGTCGCCGCGGCGTGTTGTGCAACACGGTGAAGCCCGCCGCCGTCAGAGCGTCGTGGCGTTCCTGCATGTCAGCGAACTGATCGGCGCGTGCGTGCGCCGCTCGTCCATTCGTCTCATGCACCAGGCGCGCGTCGGGAAAGAGCGCGTCGGGACTGAGGACCCTCCCACCAGGAAGGCGAAGAAGTGGATTGCAGAGCGGGCGCGGCAACACGAGGCTCGCGGCAACCAGATTGACGAAGTCCACCTCGGGCGCAGACAGGGCGCCGCTGCCCAGTGCGGCGAGGGCGCGATCAGTGAGTCTCGCGTGGTGGGGGCTGCCCTGGATATGGGCCGTGACGAGCTCGTCGAACGTAACGATCCGTCGTTGAAGGGCATCGCCGAGCAGCGCGGTAACCGCACGCTCCTGCTTTAGCCGCCGCGCGGCCGCAACCACGGCGGCCGGCGCCGCGAGGTATCGGAGGCGGTCGGTGGTGACCACCGTGAAGGGTGCAACGGTGCGCCGAACTCGAAGGAACTGACGGCTTCGAGCCGGATCACCCCACGGAATGACGACGTCGATGCGGTCTTCGTCAGGAACGACAGCCCTCACTCCGTGGAAGCGGCACGCATCTGCGCCGTCGATGGCGGCGCGCGGTCCTGCATACAGCAGCGCGGCGATCATCATCTGCCGCCTCGTAGCTTCGCCGGGATGGCAGATGTAGACATCGGGAAGGATGATCTGCCACTGCGCGGTGATCAGCCGGTGCTCGATCGAGCGGCTGCTGTGGCCGTAGCCGAGAGCCTGGTCACGATGGAGGACCCAGTCCTGTTCTCGGACGAGCCAATGGAGGGCAGGATCAACCACACGACGCGTCGGCATCAGGCCAAGGTGGGTCTGGCTGGGTGCGCCGCCGGCTCTGATGGCGTGGCTTGTGGATGGTGGGCCCGGGTGCGGCGGCTGGGTTTGGCCGTCTGACCCGGTTAGAACCGGGCCAGACGGCCAAACCTCGCGGATGGGTAGGGTTTTGGGGTCGCCGGAGTTGGGTCGAGGAGCGCGCAATGCCTAAGTACGTCTACGACTTCCACGAGGGCAACAAGGACCTCAAGGACCTGCTCGGCGGCAAGGGCGCCAACCTCGCGGAGATGACCAACCTGGGCCTGCCCGTCCCGCCGGGCTTCGTCATCACGACCGAGGCGTGCAACGTCTACCTCGAGTCCGGCAGCGAGCCCAAGGAGCTCGAGCAGGAGGTCGGCGAGCACCTCGCCGCACTCGAGAAGACCATGGGCAAGCGGCTCGGCCAGGCCGATGACCCGTTGCTGGTCAGCGTGCGCTCGGGAGCGAAGTTCTCGATGCCCGGAATGATGGACACCGTCCTCAACATCGGGCTGAACGACGAGTCGGTCGAGGGCCTGGCCAAGCAGGCCGGCAGCCCGCGCTTCGCGTGGGACTCCTACCGCCGGCTGATCCAGATGTTCGGCAAGACCGTCCTCGGTGTCGACGGCGAGCACTTCGAGCACGTCTTCGACGCCGCCAAGGAGGCCAAGGGCACCAAGAACGACCTCGACCTCGATGACGGCGACCTGCGCGGCATCGTCGAGCAGTACAAGGAGATCGTCGCCAAGTACGCCGGCCGGCCGTTCCCCACCGACCCGCGCGAGCAGCTCGACCTCGCCGTGCGCGCCGTCTTCGACTCCTGGAACGGCGACCGCGCCAAGCTGTACCGCCGCCAGGAGCGCATCCCTGCCGATCTCGGCACCGCGGTCAACGTCGTTGCAATGGTGTTCGGCAACATCGGCATGGACTCCGGTACCGGCGTCGCCTTCACGCGGGACCCGGGTAGCGGCGACCAGGGCGTCTACGGCGACTATCTGCAGAACGCCCAGGGCGAGGACGTCGTCGCGGGCATCCGCAACACGGTTTCACTCGCCGATCTCGAGGACATCGACAAGCCGGCGTACGACGAGCTGATGGCCATCATGGCCAAGCTGGAGAACCATTACAAAGACCTCTGTGACATCGAGTTCACCGTCGAGCGCAACAAGCTCTGGATGCTGCAGACCCGCGTCGGCAAGCGGACCGCGGCGGCAGCGTTCAAGATCGCGGTGCAGCTCGTGGACGAGGGCCTCATCGACATGGACGAGGCGCTCCAGCGGGTCAACGGTGCGCAGCTCGCACAGCTGATGTTCCCGCGCTTCGACGACGCTGCCGACAAGAAGCAGATCGCGAAGGGCGTCAACGCCTCACCCGGCGCGGCTGTCGGCAAGGTCGTGTTCGACAGCGCCACCGCGGGGGAGTGGGCGGCGCGCGGCGAGGACGTGATTCTCGTTCGTCGTGAGACCAACCCTGACGACCTGCCCGGCATGATCGCCGCCCAAGGCATCCTCACGAGCCGCGGCGGCAAGACGAGTCACGCGGCTGTCGTCGCCCGCGGCATGGGCAAGACCTGCGTGTCGGGTGCCGACGACCTGGAGATCAACGTGTCGGCCAAGACGGTCGTGACGAAGGACGGGACGAAGATCGGCGAGGGCGACGTGCTGTCGATCGACGGCACCTCCGGCACGGTCTACCTCGGCGAGGTACCCGTCGTACCGAGCCCGGTCGTCGAATACTTCGAGGGCAACCTCGCCGTCGACGCCGACCCGCTCGTCGCCGCCGTCGACCGGATCATCAACTACGCCGACGGTAAGCGGCGCCTCGGCGTGCGGACCAATGCCGACACCGACGAGGATGCTGCTCGCGCTCGCCGCTTCGGCGGCGAAGGCATCGGGCTGTGCCGCACTGAGCACATGTTCCTCGGCGAGCGCCGCGCGTTCGTCGAGCGGCTGATCCTTGCCGAAGGCGAGGAGGAGCAGAAGGCAGCGCTCGATGCGCTGCTGCCCTTGCAGCGCGAAGACTTCGTCGGCATCCTCGCGGCGATGGACGGCTTGCCGGTGACGGTGCGCCTCATCGATCCGCCCCTTCACGAGTTCCTGCCGGACCTCACCGAGCTGTCAGTGAAGATCGCCGTCGCGCAGGCGAAAGGGGAGACGGTCAGCGACCAGGACCGGACCCTGCTCGAGGCGGTACGACGCCTGCACGAGCAAAACCCGATGCTGGGCCTGCGCGGTGTCCGGCTGGGCCTCGTGATCCCCGGCTTGTTCGCGCTGCAGGTGCGCGCGATCGCCGAGGCCGCCGCCCAACTCAAGAAGGACGGCAAGGACCCGCGGCCGGAGATCATGGTGCCGCTCGTCGGCGCGGTGCAGGAGCTCGAGATCGTCCGCGAGGAGGCCGAGCGGATCCTGGCGGAGGTCGCCGCCGAAACCGGCGTCACGGTCGGCACCCTGATCGGCACGATGATCGAGGTTCCGCGCGCCGCGATGACGGCGGGTCAGATCGCCGAGGCTGCCGACTTCTTCTCCTTCGGCACCAACGACCTGACGCAGATGGGCTGGGGCTTCTCGCGCGACGACGTCGAGGGCGCGTTCTTCTCGCGCTACATCGAGGTGGGCGTCTTCGGGGTGAGCCCCTTCGAGACCCTCGATGCCGAGGGCATCGGCCGGCTGGTGAAGATCGCCGTGGAGGAGGGCCGGGCAACGCGACCCACGCTCAAGGTCGGGGTGTGCGGAGAGCACGGAGGGGACCCGGAGTCCGTCCACTTCTTCCATCACGCCGGCCTGGACTACGTGTCCTGCTCACCGTTCCGGGTGCCCGTCGCGCGGCTCGAGGCCGGCCGCGCCTCGCTCGACGCGGCAGGTAGCGACAGCCGGTGACGCCACTGGCCTGGTTCCGCTGGGCCCGCCGGATCGTCTTAGCCCTCGTCCTTCTGGTCGTCGTCTACGTCGGCTACGTCTGGGTGCATGTCTGGTGGGTCGCGCGAGAGGACCAGCACCCGCACTCGGACGCGATCGTCGTGCTCGGCGCCAGTCAGTACAACGGGCGGCCGTCCCCGGTCTTCGCCGCACGTCTCGATCACGCTTTGGTGCTCTACAACGAAGGCGTCGCTTCGCACATCGTGACGGTCGGCGGCAAGGAGCCCGGCGACGTGTACACCGAGGCCGGGTCCGGTGCGACGTACCTGCATCGGCACGGCGTCCCGCGGCGGGCCCTCGTTGCACTGCAGACGGGGCGTGACACGTTGAGCAGCATGCGTGCGGTCAAGACCACATTCACCTCACACGGGTGGCACAGTGCCGTTCTCGTCACCGATCCGTGGCACTGCCTGCGGGCCCGCACGATGGCCCGCGATCTCGGGATCAAGGCGGATACGTCACCCGAGCGGACCGGCCCGGCGGTTGCGAGCAAGGGCGTGGAGCTCAGATACATCTCTCGCGAGACCGAGGCCTACATCTATTACGAGATCTTCCACGACGACAATGAACACAGTGCGGGTGTGATTTGACGGCGGGTGTGACGTGACGGGCGAGTATGACGCGCTGACTCGCGCCCGGCTGGTCGACGAGCCGCTCAAGGCCGAACGCACGACGCGCGGCGAGTTCGTCCGCGACCGCGCTCGCGTCATGCACTCCGCCGCACTGCGACGGCTGGCGGCGCGCACCCAGGTGGTCGGCGTCGGCGAGAGCGACTTTCCGCGCACCCGGCTCACGCACTCGCTCGAATGCGCGCAGATCGGACGGGAGCTCGCGGGCGCCCTCGGCGCAGACCCCGACCTCGTCGACACCGCGTGCCTCGCCCATGATCTCGGTCATCCGCCATTCGGACACAACGGCGAGCGCGCGCTGGCGGAGTTCGCCGACAAGTTCGGCGGCTTCGAAGCGAACGCGCAGAGCCTGCGGGTGCTCACCCGGCTCGAGGCGAAGATCGTCGACGGCGACGGCCGGAGCGTCGGGTTGAACCTCACCCGGGCCACCCTCGACGCCGCGACGAAGTATCCGTGGCCGCGCCAGCCCGAGAACCCGAAGTTCGGCTGTTACGACGACGACAAGCCGGTCTTCGACTGGGTCAGGCTCGGTGCCGTTCCCGGCATGAAGTGCATCGAGGCGCAGATCATGGATTGGGCCGACGACGTCGCCTACTCCGTGCATGACCTGGAGGACGGTGTGCAAGCCGGCCTGGTCTCGCTCGAGTGGCTCGACGGCGACGCGGAGCGCGCGGAGCTCGTGGCACTCACCCAGGACGCCTACCTCGACGTGTCCGGCGCGGAGCTGCAGGCGGCCATCGACCGACTGCGTGCACTTCCGTGCTGGGTCCGCGGGTACGACGGGTCGTTACGGGCGATGGTCGCCTTGAAGCAGATGACGAGTGAGCTGATCGGGCGGTTCTGCGGCGCGGCCACCCGCGCGACGCGCAATGCCGGTGACGGCCGGCCGCTGCGGCGCTACGCCGGCGACCTCCTGATCCCCGACGACGCGCGCGCTGAATGCGCCGTCCTGAAGGCCGTCGCTGCCAGGTACGTGATGCGCCGCACTGTCACGCTTGCGATGCAGGAACGTCAGCGAGAACAGCTCGCCGAGCTGCTCGCTGCCGTCGCGACCGGCGCGCCCGAGACACTGGAGCCCGCGCTGCAGGCGGCGTTCGAGGCTGCCGACGACGATGCCGGCCGGTTGCGCGTCGTCGTCGACCAGGTCGCCTCGCTCACCGACACCTCCGCACTCGCCTGGCACCAGCGGCTCATGAGATGACGGCTGCGACGCAGCCGGCCGTTGTGGGGTGGTTGGCGGGTTGGAGGGCGTGACGGAGGACATCGTCATCCGCGAGGGCGAGCTGGCGGAGGTCGTGCCGCTACGACGGCTGGTGCTGCGGCCCGGACAGGAGGTCCGGCCGTCCGACTACGACCGCAGCCCGGGCATTCGTCATGTCGTCGCGGTCGACGGTCGCACCGTCGTCGGCTGCGCATCGGTCTATCCGTCTCCTTACGAAGGGGAGCCGGCTGCTTGGCAGCTGCGCGGAATGGCGGTCGCGCCGGAGCTGCAGAGCAGTGGCATCGGCGCGCGCGTCCTGCTCGGCGCGATCGACATCGTCCGCGCCGCGGGAGCGCCCTTGCTCTGGGCGAACGCGCGGGTGACAGCGCTGGGCTTCTACGAGCGGCTCGGCTTCGAGGTCGTCGGCGAGGAGTATCTCTACGGGCCGCTGGAGCTACCCCACAAGCTCATCCGGCTGGCCCTCTAGCGCACTTTCTCGCGGCATCCGGCTGGGCGCCCGAAGCGAATAAACTGACCCCGTGTCGGTGACCTCGTCTGCGCCCGCCCGCCCGGGCGCTGGATCGCTGAGCGCCGACCGGGTGCGACAGCTCGCCACGCTGCGGCGCCGCGACCAGATCGGCAACTTCGCCTACCTGGGGTCTACGTGGGCACTCATCGTCGCGGCTTTTGCCGTCGCCGCAGAGTGGCCGCGCTGGTGGGTGATGGCTCTTGCGTTCGTCGTCATGTCGAGTCGGCAACAGGTACTGCTGAACATCGAACACGACTGCATCCACGCGAGCTTCACGCGTGACAAGCGACGTGACCGGCTCATCGGCATCATTGCCGCCGCGTCGCCGGTGGGCTCACCGTGGTACGCCGCGCGTGCGCGCCATCTCGCACACCACAGGTTGATCGCCACCGAGGAAGACCCGGACCGCCCGTTGCACGACACCTCCGACAAGGCGAGCGTGCCGGCGTTGCTGCGGTATTTCGGCCTGGCGCTGCTCGGTGGGTACGCCGTACGCGTCCTGTTCTCGGCCACGCCGTCGGCGGTGCCGAGGACGGAGAAGCTTCGCGATCTCCGTAACCTTGCGCTCGCCCAGGTCGCGATCTGGGGGGCCACGTGGGCGGCGACGGGCGAGTGGTGGCTCTATCTGCTGCTGTGGGTGCTGCCGCTCGGGACGTTGACCACGTTCTTTCATGTGGTGCGAAGCTTCGTCGAGCACGCGGTGCTCACCGAAGAGCGACCGGAGCACGACAACCTGCTGGTGTCGATTGCCAGCAACCCCGTCGAACTGGCGCTGGTTGCTCCGTTCAACATGAACTACCACGCCGAGCACCACCTCTACCCGGCGGTGCCGGCGCGTCGGCTTCCCGACGTACGCGCGGCACTCGCGGCCACTCCCGATCCGCCCCGGCTCATTCGGTCGGCCTATCTCACGGCGCTTCTGCGGTACGCCAAGTCGCTGGCATGACGTCGCCGGCATCCGCAGCGCAAGATCCTGAGGCGCCGATTCGGACCGAGGACGTCCCGTGCACCGGCTGCGGCGCGCACGACGACGAGGTGCTCTTCGAAGGCCGTGAGCACGAGTACCGCAACACCACCAACGCGCTCTTCCCGATCGTGCGCTGCAATGTCTGCGGGCTGGTCAGGCTCAACCCGCGGCCCGCGGTCAGCGAGCTGAGCCGGATCTATCCACCGGAGTACTACGCCTACCACTTGGTCCACGAGGAGGGTGATCAGCCCGGGAGGCTCTCTCCCGGCGCCCTCGGCGAGCGGATCAAGGCCCGCCGGTACCAGAGCCGGTTCCGACATCTGCTCGAGCGGGCGGCGCCGGGGACCGGCCTCGCCCGCGTCCTCGACGTCGGGTGCGCAGACGGCCGGCTGCTGACCTGGTACCGCGATGCGATCCCCGGCCGCACGATCGAGACCTACGGCATCGACATCGGTGAGGAGGCGGTCGAGCGCGCCAGGCGCGCCGGCCACATTGCGGTCGCCGGCAGGTTCGAGGTCGACACCGAGCTGCCCGACGGCACCTTCGACCTGATCGTTGCCAGCCACGTGATCGAGCACGTCGACGACCCGGTCGGGTTCGCGCGGCGGGCTGCCGCGCTGCTTCGGCCCGGCGGCTTGTTCATGTTCGCGACGCCGAACGTCGACTCGGCCGACGTTCGGCGGTTCGGACGGCTGTGGGGCGGCTGGCACTTCCCCCGGCACTGGACGCTCTACGACCCGAAGTCGGCGCAGCGCCTCGCCGAGCAGGTGGGGCTCACCCTCGAATCGATCGGCTACGAGGTCAATCCGGTCTTCTGGAACTGGACCTGCCACGCCTGGCTGCGCGAGCGTCGGGGCGATGACTTCGCCGACAAGGTCTTTCCGCCGGTCGGCATCTTTCAGCCCTCACCGCGCAGCTTTGTGCTGCTGTCCGTCTTCACGGTGATCGACATCCTGCAGAAGCTGATCACCGGACGCACCGGCAGCATGCAGGTCGAGCTCCGTCGCCCGATAGGGCGCTAGTCGGCAGAGCCCTGCTTCACCGTCACGGGCGCGCCGTACAGTGGCGGCATGCCGGGGCGGATCCGCGATGAGGACATCGCGACCGTCCGCGAGCGGATCTCCCTGGAGACGATCATCGGCGACCACGTCGCGCTGCGGCGTGCCGGCGCCGGCCGGCTCAAAGGGTTGTGCCCGTTCCACGAGGAGAAGACGCCCTCGTTCACCGTCAACACGACGCTCGGGTTCTACAAGTGCTTCGGCTGCGGCGCTTCCGGCGACGCGATCACGTTCGTCCGCGAGATGGAGCATCTGGACTTCTCGGACGCCGTGGAGGTGCTCGCCCGCCGCGCCGGCGTCGAGCTTCGCCGCGAAGAGGGGGGCTCCGCGCCGTCGAAGGGTGGCGGACAGCGACAGCGGCTGCTCGACGCCCACCTCGCGACGCAGGAGTTCTTCGTGTCCTCCCTCGCGAGCCCCGAGGCGCAGATCGCACGCGCGTTCCTCACTGAACGCGGCTTCGACGAGGGGGCATGGGCGAAGTTCGGCGTCGGCTACGCGCCGAACGGCTGGGACATCACGGTCAACCATCTACGGCGAAAGGGCTTCACCGACGCCGAGCTGCTCGCGGCCGGCATCGCGAGCCAGGGCCAGCGCGGGCCGATCGACCGCTTCCGCGGCCGGCTGATCTGGCCGATCCGCGACCGCAAGGGGGACATCATCGGCTTCGGCGCGCGTCGACTGCGCGATGACGACCAGGGACCGAAGTACCTCAACACTCCAGAGACGCCGCTGTACAAGAAGAGCCAGGTCTTGTACGGCGTGGATCTCGCGAAGCACGACATCGCCACCACGGGCAAGGCGGTCGTGGTCGAGGGTTACACCGACGTGATGGCCTGCCACCTTGCCGGGGAGACGACGGCGGTCGCCACGTGCGGCACGGCGTTCGGCGACGAGCACATCGGCATCCTTCGGCGGCTGCTGATGGATCAGGACGAGCTGCGCGGGCGGGTGATCTACACCTTCGACGGCGACGAGGCCGGACGCAACGCAGCACTCAAGGCGTTCGCGGGGGAGCAGAAGTTCGTGACGCAGACGTTCGTCGCGGTGCAGCCCGACGGGCTCGACCCGTGCGAGCTGCGGCAGCAACGCGGCGACCTCGCTGTCCGCGACCTCGTGGCCAGCCACATCCCGCTGGCCGAGTTCGCGATCCGCGCGACCCTCGAACGCTTCGACCTCACGATCCCCGAAGGTCGTGTCGAGGCAATGGCCGCCACAGCACCTGTCGTCGCGCAGCTGAAGGACACCTCGCTGCGCGACGAGTACGCCCGCCGTCTCGCGGGCTGGCTGGGCATGGAGGTCGAGACCGTTCTCGGCCGGGTGCGACACGGCGGCGCGCCGCCGGAGGCGACCCACCGCGAGGCCCGGCCGCGCCGCCGTGAGCCCGCGCCCCTTCCGGACCCGCGCGATCCGTCGCTCGTCGTCGAGCGTGAGGTTGCGAAGCTCGTCGTCCAGCGGCCCGCGCTCGCCGGACCGCTGTTCGACGGCCTCGGCGAGGAGTGCTTCACGGCGCCGGCGTACGCCGCGGTGCGCGCGGCCGTCGCCAAGGCCGGCGGCGCGGCCCGCTCCGGCGGGGGAGCCGAGTGGGTCTCCAAGCTCGCCGAGTCGGCGGAGACCGACTCGATCCGCGACCTCGTCACCGAGCTGGCGGTCGAGCCTCTGCAGGCCGTGGACGAGGAGGACCCGCGCTATGCCGAGGCGCTGCTCGTGCGCCTGGAGGAGATGGCCCTGACCCGGCGCATCAAGGAGCTGAAGGGCCGGCTGCAACGGCTCAACCCGGTCGAGAACGCCGATGAGTACAACCGGATGTTCGGCGAGCTGATCGAGCTCGAACGGCAGAAGAAGGGCCTTCGCGCACGGGCCGTCGGCGAGCTCCAGTAGCCAGCCTGAACGGATGACATAGCGTGCCGGATCTTCTCTCGAGGCTTCACAGCGATGCGACCGTGCTCGCGTCGGGCCTGCTGGTCTTCATCGCGTCGTTTCTTCCCTGGTACGGCGTGACGATCGGCGGCGGGCCCGCCGAGGCCGGCGTCACCGGCACCTACAACGCGTGGCACGGTCTGGCCGGCGCCGGGCTGATCCTTGTGTTGTTCTCCCTCGTCGTCGCCGCGGCGCCTCCCTTCTTCGGCGAGGAGCTGCAGCGTCGTCCGTTCGACGTCGCGGCCGCTGCGCTGGCGTGCGCGGGGGCGGTGCTCGTCATCATCCGCAGCTTCGACCTGCCGAAGATCGACATCCCAGGCGCGGAGGCGAAGCTTCGCTGGGGCGGCTGGGTCCTCATCGTCCTGCTGGTCATCCAGGCATTGCTGAGCGTGATGCGAGCGGTGCGGGCGGAAGCGGCGCAGGACGACGGTCCGGTCGTACCGGACGTGCCGTCAGCCTGAGGCCTCGGCCACTGCCTCGCGCGAAACGGCCGACGCTGTTGCTCGTGCGCGCACGTACTCCGTGATGCGTCGCTCGGAGTAGAACGAGACGACCGGAATCGTCCCCGCCGCGACCGCGGCCACCGCCCACAGCGGATGCAGCCGCACTCGCCGGGCGAGGTCGAGCGTGAGGACGATGTAGATCGGATAAAGGATCGCCCCGTGCGGGAAGCCGAGTCCCGCGGCGAGTGCGTCGCTGTGGGCCCACAGCTTCAGCGGCAGCGCCACGAACACCAGGATGACGATCGAGATCCCGACGATGAACGCCAGGATTCGATATCGAAGCAGCGCGCCTTCGACGCCGCGAAAGTCGAGCAGGTCCCCCGCCACGTCAGGCTCGCTTCGCTCGGGCGTTGAGTCGGGCGAGGTAGGCGTTGTACGCCGCGACCTCGGCGTCGTCCTCATCCGGCTCGTAGGCCGCGGTGGTGATCCCGACCCGCACGCCCGGGCCCTTCCGGATGTCGGGTTCCGGGAGCGGCTTCGCCGCGAACCGCGACGTCCCTTCCTGGGCCTCGGCGTCATCGGCCCCGAGGAGCTCGATCCGGATCGTCTTGACCCAGAGCATGATCGCGAAGACAGCGAAGCACGGCCACTGGAAGGCGTAGGCGTAGTTCTGGATCCCGCCGCTCGAGGACTGCGAGCGGTGCCACTGCCACAGCCCGAGCCGCAACATGACGAGCACGGCGGCGAGCACGAACAGGTGTCCCGCCAGCCACTTGGGCGACAGCAGGATCCGCTTCACACGTTCACGGTAGTCTTGCCTCAGCCGGGGCAGTGCACGCACTACCGCGCCCGGTCCCCCGTAGCTCAATTGGCAGAGCGTTCGGCTGTTAACCGATAGGTTTCTGGTTCGAGTCCAGACGGGGGAGCGACACCGCCGCTGGGTGATCTCTCGGGGCGGTAGCTCAGCTGGTTAGAGCAGGGGACTCATAATCCCTAGGCCGCAGGTTCGAGTCCTGCCCGCCCCACCCATCTATCACCTGCGGAACACGGCAGTTTCGTCCCAACCGTGGCCTCCTCCCGCCCGGATGAGAACGGGATGATCACATGATCTTCGTCCCGCTGCCGGGGGTGCGCGCGGAATTGAGGCGGCCACGCCGCTGGGCGGACGCGCGGCGATGAGGCAGGACGTGGTGCAGGTGTCGGCGGTGATGCCGAGGGAGGAATGTCCAATCCGCTCGCTGGTCTCCTTGAGGTGTCGCCGCTGGCCAGCCCGATCGACGCCGAGGTGTGTCTCGGGTCATGCAGCCGGATGCCGGCTCGCCCGAGGCGTGCGACAAGCCGCTTGAACCGCCGGCATTCAGGTCATCGGCCTCGACCGGAACCTCAGCAGCCGGCTAAACGTAGCTGGCGCCGGGTCCCCGGCAGATAATCCCAGGGGGTCCGTCGGTATCCGCGCGAAGCGCAATACAAGATGTGTGCTCGAAGATCGTGGGTCGAGCGAACGCGAGATCCACGACGCCGATGCGCATACCGACCTACCGAGCCAGGCACCATTGCAGTTCGCGTCGGGTCGACCGGTGACCGATCCCGAGGGGCGCGCCCCGGCAACCTCCGTTGACGGGGAGGGGTCTGCTGGCGGGAAGATCTGCGTCGACCCCGAGGCGCACTCGGTGGGCCGGGGGGGCCGCGGGGTTGAAGCACCGGTGCGGGGTGGGCTCGCTGACGGGCGAGGGCCGTGGGTCCGGTGTTTGCCGGCAACGGTTCGTGTCTGGGGGCTGCTCGGTGTACAAAGCTCGCTCGCTTACCCGTGCATGCGCGTCGGCGTGTGCGATGGCAGTCGTCGCCTCGACGGCGGTCGGGGTGGCCCATCCGCAATCCGCGGCCGCGGCGACGCATTCGATGCGCTCGTCTTGGGGGTCGGCGTCCGCGACGCCGACAAGCTCACCATCCGCTACGCCGACCGCCGACTCAACCGGGTCGCCTGGGTCACTTACCCCGAGTCCGTCGGCGTCGGCGACGTCGGCAAGCTCACAATCTGCGACGCCGACCTCCTCGCCAATGGTGTCGTATGGGTCGCCTAGTCCGAGTCCGCCGGCATCGGCTGCGTCTCTGGGCTCACGCTCTGCTACGCCATCAGAAGCTCCGGTCGTGACCCCGGCTACGCCATCCGGCTCATCCTCGCCGCAGTTGACGGCGCGCCGGTCGGCGGCAACCGCCGCGACGAGTCCGACGCTGTCCCCTTCAGGGTTGACTCTGGTTGTTCCGACGTTCAGCCAGGGCGATTTCGTGGGTGTGGAAGGTAGTCCGAAGTTGTCCGGCGATGGACGCCACCTGATGTACTTCGACTCATCGGGAGATCACGTTTACGTTGACGGCGAGGTGGCGGACGCGGCGGCCGACGGGACGCCTTCTGATGGGCAGTTGAACTGGGCGGACATGTCAGCGGACGGTCGCTATGTCGCGTTCATTTCCTATGACGCGACGACCCTGACACCGTCGCCGACGAGCGATCTGTACCTCAAGGACCTGACGA
>JAICMG010000006.1 GCA_025929365.1 Frankiaceae bacterium
CCGCCCCTATGTCACATGCGTGTCGCGATTCACGACCCGTATGTCACATGCGTGCCGCGATTCACGACCCGTACGTCACATGCGTGCCGCTACCGGCCGCCGCGCGAAGGCATGATGTCGGGCCCATACTGGCCCCGCCACCAGGTCCGCAACCTACGTTGGGCTCGGCGCTCCCACCGAGGCGTCAGCCGCGGCCCTACGCCGGGATCGTGCCGAGCTTGCCCTTCTGGAAGTCCTCGAACGCCTGCAGCACCTCTGCCTTGGTGTTCATCACGAACGGCCCGCCCCACGCGACCGGCTCGCGGATCGGCAGCCCGCCGAGCAGCAGGACGTCGAGCCCGGCGCCGTGACGCGCGTCCTGCTCGGCATCGGCCGCGACCGTGATCGCGCCTCCCGGACCGAACACCGCGAGCTGACCGGTGCGGACCGCGATCGCTTCGGCGCCGACCGTGCCGCGACCGGACAGCACGTAGCCGAGGGCGTTGAAGTCCTCACGCCACGGGAGGGTCAGGGACGCGCCGGGGGAGACGGTCGCGTGGACCATCGTCATCGGGGTGTACGTCGAGCCCGGCCCGGCGAGCCCGGCGACCTCACCGGCGATGACCCGGATCAGCGCACCGGCGTCGGGCGTCGTCAGGAGCCCGACCTGCCCGGCGCGGAGGTCCTGGTAGCGGGGGGCGACCAGCTTGTCGATGCGGGGGAGGTTCACCCAGAGCTGGATGCCGTGGAACAGGCCGCCGCTGGCGACGAGGGCCTCCGGTGGCTTCTCGATGTGCAGGATGCCGCCGCCCGCGGTCATCCACTGGGTGTCGCCGTTGGTGATGACACCGCCACCGCCGTTCGAGTCGGCGTGCTCGAAGGTGCCGTCGATGATGTAGGTGACGGTCTCGAAGCCGCGGTGCGGGTGCCACGCCGTGCCCTTCGGCTCGCCCGGCGCGTACTCCACCTCGCCCATCTGGTCCATGTGCACGAACGGGTCGAGGTCGGCGAGGTCGACGCCGGCGAACGCGCGCCGGACCGGGAAGCCCTCGCCCTCGAATCCGCTCGGTGCGGTGGTCACGCTCTTGACGGGCCGGACCCGTGCGGCCGCGGCGTCGAGTGCGGGGACGCGCGCCAAGGTGGTGGGGTCGGGCACGGTGATCGCGGGCATCGCGGCCTCCCTGGTTGAGGTGGGCAGAGCGGGTCAGGCTGTCATCCAGGGAACATAGTTGCATACACAACTATTCCTCGACCCGCGGCCCGGGAATGCCGCGGAAGCGAAACGGCTCGGCCTCCCGCCCGGGCTGGATGTACCAGCACTCCGCCGAGCGCCCGGAGGCCAGCGCCGCCATGAAGGCGTCCACAACAGCCTCGACCTTGATCAGCGGGATGCCGCTCTCGGCGAGCATGCCCCGGATCTCGTTGACGATCTCGGTGTCGGCGAAGCCGGGGCAGATCGCGTTGACCCGGATGCCGTGGTTGGGCCAGTCGTCGCCGATCGCGCGCACCAGCCCGACGACCGCGTGCTTGTTCGCGCCGTAGATCGGGTCGAAGGCGGTCCCGGTCAGCCCGGCCAGGCTCGCCGTCGCGATCAGGTCGCCGCCTCCGTCGGCGCGCAGGGCTGCGAACGCCGCGTGCGCGCCGTACACCACACCGTCGATGTTGACGCCCATCGCCCGGCGATACAGCGCCGGGTCGAAGTCCTCCGCGACGCTGCACCCGGTCGTGATGCCGGCGTTGAGAAACGCGATGTCGAGCCGGCCGTGGCGTTCGACGACGGCGGCCACCGCTGCCTGGCACGCCTGGTAGCTGCTTACGTCGCACTCGACGAAGGCGCCACCGATGTCCGCCGCCACCGCCTCGCCGGCCTCGCGCTTCACGTCGGAGAGGACGACGTCGACGCCGCGGGAGGCGAGGCGCCGCGCCACTGCCGCGCCGAAGCCCTGCGCCCCGCCGGTGATCCAGGCGACCTTGCCGGTCAGATCGCCCGTCACCGCGCCGCTCCGAACAGATCCTCGGTGACGGCCTTCGACCACGGCCGGGTGAGCTCGCGCAGGCGCTCGACACGAGCAACGCCCAGATGCTCGTACGGCGCGACCGCGGCGTCATCGGTCTGTTGCTCGATGCGGTCGCGCAGCTCCTTCCCTGCCGCGGTGAGTGCGCCGTCCTTCACCAGACCGCGCTCGACGGTGCGGGCGACGCCGGCGTTCCATTCCTCGTCGGTCCAGCCGCGCGTCGCGCGAATCATCTCCTCGCTGACGCCCACATCACTCGCGACGTGGGTGACGAGGGCGCCGATCGCGTCGAGGCCCGCGAGGGTCAGGGCGGCGATGTGGCCGTCGCCGCGGTACTCCCGCAAGAGCGTTTGGGCGTGGAAGAGCTGGAGGTGCGGCGGCTCCGGCCACGGCAGCGATGCGTGACCGGCGAACAGCGGACGCCCGAGCACCGACAACACGGTGGTTGCCTCGCGGGCCAGTTCGGCAGCCTCCGCCATGTCGGCGGAGGCGACGACGTCGTCGCCGAGGATCCGCCGGTAGGCGGCGTCGACGCCCTCGTAGCGCGCCGCGAGAAGCGCCTCGGGCGTCGTCGACTCCCACACCGACGGGATCGCCTGGGCGACCAGGTGCGGGGCGAAGTTGTAGAACGTCGAGACCACGACCTCGAGCGGGACGATGCCCATCGGGGCCGACCGGACCCCGAAGTAGGCCCGCATCGTGCCCTTGGCACCCGCGGCGGCGTACACGTCGCCCATCTCGCGGGCGAAGTAGCACGCGGTGTGGAGCGGCTCAACGGTCCGATGCGCCTTGCGGGCGAGCGGGGCTAGCGGGGCTGCAGTCATGCGGGGGACTCTAGGTCTCGCTTCGAGCGTCTCCTCCTAGGGCCCGTCACAACGTCGTGATCAACAGTCCGTGCGCAGGTAGGTAGCGCAGGACTTGTGGCACCGGTAAAGTCATTTGTGGATCGTCACAAAACGGACGATTCGTACGTTTCGGCCGCCGAGTCCCGCCACCCGAGACGTGCAAGCCTCACCGGTTCGGTACGGCGGGAGCGGAGGACCCAGTTTTAACCCGGGCGCTTTTTCAGGCCCTCGGGGTGAAGCCGCGCAAGCGGCCGGGCGACAACTCGCGTCCGAACCCGACAGCTAACTTCGCAGGCGTCCGAGAAAAAGGGTCTCGTGCAGGCCGCTAGCCGGATTGCTGCATCAACCATCGTTGTCGCGGGCGTGCTCGTTGCGAGCGCCGCACCGGCGGCCGCCATCAACCCGGGCGGGGGGCGTCACCGCGTCCACACCGAGCAGGGGCGCAACCACAGCGCTCACCACTCGGCGAAGTCCGGCGAGGACAACATGTCCCCGCAGCTGAAGCAGGAGTTCTACCGGCTTCGGATGTGCGAGTCGAGCGACAACTACCGCGACAACACCGGCAACGGCTACTACGGCGCGTACCAGTTCGCGCTCACCACGTGGCACAACCTCGGCATGAGCGGGCGGCCCGACCAGGCCGCGCCGGCGGTGCAGGACCACGCGGCGTACACGCTCTACAAGCGGTCCGGCTGGGGCCCCTGGCCGGCCTGCTCGCAGCGCGAGCACCTTCGCTAGGGCGCGCTCCGCGTGCCGCGGCACGCCACGCAGCTAGACGTCTCGCGTTCGGAGCAGGTACCAGCCGAGCCCCAGAGCGATGCCGGCCCAGCCCAGGAAGACCGCGTAGCCGGCCCATGGCGAGAGCAGCTCGGGAACTCTCACGGTTGCGGTGATGGCGCTGCCCGCGTTCGCGGGCAGGTAGCGCGAGAAGTCGTGCTGCAACGAGTCCGGCAGCAGGTTGCTGACGACCGGGACGATGAAGACGAGCGCGACGAGCGCGGTGATCGCACCCGCGGTGTGCCGGATGATCGTGGCCAGGCCGAGCGCGAGCAGGACGAGCCCCGCGATGTACAGCCCGCTGCCGAGCACCGCGCGAGTCACGCCCGGGTCGCTCAACGAGACGTCGAGGTTGTGGCGGGCGAAGATCAGCTGCCCGATCTCGAACGCGGCGAACGACACCCCGACCGCAACCACGAGCGAGACGACCGCCACCAGCACGGCCTTCGCCGCGAGCACGTATCCGCGCCGCGGCACCGCGGTCATCGTCGCGCGGATCGAGCCGGTGCTGTACTCCGCGGTCATCGTGACGATCGCGAACACCCCTAGAGCGAGCTGGGCGAAGAACAAGCCCGACGTGCTGATCGCGGTCGCATCGAACGTGAGGCGGTCGTGCAGCGACAGTGCGGAGTACGACGCGGCGGTGCCCGCCGAGATGCCGGCGCTGAGACCGATGCCGATCAGGATCGCGATCAGGATCGACCAGTACGTCGAGCGGACCGACCGC
Organism: Frankiaceae bacterium; assembly: GCA_025929365.1. Lineage (GTDB taxonomy): Bacteria > Actinomycetota > Actinomycetes > JAFAQI01 > JAFAQI01 > DASZTV01. The sequence goes on from JAICMG010000006.1 coordinate 4,344, forward strand.
AGCTTTGTCCACTCGGCGGCGAGCACGCTGCGGAAGAGCGTGGAGTCGATCATCGCCCGTGCTCCCATCCGGGCATGGCGTCCGCGTGATCCGCGGCCCGGAAGTCCACGGCCTCGTCGGTGAGCTCCATGAACGCAGCCTCGAGGCTGCCTTGTTGCAGGGAGAGCTCGTGCAGGACGACCTGGTTGGCTGCTGCGATCTCGCCGACGCGTTCGGTTGAGCTGCCCTTGACGGTTAGCACGCCGTCGTCGCCAGGTTCTCCGGCGATGCCGTGGGTCCGTAGCGCCGCGACGAGGACATCGGGCTGCGGGGTGCGCACGCGCACGCTGCTCGATCCGGACCGGGCGATCAGCTCTTCGGTGGTCGCGTCGGCAATCAGCCTGCCGCGTCCGATCACGATGACGCGGTCGGCCGTCAGCGCCATCTCGCTCATCAGATGGCTCGACACGAAGACCGTCTTGCCGACCGACGCAAAGTGCTTGAGCACGGTGCGGACCCAGAGGATGCCTTCGGGGTCGAGGCCGTTGACCGGTTCGTCGAGCAGCAGGACCTTCGGGTCGCCGAGCAGCGCCGTCGCGATGCCGAGCCGCTGTCCCATTCCCAGCGAGAACCCCTTCGAGCGGCGTCTTGCGACGTCGGTGAGTCCGACGATCTCGAGCACTTCCGCCACCCGCTTGCGCGGCAGGTCGTTGGTCTGCGCCACCCAGAGGAGGTGGTTGTACGCGCTGCGCCCGCCGTGCACCGCGCGTGCCTCGAGCAGCGCGCCGACCTCAGTCAGCGGCCGGCCGTACGCCGCGTAGGGTCTGCCGTTGACGGTGACCGAGCCGGACGTGGGCGCGTCGAGGCCGAGGATCAGGCGCATCGTGGTCGACTTGCCGGCGCCGTTGGGCCCGAGGAAGCCGGTCACCGCCCCGGGCTGAACGGTGAAGCTGAGGCTGTCGACCGCGAGCGTGTCGCCGTACCGCTTCGTGAGCCCACTCGCTTCGATCACGGGACGTGAACCCCCTGGTTTGAACCGACCGCTGCCGCCGTCCGTCAGGTTAGTGGCGGCATACGTTGCAGCTAGAACGATCCCGGAGGTGGTTGTGGTCAGGCACGCACGAATGGTGATGGCGAGCGCGCTGGTGGTGGGCCTGGTCGGCTTGGCGTCGACCGATGTCGCATCCGCCGTCTCCCACCGATCGGCGGCGGGCTCCGGCACGCTGGTGAAGCTACGCAAGACCTCGTACGGCAAGGTGCTGGTCGGACCGACCGGTCGCACGCTCTATGTCTTGACAGCCGACACCAAGAACAAGTCTCACTGCGTGAGTAATCCGGCGTGCCCAACGTTCTGGCCGCTGCTGAAGACCCACGGCAAGCCTCGCGCGGGGACGGGTGTCAACGCGGCAAAGCTCGGCCAGACGGCTTCACACCAGGTCACCTACTACGGCAAGCCGCTGTACTACTACAAGAACGACAGCGCGGCCGGCCAGACCAGCGGCGAGAGCGTCCACTCGTTCGGCGGCTACTGGTATGTGATCAACGCCAAGGGCCATGACGTGATGCCGCCCTCAAGCAGTGGCGGCTACCCCTACTGAGGCCTCGCTGCGGTTACGCGCCTCGATCTGGATGAGCGGCTCCTCGATCCCCCATCGGAGTACGCCGAGGACCAGCTTCGCGGCGTTGCGGGTCGCGATGGTGTCGATGCGCTTCGGAATCGCCGAGATGCGACTGGCGCCGCGGATGCCGTAGAGGCGTTGCGCCCAGCCGGGCATCGTGTCGAACGCGGCGCGCGTGATGATGATGCTCGACGCCTTCGCGATCGGATCCGGACCGAAGGGGCGGCGGAAGTAGTCCGCGAGCTCGGCAGTCTCCTCGGCGAATGTCAGCAGCGAACGCATCTCGCGGAAGTAGTCATCGACCTCGGTACGGCTCGACGGCACCGGGATGTCCGCGCCGAGCTTGATCGCGAACTGCGCGTACTGGGAGTAGTACTCGTCGATTCGAGCGCCCGCGAGTGGTTTCGGGTGGTAGCGCTGATGCGCCCGCATGATGCTGTGTGACTGCGTCATCGCGGTCCACACGAGCTGCTCGGAGGCGTTTGCCGAATAGGGCCGGCCGTCGGGCATCGTGCCGACCACCAGCTTGTGCATCTTCCGCACCATGTCGCAGGTCTTGTCGACCACCGGCATCGCGCCCCACGTCATCGCGTTCACGAACGACGCGGTCCGGCCCAGCCGGGCGAGCGGGTCGTCGGTGTACGAGGAGTGCTGGTTCGTGCCGTGCATGGTCGGCTGGTGGAGGGCGCCGAGCAGCAGACCAGAGAGCCCGCCTACGAGCGTGGCGACGTCCGAGTGGACGTACCAGATCGCACTGCCCGGCCCATACAAGCCCGGGTCGCCGGCCGGCTCGCTGAACTGGACTCCCGGCAACGAGTCGGCGCCGACCGTCTTGATCCAGGTGTCCTTGATCGCGTCCTTGGGGCTGGTCGCGAGTGCGAGCAGATCCATCGACGGCCTCCCTGATCGGCTGAGACATGAAACATATCAAGTACCATGTCTCAGGTAGTCTTCGAGGGTGACTGCCAGCGCGCCGGAGCGCGTCGTCGAAGCTGCCGAGCGCTGCTTCGCGCAGTACGGCGTCGCCAAGACGACCGTCGAAGACGTGGCGCGGCTCGCCGGCACGTCGCGGGCGAGCGTGTATCGCTACTTCCCCGGCGGGCGTGACGAGATCGTGCTCGCCGCCCTGCTCGCGTCGGCGCGCGAGTTCCTGCCCCAGCTACCCGCCCGGCTGCGCACCACTCGCTCGCTGGGCGACTCGATCGTCGAGCTCGTCGTGAGCGCGGTCGGCTGGGTGCGGAGTGAGCCCTGGCGGGAGGCCCTCGTCTCCGCCCCGCTGTCACGACGGCTCGGCGCCGAGGACTTCGCGGCCCTCTACGCGGTGTGCCGCGACTTCATCGCGCCGTATTTCGCGAGCGCTCGCGACGCCGGACTCGTGCGCCCGCAGGTCACGCTCGATGACGCGGTCGAGTTCGTGGTGCGCGTCATCCACTCGCTTCTGGTCGTGCCGGGGCATCGCGACCGCGACGAGGCGGAGACCCGTCGCTATGTCCGCACGTACGTGTTGCCGGCGCTGCTCGTGGGCTAGCGGTCAGGCAGCGTCGCGCTTCGCGCGCTCAGGCCACTTTGAACTGGGCGATGCTGGCGCGCAGCTCTGCGGCGAGGTTGTTGAGCTCCGACGCGGCCGCGGCGGCCTGCTTGGAGCCGACGGCGTACTGGCGGGACACGTCGGAGACCTGGGTCATCGCCGCCACGACCTGATCCGACGCGGAACGCTGCTGCTGGGTCGCGACCGAGATCTCCTTGGCGGCGGTCGTGGTCTCCTCGACCATCGCGCTGATCCGCTCGAGGGCGTCGACGACGCCGCGGGCCAGCTCGGATCCGTTGCGGACGTCCTTGGTGCCTTCCTCGCTGGCGAGGATCGTCGCTGACGTTTCGGCCTGGATCTCGCTCACGATCGCCTGGATCTGGCCGGTGGACTGCTGGGCGCGTTCGGCGAGCTTGCGCACCTCGGCGGCGACCACCGCGAAGCCGCGGCCGTTCTCCCCGGCGCGGGCGGCTTCGATCGCGGCGTTGAGGGCGAGCAGGTTGGTCTGGTCGGCCAGGTCGTTGATCACGTCGAGGATGCGGCCGATCTCCTGACCCTTCTCGCCGAGGGACAGCGCGCGCCCGCCGATCTGCTCGACCCGGGCCGCGATGGTGTCCATCGCCTCGACCGACGCCGTGACGGCGGCCTGCCCTTCCTCTGCGTGACGTAACGTCTCCGCGGCGTACCGCGCGACCGACTCCGAGGTCTCCGCGATCTGCGCCGCGGTTGCCGCGAGCTCCTCGATCGTCGAGGTCGTCTCGGTCACTGCCGAGGACTGCTCGGTCGCGCTTGCGGCATGTTGTTCCGCGGAGGCGAGCAGCTCGACCGCGGCGGCCACGATCTGCTCGCCGCCGGTGCGGATCGAGCCGACAAGCCCGCGAAGGTTGCCGAGCGTGTCGTCGAAGGACGTTGCGAGCTGTGCGAGGAGCTCTTGCCTGAGGTTGTCGGAGTGGACCTGAACCGACAGGTCGCCGTGCGCTGCCTGCGCGAGCGCGAGCGAGAGGTCTTCGACGGTGCGACGCAGCTGGTCGCGCTCGGCATCGGACGCGACGCGCTGTCGATCCAGGCGTGAGGACACCGCGTTTCCGAGCAGCGAGATCATGGCCGAGGTGATCCCGATGAGGATCAGCGGCCCGATGGCGCCCTTGTTGAGGTCATGCGCGATCCAGGTCGCGAGCACGATCGTGCCCGTCGCGAAGACGGACTGACCCATGGCGAGCGCGAGGTTGGGCGCGATGACGGCCGCGCCGGCGGTCGTGACGAGTGTCATGACCCAGAACGGGCCCGACACCCCGCCGGTGAGCGCCACGACCGCGACGCCGACGGCCTGGTCGATGATGCCCATCATCACGAGGAAGGGGACCTCGACGCCGGGCGCCCGGACCATGACGACGGGAGTCAGCCGCTGCATGATGACCGGCGCGAGGCCGATCGCCAGCCACACGTAGATGATGTAGCGGTGCTCGAACTCGGGGTTGATCCCGTAATGCGCCATCAGGACGACGGCGATGGCGGCGCCGAGCAGCTTGCCGAGGCTCGCGATGCCTGACTCAGCCGAGATCCGGTGCGCGGCCAGCATGTCGCCCACGATCAACCTTCCGCAGTTCGAAAACCCTCGGGGAGTCCATCGGGCGATTCGCGATGCAGGTGAAGCGGGGATGACGGAAATGACCGAAAAGTCCCATTACGGGGGCGTTTGGCGACATGGCGAACCCGCGTGAGCGGACGGTACGCCGTCACCGGGTCGGCATCCGGCATCGGCGCCGCGATCCGGGAGCGGCTGCTCGCCGACGGTCACCAGGTGATCGGGATCGACCGAGTCGACGCCGACGTCGTTGCCGACCTCGCCACGCCCGGGGGCCGCGCCAAGGCGGTCGCCGGGGTGGCCGCGGCCTGCGGCGGCGAGCTTTCCGGGCTCGTCACCTGCGCCGGGCTCGCCGGGCTGCCGGACCGGCCGGCGTCGTTGCTGGTGTCGGTCAACTACTTCGGCACCGTCGAGCTCATCACCGGCCTTCGGCAGCAGCTGGCGGCCGGGGGCGGCAGCGTCGTCGCGATCAGCTCGAACTCGACCACGTGTCAGCCGGGCTTCTCCCTCGAGCTGGTCGACGCCTGTCTGGCCGGAGACGAAGCCGCGGCAGGGGAGGTCGCCGACCGAGCCGACTCCGTGTCGGCCTACCCCGCGACGAAGACCGCGATCGCGCGATGGATCCGCCGCCACGCGACCGCCCCGGACTGGATCGGCGCCGGGATCCGGCTGAACGCGGTCGCGCCCGGCCTGGTCGAGACGCCGCTTGCCGCCGAGCAGCGCAACCACCCCACGATCGGCCCGCTGGTGGCAATGTTCCCCTTGCCGATGGGTCGCGGAGGTGCGCCGCCGGAGATTGCCGACGCAGCGACGTTCTTGCTCAACAACCAGTTCTGCGTGGGCACGCTGCTGTTGATCGACGGCGGCACCGAGGCATTGCTGCGTCCCGACGCGTGGCCGATCCGTTGGGAGATGTAAGCCGATGCCCCTTGATCCGTTCGCGGCGGCACAGCTCGGCCCGCTGACGTTGCGCAACCGCTTCCTCAAAGCGGCGACGTTCGAGGGCATGAGCTACCAGGGCAAGGTCACCGACCAGCTCGTGGACTTTCACCGTGCGACCGCAGCGGGCGGGGTCGGGATGACGACGGTTGCGTACTGCGCGGTCTCACCTGGCGGGCGCGGCGCGCCGCACGAGCTGGTTCCCCGTCCCGAGCTGGTGCCCGACCTGCGCCGGCTGGTCGAAGCCGTTCATGCCGAGGGCGCCGCGATCAACGCCCAGATCGGTCATGCCGGGCCGATCGGCAACGCCCGGGTCACCGGCTCGAAGGCGCTCGCGGCATCGAGCGGGTTCAGCCCGCTCGGCACGCGCTATCACGCGATGACGGTGACCGACATCGAGCGGACGATCTCCGACTTCGCGAACGCGGCCTCGCTGCTGGCTGAGGCGGGCTTCGATGCGGTCGAGATCCACATGGGTCACCACTACCTCATCAACGCGTTCATGAGTCCGCGGTTCAACAGGCGCACCGATGACTGGGGCGGGGACATCGAGCGGCGAGCGCGGTTCCCACGCGAGATTGCGAAGGCGGTTCGTGCCGCCGTCGGCAGAGAGGTTGCGGTGCTTGCGAAGTTCGAGATGGAAGACGGGGTTCCGCGCGGTCTCATCGTCGCGGATAGTCTCCCGATCGCGAAGCTGCTCGACGCCGACGGGGCATTGGATGCCCTCGAGCTGACTGGCGGCGGATCGCTGGCGAACCCCATGTATCTGTTCCGGGGCGACGTACCGCGCAAGGAGTTCGCGGCGACGTTGCCGGCAGCGCTGCGGCCGGCGTTTCGGCTGGTCGGGAAGCGCTTCATGCCTGAGTACCCGTTCGAGGAGGCGTACTTCCTCTCCGAGGCGCGCCAGTTCCGCGCGGCGTTGTCGATGCCGCTGGTGCTCCTCGGGGGAATCACCCGCATCGAGACCGTGCAGCAGGCGCTCGACGAAGGTTTCGAGTTCGTCGCGATGGGCCGCGCGCTCCTTCGAGAGCCCGATCTGGTCAACCGGATGCGTGAGGGCTCTGCGAAGGAGTCGATCTGCATTCACTGCAACAAGTGCATGCCGACAATCTATCGAGGCACGCACTGCGTGCTGGTCGAGCCCGGCGAGCGCCCCGGCATGCGCCTGGGTCCTGTCACATAGCAGCGAGCTGTCTCGTCTTCCCGGTGAGAGGGAAGGTGATGGGATGCAGACCGTTGTTCCCCTGATCGAGAAGCCCCGGGGGCTGCTCCGCCGCTACGCCTGGCGGTACTCGCGGAAGAACCTGGGGGATGTCGCCGACCCGGTCCGGGCGCTTGCGCACCACAGCGGGGTGCTCATGGCCAACGGCGCGTTGGAGATGGTGGCTGCGAAACAGTGGAAGGCGCTCGACCACCGCTTGCGCTGGCTGGCGATCCAGGCGACGTCGAGCGGCATTGGCTGCTCATGGTGCACGGACTTCGGGTACTACGAGGGAATGCAGACCGGCGTCGACCCGCGAAAGGTGCGCGACGTCCCGCGGTGGCGCGACTCCGACGTGTACGACGAGCAGGAACGTCTCGTCCTGGAGTACGCGGAGGCCACGACGGCGACGCCGGTGGTGATCGACGATGAGCTCGTGAAGCGGTTGCACGCATCCTTCACCGACGAGCAGATCGTCGAGCTCGCGTGCTGGGTCGCGCTCGAGAACTACCGATCGCGGATCAACGCGGGCCTGGGGCTGGAGAGCCAGGGCTACTCCAGCAAGTGCGAGCTCGCCCCCGCATGAGCGATCTCGAGGCGTTCGAGGCGGAGCGGCCGCGGCTCACCGCGATCGCATACCGCATGCTCGGTAGCTCCGCCGACGCCGAGGACGTCGTGCAGGAGGCATACCTGCGCTGGCGTGACCGTGCAGACCGCGACGTCTCGTCGACCGCGTCGTACCTCACGACCGTCGTCGTGCGGCTGTGCATCGACGAGTTGAGATCCGCGCGCTCGCGGCGCGAGACCTACGTCGGTCCGTGGCTTCCGGAGCCGCTTCTTGTCGACGACAACGAGCCGGGAGTTGCGGCGGAGCTGGCCGACTCGCTCTCGCTCGCCTTTCTCGTGCTGCTCGAGGAGCTCGCTCCGGTCGAGCGCGCTGCGTTTCTGCTGCACGACGTCTTCGACTATGAGTACGGCGAGATCGCCGGGATGCTAGGTCGCGGTGAGCCTGCCTGCCGTCAGCTGGTGAGCCGGGCCAGGCGGCGGGTTGGCGAGCGCCGGCATCGGTTCGACGCGGATGAACGCGCCGGTCGCGAGCTCGCGAAGCGGTTCCTTGCGGCATGCGCCGAGGGTGACCTCGACGGCCTGATGTCGCTCGTGTCCGAAGACGTCGTCCTCTGGACGGACGGCGGCGGCAAGGTGAAGGCGGCGCGGCGGCCGATCCACGGGGCCTCCAAGGTCGCGCGCTTCCTCATCGCCATCGCGAAGGACATTCCACCGGGCGTGGAGTTCCAGGAAGCAGTCATCAACGGCGAGCCCGGCTATCTGTTCGTCGAGGACGGTGTTGTCACCACGACGGTCTCCTTCGACATCGCGGACGGGCAGATCGTCGGTGTCACGTCGGTGCTCAATCCGGACAAGCTCCGCGGCATCTATCTCGACGACCGCGCCGCCGACGGCGGGCGCGCCCCCCGCCGCTGACCACGCCACCGCTGCCAGTCACTGCGGGCTGTGGCACCAGCGGAAGATCGCCTCGCGGTCCTGGTGTAGGTGCCGAGCCCGTGGGCGGCGGTCGGAACCGGTCATGGCTGGCGAAAAGGGGCGTTGTTCGGGTGCGGTTTCGACGTGGCGGTTCGGGAGTTCGTCCGCGCCTGGCGCCGTTCGGTTTGAGTTTGAACCGGATTCTGTCGATGCTCGTCCTTAACTAGAGGAAGCGCGAAGTTCGGAGGCCTGCTCGTGACGGCGTCGCCGATGGCTGCGCCCGGGTCTGCTCACGAGCAGGCTCAGGCGCTGGTTGCCGCTGTCGAGCGGGTGGTGCTCGGGCGCCGGGCCGCCGTCGAGCTCACGGTCGCTGCGGTGATTGCGGGCGGGCACGTGCTGATCGAGGACGTCCCCGGGTCCGGCAAGACGACGATGGCGCGGGCGCTTGCGCAAGCACTCGGCGGCACCTTCCGCCGGGTGCAGGCGACCGCAGATTTGATGCCTGCCGACATCACGGGGTCGTCGGTGTGGGAGCCGTCGCGCAGCGCATTCAGTTTCGTTCCGGGCCCGCTGTTCGCAAACGTCGTGCTGGTCGACGAGCTCAACCGCGCCTCGCCCCGGACCCAGTCCGCACTGCTCGAGGCGATGGACGAGTCCGCGGTCACCGTCGACGGCGTGCGTCATCTGCTGCCGGATCCGTTCGTCCTGCTTGCGACACAGAACCCGTATGAGCAGTGGGGCACCTATCCGCTGCCGGAGGGCCAGCTCGACCGCTTCACCGCGCTCGTGCACCCAGGACTCAACGCCGAGGACGTGGAGCGCCAGATCGTGCGCGAGCAGCTCGTCGCCCCGACCGTCGACCTGCTCCGGCCCGTCATGCAAGCCGGTGAGCTGCCGGCGCTGCGCCGCGTCGTTCGCACGGTGCACGTCGCGGAGTCAGTCCTCGCCTACGCCGTTGCCGTCGTCGGGGCGACCCGGTCCTATCCCGGGGTCGCGATCGGAGCAAGTACCCGAGCCGCCATCGCGCTGGTGCGATCCGCGCAGGCGCGGACGGTGTTGCAAGGTCGGCCGCACGTCCTGCCCGACGACATCAAGGCACTCGCGGTGCCGGTCCTCGGTCACCGGCTCGTTCTCGCCGGAGACGACGGCGGCCACGCTCGCGGGCAACAGGTGATCGCCGACATCGTGTCGAAGGTGCCGGCGCCCCTGTCGGGCGCGTGAGCCGGCAGGAGGACGCAGGCGCGGTGCCTGACGCGAAGGGCGCCGGCGGGGTACTGGCATGGATTCGGCTTCGGCCGCGCCCGACGCGGGCGACGTCACTGCTGCTCACCCTGGCCGCGATCCTCGAGCTGCTCGGTCAGCTCATCCACTCGACGGGCGTCATCGTCGCGGCCGCCTTTGCGGTCGGTGCAGTGATCGGCGACGCGTTGCTGACCCCCGGTGCCAAGTACGCGGCGATCGAGCGTCACACGCCGTCTCGTATGGCCGTCGGCGTCGAAGCCAACGTCCAGGTGGCCCTGATCGGCGCCGGCAAGCGGGTGTTCGGCCGTCGGCCGCTGGTGCTGACGGATCGTGCCCCGGGTCTGGACATCGGTCGCTACGTCGTTCCTTCGATCCGTGACGGGGAGCAGGCGGTTGCCGAGCGCACGGCCATGCCGCAGTTCCGCGGCTGCTGGCTGGATGGCGGCCGGATCGACATCGAGGCGTATTCGCCGCTCGGCGGATGGGTGAGACGCAACCGCGTGCGTCTGGCCGAGTCCGGCTGGGTGCATCCGGCGCCTGCGATCCCCCTCCGGCTGCCCGAGGCCTATGTGGGCGAGATCTCGGGACGAGCGTCGACGGCGCGCAGCGGCGCGGGGCACGACTTCTATGGAATCCGGGAATGGCGCGTCGGCGACACGACGACGTCGGTGCACTGGCGCGCGTCGGCGCGGCGCAATCAGCTTGTGGTGATGGAGCGCGAGCGGCCGAGCCATCCCACGATGCTCATCCTCGCCGGCCGCCTCGGGGACGACCAGGCGGCAGAGGACCTGCTGGCGCGGGTCGCGGCGACTGCGTTGCTGGCGCTCCGCGACGGTCGGAAGGTTGTGCTCGCCGCCGCTGGCGCGGTGTTGTCGGTCACGCGTCCGATTGACGCGCTCGACTGGTTCGCAGGCCTCGATCCGGCCGGCGATCCGGACGCCGCGACGATGCGAACAGCGCTGCAGACCGTGGGTACCGGCGCGGCGGTCCTGTGGCTCGGCGCCGACGCCGTTCCGGCCGGAGTCGCCGGCCAGGTTCGTGGTGCGGGAGCCGCTTCGGTGACCACGGCATCCGCGCTGCAGACTCGGCCAACCAGATGACCACCGCCGAGCTGCGGGCACGGGTCTGGTGTGCCGGCGCGTGTGCGCTCGCCCAGATCGCAGCAACTGCCGCCGGGATGGTGCCGTGGTGGATGCTGCCGTTCACGCTGGCTCTGACGGTCGCCGTCACTCAGCCGACCGGGCCGGTCGACCAGACCAGGGCTCGACTTACCCGCGGCGCCGGAGTCGCCTCGGTCGCGGCGTTCTCCACGATCATCGCGGTGCGCACGATCTCGCAGGGCGCGAGTGGCGTGGTCAACCCGACGGCCACGCTGCGGTCGCTGTCCGAGGCGTTGGTCGTGCTGTCGCTGATCATGGCGCCGAGCGCTCGAACACCTCGCGAGCACCGGGTCTGGCTGACCGTCACGACCGGCGTGCTGGTCGCGGCGGCGGCCGGCGGTCGCTCGGTGAGCAACGGCGTCTTCGCGATCGTCGCCTGGATCGTGATTCTCGTCGCGACCAACCTCGTGCAAGTCACCGATGCGTACACCCGCGGCGCCGTACCTGCCGTCGTCATCGGCGTGCCGCCCCGCGGGCGCTTTTCCCTCGTCGGCCGAGCGGACGCGGCGGTTCCCATCATCGCGGCGCTGGCTGCCGGTGCAATCGTCTTTGTCGCGCTGCCCGCCGGTCTGGGCGGCGGAGATCTTGCCCGTCGGCTCGCGCGCAACGTGCAGCGGGCGAACCTCGTGCTTGCCGATCGCACGGACGTGGGGGTCGACACGCGCGGTATCGGTGAACTGAGCCTGCTGGTTCGGGGCCTGCTGCCCAACACGCCCCTGCTCCGGGTACCGCTCGACTCGCCGCCGCTGTGGCGTGGGACGTTCTACCGTTTCTACACGGGAACCTCCTGGGACAACCCGATCGGGGAGTTTGCTTCGCTCCGCACGAAGTCCAGCAGCACCGTCAAGCTCCCCTCGATTCCCGACGACCCGCCCGCGCGTGACGGGGTCACCCGCGTGGACCATGTGCAGGTCGAACCGTCGGCCGACGCTCATCTCATCTGGGCGCCCGGTGTCCCGGTCCGGATCAGCGGTGTGCCCGGTGAAGTCCGAGCGGTGACGCGTGGCGAGGAGAACGTGCGGGTGTTCGGCGCGTTCGGCCAACCGCTGACGTCGTACGTCGTGAAGTCGATCGCGCCACCCACCGCAGCATCAACCCTCGACGCCGCCCACGGCTCCGATCCGCCCGCGACGGTCTGGACCGCGCTCCCGAGGTCGCTGCCTTCGGAGGTCTCGCAGCTGGCTCATTCGATTACCGCGGGCGCCACGACTCGCCACGAGATGGTCACCGACGTCGAGGCCTACCTTCTCCGCCACGAGGAGTACTCGCTCCAGGCGCCGCTTCCGCCTCGCGGGCACGACGCCGTGGACTTCTTCTTGTTCCACTCTCACGTCGGCTTCTGCGAGCTGTTCGCATCAGCCGAAGCGGTGATGTTGCGGACGCTCGGGATCCCGACGCGGCTCGTGAGTGGTCTCGCGTACGGCACCCGATCAGGTGCGACCCGCTTGTACACGGCGGAGAACGCGCACGCGTGGGACGAGGTCTACTACCCGGGGATCGGTTGGTCGCCGAGCGACCCGACGGCCGGCGTGACCCTGGTCGAGGGCGCGACCGGACACGCGTCGTTGTTCTCGCGGGTCTTCGACGCGATTGCCCGGGGGATGCCCGGCGGTCGGCTCGCGGTGGCGGTTCTCGGCGCGTTGTTGCTCGTCGGGATCGGCTGGTTCATCCGCGCTCTCCTGGTCGGGCGTGGCGGGCGGTTCGGCTGGTCGCGTCGCACTACCGGACGCCCGCCCGGGCCCGTGTTGACGGCGTTCCTCCGCATGGCGAAGTCCCGTGACGGCCCACCACCTCGCGCCCCGTCCGAGACGCCGCGGCAGTACTTGGCAAGGGTCGGCGGCGCACGTCCTGATGTGGGTGCGGCCGTCTTCGCGCTCGAGCAGGAGCTCTATGGCGCGGGACCGCCCAGCGACGATCAGGTCCGAGTTGCGGTCGAGACCTTCGATGCGCTCGTCACGCCGAGTCGCTAGCGAGCGCCGTCCGACCGTGCGCGGCTACCGCCACGTAAGCGAGAACGAACGCCCCGACGCCTATCTCGGCGAGCGTCACGTTCATCGAGCGAATCTCACGATGGGCTGGTACGCGAATGAGCGGCTCGAGGCAGATGGTGAGCGCCGTGGCAACCGCGCCGAGCCGGGCGCGGCGGACTCGCCAAAGCTGTCCGAACCAGCCGAACAGCGGTCCGGTCACGATTCCCCCGACAAGAACGGGCCGCTCGCTGTAGAGGAAGCCGGACAACGTTCTTGTGGTGAGGTGCGCGTTCTCGATCGGGCTCAGCGTCATCAAGGCGTAGCCGGCCAGAGCAGCCCCCGTGCAGGCGAGGCCGAGTGTCGCGGCACGGCGCGGGCTGGTTTGAGTCCAGCCGGCGAGGAACGCGATCGCGAGCCAGGGGGCGGACAGCAGGCTGACGTCCGCCATCCAAGGATGGGCCGAGAAGCTGCCGAGGTACTGGTCCGCGCCGCCGAAGCCCGCAGCGAGGGCAAGCACAATGGCAGGGATCATGTCCAGAGCGTGACACAGGGCGAGGTTCCGCAGAACCGCGCGGGCCGAGCCATCGTGGCTACAGCAGATGCTTGTGGAAGCGCTCTGGGGCGTCGAGGAACGCCCGCCACGATTGGACCAGGCTGCTGTCGTCGTACTCAACATCGCCCAGACCCGCGTCCGACAGCTCGAGAAGGCGGGCGCCCGGAAGCGAAGCGAGCAACGGCGAGTGGGTGGCGAGGACGATCTGACTGCCGGCCGCGCGCATGTCGGCCATGATCGCGAGCAGCGCCAGGCAGCTGTCGAAGGACAGCGCAGATTCGGGCTCGTCCAGCACGTAAAGACCCGGTTCCGCGGTCATGCCGCGCAAGATCTCCAAGAAGCCTTCGCCGTGGCTCTGGCTGAGAATCGCCCGACCGATTCGCTGCTCCCATCGCCCTCGGCCGCTGAAGTTGTTCGCCTGTGAGTGCAACCTCTCCGCGCGGAGGAACAGGCCGCCGTTCGGGCCGCCCTTGGTGTATTCGAGGCGAATCGTGCGGTGCAAGTCGGAGTCCTCCTCGGACGGTTCGCCCAGTGCTCGCTGCATCCAGTCCTGCTTGAACACGGTGATGCGGCGAGCCCACGCTGATGCGACGGCTTCGACGAGGGTCGACTTGCCAGAGCCATTGGCACCGATCAGCACGGTGACGCCCGGGTCGAGCGACAGGCCCTCGGCCGCAACCTGCTTGATGACCGGCAACGTGTACGGCCAGCGATCCAGTTCCGCCGCACCGGAGTCGACGGTGATCCGACGAACTGGCGCGCCGGGCTGCCTGGTTGCCATGTCGGTTCGCTACTCGAGCGGAAGGCAGGTGCGGCAGAAGTCTTCGCCGAACGGGGTCAGCTCGATGCTGCGGCGGATGGTGCGCCCGCGGCCGGCATCCTTCATCGCGGCTGCGACGTCCGGTTGCGCCTCGAGCACCTGGTAGCGCAGCCGGTCGGCGACCGGCTCACGTGAGAACCAGATCAGGCCGAGCCGGTACAGGTTGTTGAGGTACGCCGGCACGCGATCGGCATGCCGTACGCCGGCCTGCGCGCCGATCATTGTCAAGCCGGGGGCGACCAACGTCGTGGCGACGTTGAGCGGACGGGACGTGCGGACGTCGACGGATGGCTGCGCGCCGTCGACCGCGAGCATGCGGAGGATTCGGCCTTCGTCCGGTGCGAGGTCGCCGAGGATGCGGACGTACGCGGGATGCAGCTCGTCGTCGTATGTCATGTCGCTGGACCGCAGCAGCAGCTCGGCGCCGAGCTCCTTCAGCGGCCGGTCCGCGACGGGAGCGGGTGTCTCGACCGGGAGCACCCGATTGATCACGCTGACGCCGGGATACGACGGCTGGTCGCCGATTCCGAGCACCTGCCGCACGCTCGTGCGCAGCTCGGTGCCGAACGTGGACAGCACGACGGCGGGGGACTGGCCGGAGACCACCGCGCTGAAGACTCGGTTGCCGGTGTTGAGCGCCACCCCGAGCGACCACTCCGTCGTCCGCCACCACGCGGCAACTGCAAAGCGAGCGAGCGATGGCGCCGCCCGCAGGATCGCGTTGACATCCTGCCCGTCGGCGGCGCTGATGATGTCCGGGACGAGCGGCCGATCGGTCACGTCCTCACCCGAAGATCGCCAGGTGGATGAGCCCGGCACCGAAGCCGAGGACGGCGCCGTGGAGATACAGCAGCCACTCGTCCTCCTTGATCGCCGTCCGCAGCATCTCCGCGAAGTCCTGCGGTGCCATTGTGCGCATGCGCGCGGCGAGCAGGTTGAAGATCGCCTTGTTCTGCTTCGCCCCGAACTCCGGATCGTTGAAGGGCGTCATCGTGTAGGCGACCGCTTCGGTGGCGAGCGACTCACGGATCGCGTCGTACTTGTTCGTGCCGACGGCGACCCGGACCAGGCCGGACGCCCGTCCCAGAGAGTCGTCGACCGCGGGACGAAGCGCGTTCTCGATCAGCTGACGAGTGCGGTCGGCGCGTGGCCCGTGCATCAGATCGTCCCCGATGTTCGCGATGGTGACGATGTCGTTGGCGATGATGCCGGCGTAGACGTCCGCGACCTCCGGTTGTCGCCGCATGAACAGGCCGTGGAAGCTCATCTTGAGGAACCGGCGCGGCGCGACCGGCTCGAAGATCATCCAGATCCCGATGAGGTTCGTCGCGTACCCGATCAGTACGCCGCCGATCGGGAGCAGGTACCACGCCTGCGGAAACGTGTTGGTGGTGAAGGCGAGCGGGACTCCGAGAAGCAGACCGAAGACGAATCCGAAGTTCTGGATGAACGTCAGCTCCTTGCGCCCGACATCGAGGAAGATCCGGTTGGCCAGCTCCGGCTGCGCCTCGATGCGCCGAATCACCATGAGCTTGATGTCGAGGAGCTGGTCGATGTGCTCGCCGATCTCCTGGGTCACCTGGCGCACGACCTGTGGCAGCTGCTGGTCCACCCGGTCGTGGATCGCCTGTCGGGCGCGCGGCGGCAGGTCGCGCCACAGCTGGCCGTGCTCGCGCTCCAAGATCCGGTCGATCAGGTCGTGCACATCCTGGCGGGAGCTGATGAGGATCTGCTCGGCGATCTTGTCGGGCTCGAGCTGCTCGTAGAACTCACGCGGGCTGCCGAGCTTCGAGATGCCCTTGTCGACCGCGATGCTGCCCATCTTCGCGGCGCGTGACGGGATGATGCCCTGCCAGCCGAGGCCCGCCTGCATGACGCCGGGGATCTGCTGGATCTTGCGCGGCAACAGCCCGACGAACGGTGCCAGCGGCCGGAGCCGGATCCCTCGGAAGTGGACCGGGTAGAACAACATCACCACGCCACTCCAGTTGGTGACGTAGCCGATGATCCCGGTGAACACCGGAATCGTCAGGAGCTTCAGAGTGTGGCCGGACAATGTGGGCCCCGCCTCCCGTTCGCGCCCCGACGTCCGCCGGTTTCGCTTGTTTTAGCAGAATGTTTGGTGTGACGGACGCTGCCGCAACGCTTCGGGTCGCCGTGATCGGTGCCGGTCCGGCCGGCATCTACACCGCCGACGCGCTGTGTTCCCAGGCGGATGTCCCGGTCCAAGTCGACATCTATGACCGGCTGCCCGCACCGTTCGGGCTGCTCCGGTACGGCGTCGCACCGGACCACATCAAGATGAAGAACCTCGCCTCGACGCTGCAGCGCATCCTCGAGCACGAGAACGTCCGGTTCTTCGGAAACGTCAACGTCGGCAGCGACGTGACGGTTCCTGAGCTGCTGGCCGACTACAACGCGATCGTGTACACGTACGGCTCGTCGGTGGACCGCAAGCTCGGCATCCCCGGCGAGGACCTGCCTGGAAGCATCGCCGCAACGGCATTCGTGAACTGGTACAGCGGCCACCCCGACTTCGTCGAGCCGTACTCACTCGATGCGACGAGTGCGGTCGTGATCGGGCTCGGCAACGTGGCGATCGACGTGGCGCGGGTGATCGTTCGTGACGCCGAGGAGATGGCAACCACCGATGTCCCGGACGACGTGCTGGCGGTGCTGCGGGCGTCCACGCTGACCGATGTCCACATCGTCGGCCGGCGAGGGCCGGAGCATGCGAAGTTCACGATCAAGGAGCTTCGCGAGATGGGCGAGCTCGCCGGCGTCGATGTCGTCGTCGACCCGGCCGAGGTCGACCACGTCGAATCGGATGACAAGGACGTCAAGCGCAATCTCGACGTGTTCAAGGAGTGGGCGCACCGCCCACTCGGGGGCGCAAAGCGCAGGCTCCACCTGCACTTCCACTCGCGACCGGCGGAGATCCTCGGCACGGACCGGGTGGAGGCGTTGCGCTGCGAGCGGCCGGACGGCTCGACGTACGACATCGAGGCGCAGCTCGTGTTCCGTTCGGTGGGTTACATCGGCACGCCGATGCCGGGTGTTCCCTTCGACGAGACGTCCAACGTCATCCCGAATGACGATCACCGCGTCGTCGGCGGTTGCGTAGAGGTCGGCGAGTACACCTGCGGCTGGATCGGCCGTGGGGCAACCGGCGTGATCGGCACGAACCGAAGCGATGCCAAGGCGGCCGTCACCTCGCTGCTCGCGGACACCGACCGGCTGCTTGCCCGCGCCGTGACGCCGGGCTCGGCACAGGCGCTCCTCGAGGAGCGCAAGGTGTCGGTGGTCGACCTCACCGGCTGGAACGCGATCGATGCGGCCGAGATCGCGCGCGGTACGGCCCGAGCCAACGCCCGCGTGAAGCTCGCTCTATGGAAAGAGCTCCTCGAGGCGGCCGCTGCGCAGTCCTAGCTGAGGCAACCCGCGCGGCGCAGGACTAACTGCCGGGTCGGCAGAGCAAGACTGTGGCCGTGGAGACGCTGCCGCTGCCGGCGCCCCCGTCGCGGCGCGGCCTGACGCGGCGCGCAGCAATGGCCGTCGCGCGCAAGGTCGAGACCTTCTTCGGCGGGCCGGCGCGAGCCCGGGTCGTCGTCGTGTTCGGTGGCGTCCTGGCGCTGTCCAGTGCGGACACCGCGACTGTCGGTGCATCGGCTACGCCGTTGCGACACGCCTTGCACATCTCCAACTCCGACTTGGGACTGCTGGTGGGCGTGAACTGTGTCGTTGCCGCGATCGCGAGTCTGCCGTTCGGCGTGATCGCCGACCGGCTGCGTCGTACGACGGTCCTCGGCGTCTCGATCCTGCTGTGGGGCGTCTGCATGGTCTGGAGTGCCCTGGTCAACTCCTTCGAGCACCTGCTCCTCACCCGGCTTGCGCTCGGCGTGGTCACCGCGTCGGCCGGTCCGGTGATCGCGTCGATGCTCGGGGACTGGTTCCCCAGTGGCGAGCGCGGAAAGATCTACAGCTATGTGTTGACCGGCGAGCTGCTCGGCGGCGGGATCGGCTTCGCGGTCACCGGCGACGTGTCGGCGCTGTCCTGGCGGCTGTCCTTCCTCCTGCTGGCGATTCCGGCCTTCGTGCTGGCTCGCATGGTGTTCCGGCTGCCGGAGCCGGTTCGCGGCGGCGGGGGACAGATCGCGCTGGGGGCCACCGAGATTCCGCGGCAGGCGGTTGCGGTCGAGGAGGTCGTCGACGAAGAAGTGGACGACGCAGCGGACAACGTGGCGCACGACGTGTCGCGCCGGAAGGGGGTCGAGCCCGACCGCGAGCAGGTGCTCGACGTCGAGCCCCGCCTGATGGGCTTCTTCCAAGCAACGCGCTACATCATGTCGATCCGGACCAACGTGATCATGATCGTGGCCAGCGCGCTCGGCTACTTCTACCTGACCGGTGTCCAGACGTTCGGCGCCGAGCTGGTGCACCAGCAGTACGGCATCAACACCGCGCTGGCGAACGCATTGATCCTTGTCGTCGGCATCGGCGCCGTGCTCGGCGTGCTCATCGGCGGGCGCCTCGGGGACTCGCTGCTCCATCGGCGGTTCCTCAACGGGCGGGTGTTCGTCGCCGCGGTCTCCGCCGCGATCGCTGCCGGTGCGTTCATCCCGGCGCTGACCACGCACCACCCGATGCACGCCCTGCCGTATCTCATGCTGGCGGCCTTCGGGCTGTCCGCGCAGAACCCGCCACTCAACGCGGCTCGACTCGACATCATGCCCGCGCCGCTGTGGGGGCGAGCGGAGGGCATTCGCACCTTCCTGCGAACGGCCGCGCAGGCACTCGCCCCGCTGCTGTTCGGCTTCACCTCCGACTATGTCTTCGGGGGTGGCAAGGCAGCGCTGCGTTGGACCTTCCTCGTCATGCTCGTGCCGTTGGCGTTGTCCGCGCTGTATCTCTTCCGGGCCTTGCGCAGCTACCCGCGCGATGTCGCGACCGCCGCGGTCTTCCACGCCGAGCGGCGATGAGTCCGGCTAAGACGCCCTGACCGTCCGCCCGCAGCCTGCGAGAACGATCGCGACCGGCCCATCGGTGCGCACGTGGAGCAATGCCGCGCAGTCGACGCGGGCGCGGTGCACATCGATGACGACCCGCGACACGTTGTGCGCGACGACGTTCAGGGCATCGAGCTTCCGCGTCTTCGGTGCCGGTCCCCACGTCTGGCTGAACTGCACGAACGGCATTGCCACCTTGGTGCCGCCGGTGAGGACGCCGGCGCCTTCCTTCATGCCCGACGGCTTCGGGTCGCCGACACCGAACGCGAGCGAGCGGACGTCGATCGTGCCGATCGCACCCGCCTTGCCGACGGCGAGCCCGGACAGCCAGTACGCGTGGTCGGCAACCACGCGCCCGATCCGGTTGTCCTCAGCCGGGTCGACGACGTAGGTCACGTGTGCCGGGCTGCGATCCACCTGATGGGTGCCCAGCCAGATCGCTCCCGGGCCGTACTGGTCGTTGGTCGCCAGCGTCAGGTGATCCGAGCCCGTGAAGACGTCCTCGATGTAGCGCAGCCCGTCCGCGGTCATCTGCTGCGTGTTCTGCACTGTCTCGTCGATCGGGACGAGCTCGTCCGCGGTGGCATTCCACGCCAGCATCGGGACGTTGCGCAGCGAGGGGAGGCCGGACGGTGGGCTCGCCTCGCCCACGACCGAGAAGGCGCGGGCGAACAGGTCTGGCCAGCGTTCGGCGAGCCGGTAGGTGCCGAAGCCGCCCATCGAGTAGCCGCTCACGTCCACCCACGACGGGTTGAGCGGGTACATGTGGGCCACCGCGTTCCACACCTCGAAGGTGTCCGACTCGGCGATGCCGGCGTACCCGCCGTCGGGGCCTCGACCGCTCGGCGTGATGACGATCGAGCCGACGCCCCTGCGGGCGAGCTGCTTCTGGTTCGCGCTGGTGGAGTACTGGTTGTAGTTGGCGGACAGCGAGTGCAACAGCAACGTCAGTCCGTAGCCCGTCCTCGGCGCTGGCCCCTTCGGGACGTACAGCGCATACGGCTGCAGCTGACCCACCAGCCGGCCCTTGCACTTCGCGCCGACACCGACGGGTGGCGCGATTCGCGAGCAGACGTCGTTCGGATCCAGGCCCTGACCGAAGGAGTAGTGACTCGCCAGGATTCGGTCGGTCGGGCCCCAGCTCGGGATGTCACTGGTGTCGGTCACGTGATGAGCGAGCTTGGCGAAGCTGACGTTCGCGAAGAACGGCGACACGTCGCCGAGCGTGAGCTGCACGGCCTGCTGGTGTTCCCGCCACATCGCGGACTGCTCCATGCCGCCGGCTGCGGTATCGGCGATCGTCACGGTCGGTTGGTGCACATCCGGCCACGGTTCGGACAGCCGTGGCCCCACGTTGACGATGCCGCTCGGCGCCGCTCCACCGCCGCCGGGCGTGGTGGCCGTCGCGGAGCCGACCGCGGGCAGCAGATAGGCGTCGTGGTCCTGGTCCCACAGCCCGACGCCGATCTCCGTTCGCACCGTGGCCTCGCCTGGGTTCCAGGTCCGATGCGGGATCTCGACGGTGAACTGCCTCCGGTGGACGCTCACCGCGACCGTCGGGCGCGGCACCATCGCCTTGCCGTTCCCCGCCTGGGTCATCGTCGCGACGTGGCCGTGGACCGTGACGAAGTACGCCGCGGGTGAGACCACATCGGCGCCCGCGGGCCACTGCTGCGGCTGGGCGGAGCTGCCGAGCGCGATGGTGAAGCCGACCAGCGACGGATCGGTGAGGCTGTTGAGCGTCACCCGGAATGCGGTCGCGGCGGGCAGTGGCTCGGCGCGGAGCTCGACCAGGTCGGCGGCGTTGTCGGCGTACTTGCGCGCCGTCGGATAGGTGAAGGTGCCGGCAGTCGGTGAGAACAGGAAGTCACCTGTCGAGTAGGGGGTGTTCGGATCCGGCGTACCGAGGGCGCCGTGATCGTCGTACAGGAAGTCCTGGTACATCCATTCGCCGTCGCGGTAGGCCTGCGTGCCCGACACCAGGGTCGGACGCGCTTTCCAGATCCCCTTGTTCTGCAGCTGCGGCGCGACGGCCGGCTTCGCATACAGGATCGACGGCCCCGGCCGATGCCCGCTCGTCACGTGCGGGAGCGAGTCGCGGACGGGCCGCTCGGTTGCGCGGGCCGGAGCTTGCCGCACTGTTGCACTGGTTGCGAGGGTGGCCGTGCCCGCCCCTGTGGCAACGAGGGCCAGCGAAACGACCGCAGTGATGAGGCGCCGATGCATGCGTGCGATCTTCGACACCAGGGCCCTCGGCCCTCCTCGGCGCAGTACGGCTCGAGCCCTGCTAGATCGTGACGGCCTGGACCTCCGCGGTCACCTGTTGCTGCAGGGCGTGCACGTTCGGTGAGGAGTCCAGAAGGGCGACGCCGAATGTCGCCGCGGCCGCGGACAGCGCAACCCCGATCGCGGTGTGGGATCCGAGGTCGAGGTGCTCGTGCAGCGCCAGCACCGCGAGTAGTGAGGCGATAGTGGGCTCACCGATGTCGATCACGGGCAGAGACACCGACAGCGGCGCGATCCGAAACGCGGTCTGCGACAGCAGGAGACCCGCGACCGCGAAGACGGCGAGGATGTAGGGCTGGGAGTGGGCGAGGGCGCGCAGATGATCGTGCTGGAACTGCCGGCTGACGACCTTGGTCATCACCGACAACATGCCGAAGCACCCACTCGACGCGAGCGCCAGCCCGCTTGCCCGGATCATCGGACGTGAGGCGAACGTCTCCGAGACGAGCACCACCAGAATCACGCCTGCGCCCACCACGATGCTGATGGCTGCCGTCGCGAAGGTCGTGATGTGCGCGTTGTCGCCCGACGGGTTGCCGACGACGAGGAAGGCGGTGATGCCGCCGGCGACGAAGACGGCGCCGGTCCACTCGCGGGCGTGAAGCCGGGCCCCGGCATACCAGGCGGCCAACGGCAGGGCAAAGAGAAGCTCGGTGACGATGAGAGGTTGAACGAGGACGACCGGCGCCAGGAACAAGCCGACCGCTTGCAGGCCGAACCCGCCGACGGAGGTGGCGAGTCCGATCAGCCAGCGGCGGTCGCGGACGAGCCGGACGAGGAGTTTGTGGCTGACTTCCGAGGGCGCCTCGGCGCGGCGAGCTGCCCGCATCTGCTCGACATTCGCGATCGCGAAGGTGACCGCCGCGCCGAGGGCGCACGGCACCGCGACTGCGACGCTCGCCGTACTTGCCATGTCCTCCCGATCTTAGGGAGAACCTCCCGCGATCAGTCTGAGGTAAACCGCTCCCGGGCCTTGTCGAACTCGCCGGACTGCACCAGGCCGTGCACGGCGATCCGGTCGATGTGCCGTTGCGCCGTGCGATCGACGTCGGCGTACATGTCGATCGCGAGCTTCGTGACGCCCAGCACGTCGGGCGAGATCGCGGTCAGCCGGCGGCAGAAGGCGTATACCTCGTCGAGGAAGGTCTCGGCGGGGAACACGTCGTGCACCAGGCCGATCGCCAGGGCGCGGTCGGCGTTGACCCGCATTCCCGCCATCGCGATGTACTTCGCCCAGGACGGTCCGACGATCCGGGTCAGCCGGCTGGTGCCGCCGCTGCCGGCCATCACGCCGATGTTGACCTCGGGGAGGCCGAACTCGGCGTGCGGCGTGCAGAAGCGGAAGTCGCACGAGACCGCCATCTCGACACCCGCGCCGAGCGAGATGCCCTGCGCGGCGATGATCACCGGCTTCTCGATCGCCTCGATCTCGTCGTAGAGGAGGTGGTGGCTTCGGTAGTTGCGGCGGAAGTTCCAGCCGGGGTGCGCCGCCTCGGTCTGCGGGTTGCCAGGACTCGAGCCCACCTGTGTGCCGAGATCCATGCCGGCGGTGAAGTACTTCCCGGTGCCGGTGATGACAAGACAGCGAAGGTCATCACGTAACGAAAGGCGGTTGAGTGCTTCCCAAAGCGCGGCCGTCATCTCGGGAGTGATCGCGTTGAGCTTCTCCTCACGCCTGAACGTGACGGTGAGGATCCCGTCGTGCTCGGTGATGGGCGCGTGCTCGCTGGGCCCGGCTTCCTTTCCCACAGCGGTTCAGCCTCCCACGGGGTGGAGCATCTTCATCGCGAGGGTGGCGAGCGAGTCGACCATCGCGCTGCGGTCGATGTCGATGTCCCAGGTCCGCATCTGGTGCGCGGTCCGTTCCGTCATCGCGATGATCGCGAGTGCGGCCATTCTCGTGTCGACTCCGGTCACGCCGCCCTCGGCGAAGCGGTCCGACAACACGTGAGCGAACCGGGACGTCAAGACGACGGCACGCTCGCGCGCCGCTGGGTCGCTCATTCGCGGTGTGTTCACCTCGTCGACGAGTGAGCCCCATCGCTCGGTGATCGACACGAGATCGGCGATCCAGTGGCTCAATGTCGCCTTGCCCTCGGCGTCGGGGGTCACGGCGCCGAGGTGCGCGGCGGTGTCCAGCACTTCGGTCGCCATCAGGTCGATGAGGGCGTCGAACACCTCTTCCTTGCTTTCGAAGTAGCGGTAGAAGGTGGCGCGGGAAATCCCTGCCTCCACGCAGATGTCGTCCACCCGACTCGCCGTGTAACCGCGCCGGGTGAAGGCAGCGAGCGCGCACTCGAGCAGCTGGCGACGGCGGTCAGCGCCCGCGTCACCATTGATGGGCTCAGTGACTGCCACGGCGATTCCTCGCTACGCTGCCGCCGTGCCGGAGCCACCGAAGTGGATGTCGGCGGGACCCGCCGCCGCGCCGCGCGCTGCTCGCGGCAAGGGCGAGGACACGGTTCGGCGCATCCTCGAGGCCGGCCGGGAGTGCTTCCGAAGCTACGGGTACGCCGCCGCGCGGATCGACGACATCGTGACCATTGCCGGCACGTCGCACGGCGCGTTCTACCTGTACTTCCGCAACAAGGAGGACCTGCTGCATCGGCTCGCGGTCGAGTGCGGTGCCCAGCTTCGCGAGCTGGCGGCCGAGCTCGAAGCGCTTCCTCGTCCCCTGCGCGAACCCGACCTCGAGGCGTGGGTCGAACGCTTCGTCGCGCTGTACCAGCAGGACGGCCCGGTGATCCGGGTCTGGCTGGACAACCGCGATGCCGACCCATTGATGCAGGCGCTCGCGAACGACTCGCTGGGGCCGCTGGCCCAGGCGTTGAGCGCCGTCATCGACCCTGCGCTCAATGAACATCTCGACGAGCGCATGGGCGGGCTCGGCCTGATGGCACTGCTGGAGCGGCTGAGCTCGTATCTCCGCGACGACGTGCCGGTCGAGTTGGCGACCGCAACGGCGGCACGACTGATCTACGCGACCACGATGGCGTCCGATCCACGCGCACCTCTGCCGACCTGAGCTCCGCGCCGGCTTACGTCGGCGTATCGAGATTGAAGCCGTATCCCTTCACCATGAAGCATGTCGAGGACGGCGATGCGCGCGTCACCCAGCGGTTGGCCTGGAGTGACCACTGTGCCGCCGACACGCAGTGCCGCGTCGCCTTGTTGTAGAAGCTCGGCGGGAGTGGCCGGAAGCTCACGTACGGCACCGTGACGCCGTCGCCACCGAAGTCGGGCTTGTTGTTCATGTAGTTGATGACGCACTGGTGGGTGAGCGCAGCACCGCAGGATTTGGCGGCTTCGGTGAACCAGGACGCAGCGATCCAGCCCTCGAGTGACCACTCGTGGACGTGGCTCCAGCTCGGGAAGTACTGGTGCATCGCCGTCTGGAACTTGGCGATCTCCGGGTTGGAGGTGTCCTGGAAGTTCAGGTTGTAGCCGTCGCTCCAGCTCTTCCCTAGGCACTTCGGGGTCTGGGAGAGCTCCTGGCCGAGGGTCGCGTCCCAGTCGGCGACGGTCGACAGGTGCACCTTCATCTGGTTTTCGAACGCGCTGTTCTGCTCGATTGCCTGGCACAGTTTCTGGGTCCCGTTCAGGTCGACGGCATCGGCGACCAGATCGACGCCGTCGGCCTTCATCTGGGCTACGGCTGAGGCGAAGTTGGGCAGGCCGAGATTGACCTGATACGTGCTGACCTTCACACCCGCGTGCTGGTAGTCCGCGATGATCTCGTTCGCGCCGTACTGCGACGATGACTGGTCGTAGTAGACGACTCCGACGTGCGTCACGTGTTCGCGCTGCTTGAAGAACGTCGCCTGCTCGTTCCAGCGGTACGCCTTGCTCTGCTTCCCGACCGGCTTGCCCTGATGAAGCTGGTTGAGGCCGTCGATCGAGAACATGTTCGGGTACTGGTAGTAGATCGTCGAGATCGGCTGACCGCCGATGTCGGGGATGTGCTTCTGTGCGAGGTACGACGCTCCGGCGTACGCGTAGATGTTGTTGGCGACGAACGCGAACGCCTTGTTCTGGTCGACACAGGTGTGGATCTGGGTCTGGTTGTCCGAGTCCGACCCGTCATCGGGATGGGTGATGAAGTCGACCTTGCGGCCGTTGATGCCGCCGTTCCGGTTGAGCTCCGCGAAGTAGGCCGCGGCGCCGTAGTAGCTCGGCGTGAACTGGTAGGGACCGAACGGTCCGCCCTGCGTCACCACGTTGCAGACCGTGATCGTCGTCGCGGTCACTCCGACATCGGAGGCGTAGTTGGCCTTGCCGCCATTCGAGTTCGACGAGCTGCTCGTGACCGGGTTGGGCCCGCCACCGTTGCCGCCGCTCACCGCGCCAGGTCCGCCACCCGTATTGCTGCTCGGCCCGGCTGCGGTCGGAAGGATGCCGCCCGGCGCGGACTGCTGGGGGTTGGGGCCGATCGCCTGCTGTCCTCCGCTGCCGGCTGATGCCGACGGGTTGACCTGGAACGGCTGGAACGCGGAGTTCGATAGCCGGGTCCCGCAGCCGGCGAGCATCGCGACGCAGGAGAGCGCCAGCAAAGCCCGAAATCGTTGTCGTGACGCCTGGCGAATTTGCTTACGTGAAACAGTCGCGTCAGTACGCCACGTTTTGTTCGTCTTGCGGCTTGAGCCGGACGGGGAGCCCGTCTGGTGTGTCGGGCTAGACAGCAGTGTCAGACGCGCCATGATCCGTTATTGTGAGCCTGGCCACACCGCAAGTCCAGCCACCCTGAGGTCTGCCCTCCTCAGTTTCAAGGGAGCAAGGTGACGTCGACACCCGTCCAGCTGCTGCGGCGGGGACGGTTGTGGGCCTTACTGGCGGCTACCGGGTTGGCGATCGCGGGCATCGCGGGCGCTGGATCGGCTAGCGCGGGAAATGCGCCGCAGCCGCCGACTTACTCCTTCTCCAGCGCGGTGTCGGCCGTCGGCGTTCAGGTCGCGCTGCAGCGCAACCCGGACTTCTCCTCCTTGCCGGATCCTTTTGACGAGGAGACGCCTGACTCCGAAGCGCAGCTCAACAGCTTCGGCACGTCGGTCGCCGATGGCCACATCGTCAATCTCAACGGGTTCGGCAGCATCCCCGGGCTGATCTGCCTTGCCTCGGGGCAGTGCGCAAGCATCCCGATCGGGCAGCTGACGGCGGGTCTTATCCCGGCATTCCCGCCGCCCGATCCGATCGATGCGCACGCGACCTACCCCCACGTCCCCACGGCAGGCGCCCCCGTCATCGGAAGCAAGACCGCAGAGCTCGCGGTCGACGCGGGTGGCTTCGCCCTCGACGCCGGGGCGGCCAATGCGACGGCCGACCAGTACGCGAACACCACATCGGTTCGGGCGCAGAACCTGTCCATCCCTGGTGGGCTGACGATCGGCTCGTCGACGACGAGGACGATGCAGTCGGCGACCGCTGACGCCCTGACCACGACGGCCGAGACTCACCTGTCCAACGTCGCAATCGGCGGAACCGCGCTGACCATCGGCAGCATCACCACGACCACTACGGTCGTGTCCAAGCCCGGCAAGCCGGCGACAGACACCACATCGACGCAGCTGTCGGGCGTGAAGTCTGCCGGCCTCAACGCGACGATCGACGGCTCCGGCATTCACATCAACGGCAACGCCTTGCCGGGTAACGTCGTCGCGCAGGTACAGGACGCAGTCAACAAGACGTTCGCGGCAGCCGGCATCAAGGTGGCGCTTCAGAAAGTGACCCGCGCCGACGATCCGACCGGCCACCGCGTCGCCGCCTACGGGCTGCTGATCACCTACGACCACACGCTCAACAACCCGCCGCCGCTCGACAGCGTGACGGTTTCTCCGAAGTCCCTGAACCTGCCGTGCCCGATTCATCTGCCCGTCGGCGTCCCCGATCCATGTTCCGGGGTCAGCTTCACGTTCAACGGCGTCTACCACGGGCAGGTCGCGCTCGGGCAGGTCGGCGTCGTCAGCCTCGCGCAGCCCGGCTTCAACGGCGGCGCGATCACGCCCCCTGGCAGCACGACACCGCCTGCGGTCACGACGCCTCCTGGCGGTACCGGGACAGGTCCGAGCGCCGCGCCGCTGCCCCCGACCACACAGGGCCAGCAGGGCAGCGGCGCGGGTGCCCCCCCGCCGGAGGTCGCGACCGGCCAGCGCGCGGTCGCCGACCAGCTGGGTGGCGTGAGCCGTCGGTTGGAGTGGTTCTTCCCACTGTTCGCGCTCGGAGTGTTCGCATTGATCGGCAGGTTGCGGGTCCCAGCCCGGTTGCCTGGGCCTAAGTAGATCGAGAAGGGGACTGAAGACTCATGGCTTCGGCACGCGCATTTCCGGCGAGCGCATCTGACACCGACCGGGTTGAGGTCACTCCGTCGGTCGGCTTCGCCTGGCTGATCGAGGGGGTCCGCCCGTACCTCGGTTACATCTTCGTCGCCGCCGGCGTGATTGCGCTGTTCATCGGGTGGTGGGGGGTTTCGGGAACGGCGCTCGTTGCCAAGCAGCTGCCCTACATCGCGAGCGCCGGCCTGGCCGGCGTCGTGCTGGTGGCGATCGGCAACCGGATCTTCATGACCAACGACTTGCGCCGCGACTCCGGCCGACTCGACCGGCTCGAGCAGATGGTTGCCGAGCTGCACGCGGTACTGCTCGCCCGCACCGATGCCGTCGCGGATGCCCCGGCGGCGCGGGCGGCGAGCGGCGCCAAGCCGTTCCGGGCAGTGCCGCGCGGCACGAGCTACCACCTGCCCGAGTGTTCGATGGTCCAGGGCAAGGAGACGGTCGGCATCAGCCGCGGCGAGATCAGCAGCCGCAACCTGCGGCCGTGCCGGATGTGCCACCCCGACGCCGCCTAGCTCGTCGATGACCTTGGACCCGAGGCTCGCCACGACACGAGCCGTCGACAGCGGTTGGCAGCGCGCCCTGGACCGGATCCCGCCGCGGCTGCGCCACCCGGGCTTGCTGGCGGGAGTCCTGTTCGTGCTGTGGGTGTACCTCGCTGCACCGAACCAGTGGACCTATCTCGGCCAGCAGTTCGTTGCGGGCATCTCGATCGGCGCGATTGCCGCGCTGGGTGGCACCGGCCTCGTGGTCGCTTACCGAGCCACCGGCGTCTTCAACTTCGCGTTCGCAGGAATCGCGACGATCTGCGCCTTCATCATGTATGAGTTCACGGCTCACCAGGGTCTGCCGGTCTGGCTGTCATTGCTCATCGTCGTCCTGCTCATCGGACCGGCCATCGGCGCGTTGATGGACCTGATCGTCTTTCGCTCGCTGGAGCGCAGATCGGCGGGCACGGCTGAGAAGCTGGTGGCGAACCTCGGCGTCCTGATCTTGCTGCTGGGCATCGGCGCCGTCATCTACGGCGAGAGCACGTACGTGCCGAAGAACGTCTTCTCCGCCGGCCAGGCGTTTCAGATCGGCAGCGGCAACAACGCCGTGAACGTGTCCTGGTCCGTCGTCGGCAACGTCGGGCTAGTGGTTGCTGCCGCGGGCGGCTTGCTTCTGGTCTTCCGGTACACGCCGCTCGGCCGGCAGGTTCGAGCGGTCGTGGATCGTCGCGGTCTCGCCGAGATGTTCGTCGTCAACGCGAATCGGATCTCGATGCTGTCGTGGGCGATCGGCGCGGCATTCGCCGCGCTCGCCGGCGTCCTCGACGCGCCCGTCGTCGGGCTGCAGAACGGCGGCTTGGCACTTCAAGTGCTGCAGATCATCGGTGTGGCCGTCGTCGCCCGGTTGCGCAACATCGGGGTGGCCGTCTTCGCGGGACTGGGTGTCGGAGTCGTGAGCGCCCTCGGCAACGCGCTCGTGACTCCGCACTACTGGTCCTGGCTGTCGTGGATTCCGAGTGTCAACACCGACTTCGACGTGCAGGTGCCGGTGTTGACCACCGTCGTGTTCCTGCTCGTCTACCGCAACCTCGACGAGTCGGGCAGCGGCGGCATCGGTGGCGTGGTCACCGCAACGTTCGGCCGGATCGGTCAGCGCAGCACCGCAGCAAAGCTCCAGTCCGTTCTCGTGGTCGGTCTGGTCGCCGTCATTGCCCCGGCCTTGCTCAACGGGGGCAATCTGGTCACCGCGCAGAAGGTCGTCGCATACTCCGTGGCGTTTCTGGCGATCGTCGCGATCACCGGCTACAGCGGGCATCTCTCACTTGCTACTGCTTCGTTCGCCGGCCTCGGCGCCTACACCACGGTGCGACTACGCAACGGCCTGCTGCCACTGCCGTTCTCGACATCGATCCCGCACGTACCGGTCCTGTTGGCGATGCTGATCGGGGGGCTCGTGGTGATTCCCATCGGGGTCCTGGTGGGCTATCCGGCGCTTCGGCGGCGCGGCCTGATCCTCGGACTCATCACGCTCGCGTTTGCCCAGATCGTCGACGCGTTCGTCTTCCAGAGCCCGACCTGGAACAGCGGCCGCACCACCGACCGTCCCAATCTGTTCGGCTGGTCATTCGCCGGCGATCGCACCTTCTTGTACTTCGAACTCGTCGTTCTTGGCCTGATCCTGCTGCTGGTCCGCAACCTCAGCAGTGGAGCGCTCGGCCGCGTGCTCGGCGCGATGCGCGACAGTGAGCGAGGGGCGGTCAGCGTCGGGATCTCGTTGCGCCGCTACAAGCTGCTGATCTTCGGTGCCAGCGCGTTCATCGCGGCGATCGGTGGCAGCCTCATCGTGCAGCAAGCTGGCAGCCTCAACATCAACCCGGACGGGCCGTTCGCGCCGTTGTTCGGCCTGTACTGGTTCGGCGCGGTCGTTGTCTTCGGTCTGTCGTACCGGTCGAGCGCCGTTCTCGCGGCGATTCTCTACATCGTCGTCGACACTGCGACCGGCCACGCCGGCTCGAGCCTGATCGTGATCGGTGCCATTGCACTCTTCGTCGGGTACATGCCGGGTGGCGTCATCGGGACCGTCCTTCGATTCGTGGGGGGCGACGGAGTCGGACCATCGCCGGCGCAGAAGAGCCTTGCCAACTATGCGCTTGCCAGGGCGCGCGCGGAGCAAGCGCCGCCACCAGGCGCCGACCTGCAGCCGTCGCGGTTCGCCGAAGGTCTGCTGGCAGGCAAGCCGTGAGCGCCGACCGGTTGCGCGGCGCGGTCCTCGAGGCCCGCGACATCACCGTCACCTTCGGCGGTTTCACCGCACTGCGGGACGCGAGCCTGGTCGCGCAGCCCGGCCAGGTGACGTCGCTGATCGGGCCGAACGGAGCCGGGAAGACCACGCTGTTCCACGCGATCAGCGGCATTCTCCTCCCGGACCACGGCGAGACGAGGCTCGACGGCCGCAGCCTGCGCGGAATGTCGCCCGACAAGCGAGCGCGCGCCGGGATGGCACGGACGTTCCAGATCCTCGAGCTGTTCACCGGGCTCTCGGTCGCGGAGAACCTGCAGGTCGCGGTCGAGGGGAGATCGTCGAACCGAATCTGGCGCGACCTGTTCTCGCTGCGGCATCCGGACGATCCGGACGTGCTCCGCAAGGTTCACGAGGCCATGGACCTGGTCGGGATCTCTGACCTGGCGAACCGCTCCGCCGGATCGTTGCCGACCGGGCTGTCCCGTCTCGTCGAGCTCGCTCGAGCGGTGTGTACCGATCCGCAGGTGCTGCTGCTCGACGAACCGGCAAGCGGGCTGTCCGGCCCCGAGACCGACCGCCTCCACGCGGTGCTCACTTCGCTCGCCGATCTCGGGCTGACGATCCTGCTCGTCGAGCACGACATCGAGCTGGTGATGTCGGTGTCCAAGCACATCTACGTGCTCGACTTCGGAGCGATGATCGCGGAAGGTACGCCGGCTCAGGTGCGC
Source organism: Frankiaceae bacterium (assembly GCA_025929365.1). GTDB lineage: Bacteria > Actinomycetota > Actinomycetes > JAFAQI01 > JAFAQI01 > DASZTV01. The sequence goes on from JAICMG010000006.1 coordinate 35,498, forward strand.
GCGAACCCCATCGTTCGCGCGGCCTACCTGGGCGCCGAGCCCGACGAGCTCCAAGCGGTGGAGTCATGAGCGGCGCCGCTCTCGAGGTCGAGGGGCTCAACGCCGGCTACGGCAAGGTGACAGTCGTTCACGACCTGTCCCTGACGGTGCCGGAGGGCGCGGTCGTTGCCCTGCTCGGGCCGAACGGGGCCGGCAAGACGAGCACGCTCGGCGCGATCACCGGAACCGTTCGTGCGTCGAGCGGTGCGATCCGGCTCTTCGGTGAGCGCATCGACGGGCTGTCGTCGTACTACCGCGCACGCCGCGGCCTGACCCTCGTGCCTGAAGGGCGCGGGATCTTCCCGGGCTTGTCGGTCGGGGAGAACCTGGAGCTCGCGGTCGAGTCGGCGCGCGGCGTCGACCCGGCGTGGCGCCGCACGCAAATGGCCCGAGTGCAGGACATGTTTCCGGCGCTCGGCGGCCGGCTGAAGCAGCGGGCCGGCACGTTGTCGGGCGGCGAGCAGCAAATGCTCGCGATGAGCCATGCGTTCCTCGCGAACCCGCGGGTGCTGATGATGGACGAGATCTCCGCCGGGCTCGCGCCGCTGATCGTCCAGAAGCTGTATGACGCGGTCGCCGAGCTGAAGTCCGACGGTACGACGATCGTCCTGGTCGAGCAGTACCTCAGCTACGCCCTGCGGCTTGCGGACATCTGTTACGTGATGGCGCGCGGGTCGGTCGGCTTCGTGGGCGAGCCGGCCGAGCTGCAAGGCGCCGGCGTCAGCTACCTCTGACGTTTGACGAACGCCGAGTCCATCCCCCCACCCCGGCGCTTTCGGATTCCCTCGATCAGGGCCCACCGCAGTCCTTGTACCGGGGCCGCGACCGGCGGGATGTGCTCGGGCCAGCGCTCGTCCGGCAGGCCGAGGTAGTCGACCTTGTCCCCGGCAGCCGCCACGAACGTCACGTGGTCGCGGAACGCGGCGAGCGCAGGGATGACCGGGTTCGCGCAGTCCAGAACCGAGGTGTAGCCGGCGTCGGCCAGCAGGTTCAGCAAGCTCGGCCGGGTCAGCCAGAAGGCGTTGGCCACGTCGACTGCCGCACCCGGGCGCGTCGTCACCTCAGGGCTCGGCCGGCCCCAATAGGTCTGTCCATCATGGCTGAAGCTCGCCCGATCGCTCAGGCTGATCTGTGTCTCGACGACCGCGAACAGCTTCGTCAGACGGCGCAGGTCGTGCATGAGTGCGCAGGCGCCCTGGCCATCCAGGTGGTAGAGCAGCCCGAGGCACAGGACGATGTCGAACTCCGATGAGACCAGGCTCGTCACGTCACGCACGTTGCCCTGCACGATCGACAGCCGGTCGAGTCCCAGTGCTTCCTTGACGAACTCCGCCTTTGCTACGTGACCATCACGCGCTTCGATCGCGACGACCTCCGCGCCGCGACGCGCGAGCTCGATCGCGAAACCGGCCTCGTGCGCCCCGAGGTCCAGGATTCGCAGCTGCGAGAGCGGCCGGTTCGACAGGTCGACGACAAGCTGGACGATCCGCTTGACGCGGGCCTCGGCCATCCCGACCAGCCCCTGCGCCATCGTCGACAGACCGGGGGCCAGGTCGATGTTGTAGCCGATCCAAGGACCGTGAGCGGCGACGATCTCGTCGCGCTTCGCGCGCAGTTCGACCAGGCGCTTCGCGCGCAGATCCTCCTCGGCCCTCACCCGCTGCACAGTAGTCACCGGCCCCGGATCCAGGTACGGCGCACGACCTCCGCGCGTGGGTCGTCGAGCGCCTCCGCGAGCGGGAGGTGGAGCAGGACCAGATCGGGAAGCTCGCCGGCCCGGACCCGCCGGTGCGGGGCGTGCAGAGCCTCCGGCCGGCGCAGGTATCCGGTGAGCACGACCGACGCGCTCACCCACTCCTTGCCGTTGACCGGGGCTCGCGACGCGCTGCGCCGATCGCGCGCCGCTCGCATCACCGTCCAGGGGTCCAGCGGTCCGTAGGGAGCGTCACTGCTCGGAGCGACGGCAACCCCGGCCGTGAGGAACGACTCGTAGCGGTACAGATCAGCGAGCTCGTCGGCCGGAACGTCGCGGAGGTAGCGGTCGCCGCGGTCGAGGATGAACCCCGGCTGGGTGACGACCGCGACCCCGAGGTGTGCCATGCGTGCCACCGTCTCGTCGTCGGCGACGGCCGCGTGCTCGATCCGGTCGCCGGCCACCGCCCCCACCTCGTCCAGCACGGCGAGGATGAGGAGGAGTGCCTCCCGCGACACGCAGTGGACGGCGACCGCGCGGCCGAGCACCCGTGCGTCGGCCACCTGTTCCCGCAATGTCTCGTAGCTCGGCAGGTCGTGGTCCTCGATCACGATCTTTCGGGGCCCGATGCTGCCGCCCGGCGGTGGCTGCTCGGCGAGGAAGTGAATCCGCTGCGGGAGATCAGCCGCAGCGAACAGCGCCGCGGCGCCGGGCCCGAGAACGGGCGAGGCGTCCGTCACGCCCGTGATGCCCAGCCCGGAGAGCATCCGGCCGAGTGCCCGCAGATCTGGTGGGTCGTCCGCCACTCGCGCACCGAGCCAGTCGTCGAGTCGGAAGAGCCGCCCGGTGGGGTGGCCGTCGACGCCTCGCTCGATGCCGGGCTCGTCGGAATCGGCTGCCCCGACCGCAGCCAGCCCCGCGGAGTTGAGCACCCACATCGCCCCGCTGCGGTGCTGCACTCGCACCGGACGGTTCGCGACCACGCGGTCGATTGCCGCGGCGTCGAGATCGTCACCGCCGCCGACCGCCCGGATCCAGCCGGAGTTGCTAGGGGCGGTTGCGAGGGAGTCGAGGCCGTTCGCGACGTCGATCGACCGTCGCGCCGCTGCTGTCGCGAGGAGATGGATGTGGTGGTCGTGCAACCCGGGGAGGAGCGCTGCGCCGCCGGCATCGATGACCTCCTCGTTGCGGATCGGTGCCATCGCGTGCGGCGAGACCTGTTGCACCATGTGGCCGTCGAACCGGACGTCGACGATCCGGCGATCCACTTGAGCGCCGCGGATCAGCGTCACGTCGTCGGCCGCACGGTGGGCCGTCGTACCGCGACCAGCTCGGCGCCGTCGTCGACGTACCACTCCTCACCGCGTGCTACGACCGCGGCGTCGGGGAGGGCGGTGCGCGCGGCGCGGGCGACGTCGTGCATCGCGATGTCGAGCAACGCCGATCGCCCGGTGAGGACGCCCGCCAGCGCGGCAACTGCCGCGTGCGCTCCGGTCAGCGGATCGGCGATCGCATCCCCCGCGAAGACGGCGCCGCTGCCCAACAGGCCGGCGGCTGCGGCGACGTCGTCGCCGTAGCCGATGCGGTTGTGCGCGCGACCGTACGCCGTGATCGACACCCAGCTGCACGCCTTCGCCGCCGCGACGATCTCCGCCGGATGGACGCCGAGCTGGTGGAGCGCCCGTGGCCGCGTCGACTCGATGACGATGTCGGCGGTGCTCACCAGCTCGGTCAGCGCCGCGACGCCGTGGGGGTCGGCCAAGTCGAGCGTGACCCGCGCGGCATCGCCGCGCAGCAGCCGGTGGAACTCAGGGGCAACGGCTCGGGTCGGGTCCGGACGGCGAGTGCTCTCAACCGTGATGACACGGGCGCCGAGCAATCCGAGGAGGTGGCCGCAGAGCGGCCCGGCCCACAGCGTCGAGAGATCGACAACGGTCACCGGTCCGGCGAGTGGAGCGGGCTGGACCGGCGACGAACGGGAGCCCGGGACGGGCGTTCGCAGGGTCGGGTCGACGGCTCCGGCCGCGAGCCCGAGCAACACGGCGCGCTCGACGACTTCTGAGGCAGGCGATTCGCGGACCCATTCGGCGAGGCTCGGCCAAGGATCTGCCGCTGTCATCTCGCGTCCCGTGAGGGCCGGCAAAGAGGCGATGTCCTCGGGCCGCGAGAGCGTCAGCGCCACCATGCGGTCGGCCGCATCGAGCAGTCGGGTTGCGCCGCCCGCGGACGTGCGGCCGCGCCGATGCAGCGCCATGTAGGCGGCCCGCTCGGACAGCACGCGCGAGTCGGGCAGTCGCATCGGATCGAGCCCCGCGATGCGCGCGAGCGTGGAGAGCGCGAGCAGCGCGCCGCGCATCGTCGTCGCGGGTGCGCCTTCGACGAGCCGAGGCGGTCCATCTGTCGCACCGGTCAGATGCATCGCTCCGCAGGCAGCCCAATCGGCGACGATGCTGCTCGGCTGCTCGGCGTCGGCGACGTCGGCGGCGATGCCGTGGCTCGTGAGCAGTGCACGGGCGTAAGCGGCCGCCGGATCGGCGGCGTCAGCCCAGCTCATCGACCAGCCCCCAGTGCAGTGCGGTAGCCGCATCGATCGCTGCGCCGGATCGAGCGAGCTGCTCGGTTCGCTCCACGCCGATCCGTCGCGGCAGGCTGACCGTGCCACCGGCGCCGGGGATCAATCCCATCGCGAGCTCGGGCAGCAGGAAGGTGGTGTCGGGGTCGGCGATGACGTGCCCGGCGAACGCGGGCAGCTCCACGCCCGCACCCGCGCAACGGCCGTGAACCCGAACGGTGATCCGGTCGCGTAGGCGGTGTACGGCGGCACCGAGGCTTCGGGTCGTACGGATGAAGTGCGCGCTGGCCGGGTCGGTGAGGGTGCCGAACTCGTCGAGGTCACCGCCGCTGCAGAAGGACGGTCCGATCCCGGTCCACTCGACTCGAAGGCTCGGGTCGGCCTCAGCGATCGCGAAGGCGTCGAGCAGGCCGTCGCGGGTGGCGGCGTTGATCGCGTTGCGCCGCTCCGGGCGGTTGAGCTGGATGCGCAGCATGTCGCCGGCCCGACTGAGCCTGACCGGCTCCCGCGCGACGAACAGCTGCCGTGCCGACCGCGAGGCCAGCCAGGCCTGGTGCTCGGGCCCCGACTGCAGCGTCGAGTAGGCGAGCGACTCAACGACCAGCGCATCCTCGACCGGCAGCCCAGCCGACGCGCGCAGGACCGACGACAGCATCGCCGATGCCTGGGACTCGGTGGCTGCCATGGAGCGCACGAAGCGACGTTAGCCGCCGCGGGGATCGTCGGCGGTCAGCTCGTCGACGAGGACTCGCCTGAGCAGCTTGCCGGTCGGCGTGACGGGCAGCTCGTCGCGGAACACGATCCGGTCCGGCGTGCGACTACCGCGCAGCGACTTGCGGGCGAAGGCGCGCAGCTCTTCCGGATCCACCTCTCGATGGGGCGCTCCGTCGTCCGGCGAGTGCAGCACGACCACCGCGACGATGCACTCGCCCCACTCGTCGTCCGGTACGCCGACGACGGCGACTTCGTGGACATCAGGGTGTTCGACGAGGACGTCCTCGACCTCGGCGGGTGCGATGTTCTCGCCGCCGCGGATGATCGTGTCGTCGGCGCGGCCCTCGATGAAGAGGTAGCCGTCGGGATCGATCCAGGCGCGGTCCCGGGTCGGGAACCAGCCGTCCGCGTCGACGGCGCTGCCCGAGAGGTACTCACCCGACACCTGCGGACCGCGGACGAAGAGCTCGCCGGTCTCACCCGCGCCGAGAACACGGCCGTCCTCGTCGCGGACCTGGGCCTCGATGCCCGGGATCAGCCTGCCGGCGCTGGACAGCCGCGCCTGCACTGCGGGCTCGTCGCTGGTGAGCGCAGCCCGATGGTCGTCGGCGTCGAGCAGCGCGATCGTGCTCGACGTCTCGGTCAGGCCGTAGGCGTTGACGAATCCGGTCTCCGGAAACGCCTTGAGTGCTGCTGCGAGGACCGGGTGACTCACGCGCGCGCCGCCGTACGCGATCGAGCGAAGCGTCGGTGCGGCGGCCTGGGCGCCGCCGAGGTGGTCGACGATCCGCGCGAGCATCGTCGGGACGACCATGGCATTGGTGATGCCTTCGTCGACGACCGTGGCAAGCCAGCGATCCGCCGCGAAGTCCGGCAGGTGCACGACGCGTCGGCCGGCGGCGGTGTTCGTCAGCACGGTGCCGACGCCCGCCACGTGGTACGGCGGGACCGAGACGAGCGCTGCATCGGCTTCGTCTGCCGAGCCAGGGTCAACGGTTTGCAGCACGTAAGAGACAAGGTGTGAGTGGCGCAGGATCACGCCCTTGGGTGCGCTCGTCGTACCGCTCGTGAAAAGGAGCACCGCCGTCGACTCGTCGTCGACGTCGACGAAGTCCGGTTCCGCTTCGGGCAGTGCGAGCAGATCGCTCGTCGTCACCACCGGCACGCCGGAAGGCAGGTGCGGCAGGTATGTCTCGTCGGCAACGACGAGCGGGGTGTCCAGCTGACGGATCAGGTCAGCGAGCTGCTCGTCGGAGAGCCGGTAGTTGAGCGGCGCTGCCGGCACGCCGGCGTGCGCTGCCGCGAACAGCGCGACGTGGAACGCGGGACCCGACAGGCCGACGTAGGCGAGGGTGCGCGCGTGCGAGGCCTGCAGGTGCGCCGCGGCGCTTCGGGCGCGCCGGTCGAGGTCGGCGAACGTCATGCCGCCGTCGCGGGCGCCGACCGCGATCCGTTCCGGCACCATCCCGTTCGCAAGGTCGAGCAACAGCGTCAGGCTCACGGCTGGGTTTCTCCCTGGGGGTGAAGTCGACGGAGCGCATGGGTGAGGACGGCGTGGCGGTGTTGCAGCCCAGGCTCGTTGCGCCCGAACACCAAGTGGGGCGACAGGCCGGTCTCGAGGTTCGCCTGCAACCGCGTCGCGAGTGCGTAGTCCTCGTCGCGCACCGTGTGATGGGCGTAGTCGAAGACCGCCTCGGCACCCGCGCGGGCCTCGGCGGTGTCGAGTGGGAAGCGCCAGGCGTTCTGGTGGAAGGTCGTCGACTCGCCCGGACGGCTGCCCGGGTAGACGCGGAAGATCTCGCCGTTGACCGCGGTCACGGACAGCACGACGTTCGGGTAGATCGCGTAGATCACCGTGAGGCGGTCGAGCGGCACCCACTCGTCCTCCGGGGCGTCGCCGACGTCGTCGATCGCCCGAAGCGGGAACACCAGGCGGTGGTGCGGGCCGAAGCTGTCGAACACGGTGCAGTTGCTGAGCGCGATCGTCGCGAATGTCGACGCGTGCACGGTCGCGAAGTGGTAGTTCTCGGCGAACGTGTCGACGGCGAGCTTCCAGTTGACGGGTACGTCGAGCCGCTTCTCGCCGATCGGGTTCCACGTGCCGAAGGCCCACGACTCGAGCTGCGGGCCCAGCTCGCCGAGGTGAGCCGCGACGTCGAGCTCGGCGCCCGGCTCGAGTCCGAGCCAGAGGAATCCGGCGTACTCTGCCGCCGGCAGCTCTGGCAGCCGGGCGGCTACCGACTGCTCAGGGGTGAAGCCTTCATCGCCGGGTACCCCCACCACTTTGCCCGTGAGGTCGTAGGTCCACGAGTGATACGGGCAGGCGAGCCGTTGCGCAGCGCCGCAGCCGCTCGCGATCGGTGCCTGTCGATGCCGGCAGATGTTGTGGAACGCGCGGACCTTGCCGTCCTTCGCGCGCGTGAGCAGGACGGGCGTGCCCATCACGTCCTTGACGGCGTACGTTCCCGGCTTGGGGAGCTCGCGCGAGTAGCCGACGAGCTGCGGAGCGGCGCGCACCAGCTCGCGCTCCTGGGCGAAGCGCTCAGGATCCGTGTAGTGCGCCGCGGGCTCCAGCCGCTCGGTGTCCGTCATGTCGGTCGTCTGCTCCGCGCGCAGCTTCATCGCCCGCCGCATGACGTCGATCAGCTCGTCACGGTTCACGTCGGCTTCACCAGCTCGCCGTGTTCTTGCCGGCGTCGGTCGTGACCTTGACCTCGACGCCGACCAGCTCGCGGGACTCGGCATCTTCGAGGAGGTCTGGCTCGTACACGCGCGCGAGCGTGCGGCCGGCGGGTACGTCGAGGACGAGCAGCGCAGACTGCGGTCCTTGGCGGTCGTGGGCGACGGTGTACGCCGCGACGGTCGCGGTCCCGTCGTAGGTGTCGACGAGCGCTCGCCGCGGCTGTGCGGCGTCGACCTCGGCCTGGACGTCGGGCGCCGCGGTCCAGCCTGGCGTGGTCCGGTAGATCGCGGCGACGTGCTTCTGCATGTGCATGCCGACGCCCGTCACGAGGGCGTGACCGCCGTCAGCGCGAAGCCGCTCCACCGAAGTCGCGATGCCGTGCAGCAGGTAGCCGCTGCCCGGGCCTCCCGCGAACGGCAGGCCGCCGGTGACGGTGAGCCCGCGCGAGTCGAGCGGGTCCAGCCCGAGTGCGTCGCTCGCCAGAGTCAATGACGACGGGAAGCAGGAGTAGAGGTCGAAGCAGGTGACCTCACCGAGGTCGATGCCGGCGGCCTGGAGCGCGGTGCGACCGGTGATCCGCATCGCGGCGGACGCGGCCATGTTGTCCCGCTCGGCGACGCCCGCCGGGTCTTCGGCGTAGGAGCTGCTGGCGAGGTAGACCCGCTTGTCCGTCGGGATGCCGAGCGCGTCGGCCTTCTCCGCGGTGGTCACGAGGAGAGCGGCCGCCATGTCGACGTCCATCACCGACACCTCGTGCTTGGTGTACGGCCAGCCGACGTAGCGGTTGTCCGGACTTGCGGTCTGCACCTGCTCCACCGTCAGCACCTCGGGCGTCCAGGCGTGCGGGTTGGCCGCCGCGGTCGGCGTCATCGCCGCCATGACCGCTGCCATCTCGCGGGAGTACGTCGTGAGGTCGCTGCCGCGCGCGGCGCGACGCGCGGTGTCCCACAGGGGGAAAGTCTCCCAGGCCTGGAACACCTCGTGCGCGAGCTCGACCGCGGGCGGCGGCGTCCACGGAAACGGTGACGGTGGGGTTTCGCGGAACGACCATGCCGGCTTCTCACCGGCCCGCTTCAGCGCCTTCTTGGTGGCGAGTGCCTCGGCGCCGACGATCAGTGCCGAGTCCAGCTCGCCGCGCTGCATCGCCTCCGCGGTCTGCGCGACGAGCACCTGCGGGATGGTGCCGCCGATGCCGGAGTAGAGCGTGTGGCCGGGCGTTGCGCCGAGTCGCTCGGCCAGCCGGCCGGCCGGGTCGTCGTACGGCCAGGTCTGGCAGTACACGACCTGGATCGCGTCGAGTGTGGCGAGGAGGTCGGGCGCTCCGGCGTCCTCGGCCGCGGCTCGGGCAACCTGCTCCCACGAGACCAAGGGCTCGGGTGCCTGGCCGGGGGGTCGCACCGTCTGCTGTGCGACCCCGACGATGCAGAGGTCCCGCGGGTTGCTCACGATGGTGCTCCTGTCGTGCACGGCAGCGACTTGATGCCGTGGAAGAACGCCGACCGCAGCCGAGTGGGCTCCGCGGTGGCCGCCAGATTGGGCGCCCGCACGTAGAGCTCGTCGAGCATGACTGCGATCTCGAGCTTCGCCAGCTGCGCGCCGAGGCAGAAGTGGGTCCCGAGACCGCCGAAGGCGACGTGCGGGCCGGGCTCGCGCGTGAGGTCGAAGCGGTGGGGATCGGTGAAGACGCGCTCGTCGCGGTTGGCCGACAGGTAGTGCATGACGACCCAGTCTCCTGCTTCGATGTGCTGGCCGGCTATCTCGACGTCGGTCGTTGCGGTGCGGCGGAAGTGCAGGACCGGCGTCGACCAGCGGAGCAGCTCGTCGATGACGGCCGGGGTGGCGCCGCCGCGCCTCGCCATCAACGCCCGCTGCTGCGGGTGGTGGGACAACGCGTGGATCGCGTGGCTGAGGGTGTTGCGGGTCGTC
>JAICMG010000160.1 GCA_025929365.1 Frankiaceae bacterium
AAGACCGAGCGAGAGATCCCCATCGTCGTCTTCGACCCGGTCTGACCCTCAGCCGATCGTCGACAGCCCGCCGTCGACCGCGATGGTCTGGCCGGTGATGTAGCTCGCCGCGTCGCTCAGCAGGAAGACAACGGTCGCCGCGACCTCCCACGGAGTGCCTTGGCGGCCGAGCGGGATGTGGGTGCTGCCGCGGCTGGGGCGGCCCATCGTGGCGAGCCGGCCGAGCGGCGTGTCGATCAGGCCGGGCGCGACGACGTTGACCCGGCCGCCGGTCCGGGCCGCCTCACGGGCCGCGTGACGCATCAGCCCGATCTGCGCGGCCTTGGAGGCGTCGTACGACGGGATGTTGCTCCCCGGTCGCAGACCTGCGATCGAGGAGATGAGCACGGTCGACGACTTCTCGCTCATGACAGGGAGGGCGGCCTGCAGCGTCAGGAAGTGGGAGCGCACGTTCACCCCGAACACCAGGTCCCAGTCCGCGGCGCTCGTCCCCGCGATCCCCCGGCCGGCGCCGATACCCACGTTGAGGACCAGACCGTCGAGACCGCCCAGCACCTCTCGTGCCCAGGTCACCGCCTCGACGCCGGCGTCGGCGGCGGCGGCGTCACCGACCCGGTGGTAAGCCACGCCGCCTTCCGCTCCGGCGAGCTCGGCCGTCACCCGCGCCGCTTCCTCATCGATGTCGGTGACCGCGACCTGGGCGCCCTCGCGGACGGCAACGATCGCAATCGCTCGGCCGTTTCCCGGCGGCGCGTCCGGATCACCGATGTCGCGGGTCCCGCCACCGACGATCAACAACCGCCGCCCGATCAGCGACTGACGTCCTCCACCCCACCCGCCACCCACGGCCGAGGCGGCTTCGCCGCCGCTGCTCATGACGAGTCCCGAGGGGCGCGGCGCATCGGGCTCGACCCTTCGGGCCATCCGGGCGTGTGCGCCTCCAGGGCAACCGCCGCGCTGTTGAGCAGCCCGGAGACCAGCCGGTAGTAACCCGTCAGGACGAGCAGCTCGAGCAGCTCCGAGTCGCTCCATCGGGACGCGAGCGCACCCCACGTCCGGTCCGACACCATGTCCTGATCGCAGATGTCGTCGACCATGTCGACCAGCGCCTGATCGTCGGGACTCCACCCGCCAGATCCCGAATCGGCGAGCCTGGCAATCTCCTCATCCGTCACACCCGCGTCGCGGCCGATCACGGTGTGCTGGCCGAACTCGTACTCCGAACCGCACCTCCAGCCCGTCCGCAGGATGACGATCTCCCGCTCGCGCGCCGGCAACGTGTCGCCACGAAGCAGATGGCTGCCCAGCGCGAGGAAGCCCTTGAGGAGATCGCGGTTGCGGCCAAGGGTGCGGAAGATGTTGAGCGTCGGCTCGTCGCTCTTCGGGGGCAGCGGGTCGATCCGGGGTGCGGTCATCGCGTCATCATCCCCGCGCCGATGGTCATGCGCCTGCCACCCGGCCGGTTGGTCACCAGCCGAGGGCGGCTGGGGCGGCGGGTCGCATCCCCGCCCGCTCCGCCGCGGCCGCGAACCATCGCAGGCCTTCGACCATCGCCGCGTGATGCTTCGCCGGGATCGACCCGACCAGGCCGGCGATGGCGCTACGTCGCTTCGCCACGACGTCCGCCACCAGCTTCTTGCCCGCCGGTGTGAGGCAGAGCACGACCTCGCGCCGAGTGGCCGGGTTCTCGGTTCGGCTGACCAGCCCCGCGGCCACGAGCCGGTCGATGACCCGCATCGCGGTGGATGCGTTGACGTCAAGCTCTGCGGCGAGCTTGGACAGGTTCGTCTCGCCACGATCGGCGAGAACCGCGAGCGAGCGGAACTGTGTCAGCGTGACGCGAGGATCGACGTCCTCGACCGAGCGTGTGGAGATTCCGACGAGCAACCACGACGTGGCGAGCACGGCCGTGACGAAGTCGTCGGGATCACCCGTGTCGGACTTGCCTGCTTCCCCGGCTCCGCCGGGTCCGTCGGCCGCTCCTGTCGGCGTCATAGTGCCCTCCCCGGGACGCTCCTGCTTCGCGCCAACCTGCTGGACACGAATGATCACCCGAACAGAGTGTGCCGTCCCCGGCCGTCGCTTGCTGCACTGCCCGCTCCCGGGTACACGATCCCGGCGGCCGACGGGTCACGGACCCGGCCGACCGCAGCGCCCAGCAGCGCCGAGTTCGGGATGGCGAGCGACCCCTCCTCGGTCTCCAACGACGTGTAGACCAATCCGATCGAGGTGATCGTGCCGTCGAACGGCCCGTTGAGCGAGCCGGACCGGATCCGGACGTACTCCCCGACGGCGAACGGCCTCGCGACCAGCATCACGACGCCGGCGGCGAGGTTGCCGAGCGACTGCTGAGCGGCGATGCCGACGATCACGCCCGTGATCGCCCCGCCGAGGAGCAGACGCTCGACGGAGATGTCGAGCAGGTCCAGCGTCGCGATGAGGACGATGACGTAACCCGCGACCATCACGCCGAGTCGCACCGCAGCGGCCGTGGCGGCACCGCCACGAAGTCCGGCGATCCGTGACGCCTCGCCGGCCGCGGAGCGCACACCCACGATGCCGGACGCCGCGAACGCCACGGCCAGCGCGATGGCAACGTCGCGCCGCGTGCCGTGGGCACGCAAGCCCCCGAAACCGCTGTCCACCGCAAACGCGGCGACAGCGACCATCCCGGCGATGATCGCCCGTGCGAAGTGGGGATGCAGGTGGCTCTCGAGCGCCTCTACAGCGCGCGCCGCGGTCACGCGAGAGGGGCGGCGGTCTTCGTCCTTGCGGATGAGCTTGAGCACCGCATTGCCCTACCCACGGATAGCCGAGGACAACATCGGGTAGGCGTCACCGAAGGATGACTACCGAGCTCATGTTGCCGGCCGAGATCGATGCGGATGCACTGCGACGTGCGCTCGACGGCCGCTGGATGGCCGCCCGTGAACGCGTCCGTGACCTGCTGGGCGATCCGCGGCTGCTGTCCCGGCCGGACCTGCCCCTCGACGAGCAGCGACGGCGCACCCTCGACGGGCTGCGCGCCATCGCGGCGACGGACGGCCCCAAGCTGATGTTTCCCAAGGAGTACGGCGGCCTCGACGAGGTCGGGGCAGGAGTAAGCAGCTTCGAAACGCAGGCGCACGCAGACCTGTCACTTCTCGTGAAGTGCGGCGTGCAGTTCGGGTTGTTCGGCGGCGCGATCCGGCATCTCGGGACGGCGAAACACCACGAGCGCTACCTCCGCGACACCATGAACGCCGACCTGCTCGGTTGCTTCGCGATGACGGAGACCGGACACGGCTCCGATGTCCAGTCGTTGCGAACGGTCGCGACCTATGACCCCGCCACCGAAGAGTTCGTCGTCACGACGCCCGACGCGGACGCCGCGAAGAACTACATCGGCAACGCCGCGCGCGACGGCAGGGTCGCTGTGGTCTTTGCGCAGCTCGAGACCGCGGGTGAGACGCACGGCGTTCACGCGTTCCTGGTGACGATTCGCGATGCCGACGGCCGCCCGGCCCCCGGAGTGGGTATTGCTGATGCCGGGCACAAGGCGGGGCTGAACGGCGTCGACAACGGCCGGCTGTGGTTCGACGCGGTTCGAGTGCCGCGCGACGGGCTGCTCGACCGGTTCGGATCCGTCGCCGCCGACGGCGCGTACTCGAGTCCGGTCGAGAACGTGAACCGCCGCTTCTTCACGATGCTCGGGACGCTCGTGCAGGGAAGGATCAGCATCTCGGGCGCATCGCTTTCGGCGACCAAGAACGCCCTGACGATTGCCGTTCGTTACGGCTGCCGGCGTCGCCAGTTCAAGGCGCCCGACGCCGACAGCGAGATCGTCGTCCTCGATTACCTCGCCCACCAGCGCGTCCTCCTGCCCGCGCTGGCGACGACGTACGCATTGAGCTTTGCGCAGGCAGAGCTGGTCGGCGAGCTCCACGACGTCCAGTCGGAAGCTGCCGACGAGCAGGCCCGCCGACGGCTCGAGACCTTCGCTGCCGGGTTGAAGGCGACATCGACCTGGCATGCGACCGCCACCATCCAGGCGTGCAGAGAGGCGTGCGGCGGGGCGGGCTACATGACCGAGAACCAGCTCGGCGCGCTGAAGGCAGACACGGACGTGTTCACCACCTTCGAGGGCGACAACACCGTCCTGCTGCAGCTCGTGGCGAAGACGCTGCTGACCAACTACCAGGCCGAGTTCGGCGAGCTCGACACGATCGGCACGGTGCGCTTCGTCGCAGAGCAGGTCGCCGACATCGTCATCGAGCGCAGCGGTGCCCGCGGCCTGGTCCAGCGGCTGATCGACGCGTTGCCGGGCACCTCCGATGAGGAGACCAGCCTGCTCAGCCGCGAGCACCAGATCTCGCTGCTCGCCTGGCGGGAGAAGCACGTCCTTGAGGGGGTCGCGCGTCGACTGCGCAAGGGCGTCGAAGCGGGCGATGATCTGCTCGAGGTCTTCAACGCCAGTCAGGACCACCTCCTGCTCGCCGCTCGCGCCCACATCGACGCGCGCGTCCTGGAGGCATTCGACACAGCGATCGCCACGGTCAGCGATGAAGCCGCCGCCGCCCTGCTGCACCGGGTGTGCGACCTGCACGCGCTGTCCGTGATCGAACGCGAGCGCGGCTGGTTCCTCGAGCACAACCGGCTCACACCGAGCCGCAGCAAGGCGGTGACGGCCACGATCAACGATCTGTGTCGCGAGCTGCGTCCGTACGCCGAGCTCCTCGTCGATGCGTTCGGCATTCCCGACGAGCTGATCGTCGCCCCGATCGCACAGGGCTCCGCCCCAGTGACACAGGGCTCCGCCCCGAGTTGATTGACTTTCGCCATGACCGGACGGGAACAGGCAATCGGCGCGGCCCTCGCGGCCGTCCTGGTGATCGGAGTCATCGACGCGACGGCCGGCCACAACGGGTCGTCCACGTCCACTCCGTCGGGAGCTCCGACGGGAGCTCCGACGATGACTCCGAGCCCGTCGACGGCGCCGACCGCCACTGCCTCGGCCGCCTCTCCGCACCCGCACCGCTCCGTCGCCGTCACCGCGAGCAGCAGCGGACTCGTCGTCCGGCACATCCCGACGTCACCCGCCAGTCCCAGCGCGAGGAGCGCGTCCCCTGCTCCGTCCTCGAGCTCGCCGGCCGCGACGCGCGCGGGCGTGCTCGGGACCTTCCGTTACGCAACGACGGGTTACGAGACGACCAACATCCCCGGTACGAGGCGGACGTATCCCTCGACCACCAAGATCGTCAACAAGCTGAAGGGCTGCGGCGTCCAGAGCACCTGGAAGCCGGTGTCCGAACACGTGCAGAAGCAGCTCATCTGCCCGGCATCAGGTGGCTCGCTCAAGATCCGCTCCTACACCACCTCGATCAGCTTCTACGGGGTGACCAGCGGCGAGCACTTCACCTGCGCGGGGCCGTCGTACGTCTACCGGCCGAACGTCGCGGTCGGCACCGTGTGGAGGTACCGGTGCAAGTCGGCCGATGCGGTCGCCTCACAGAAGGCGAAAGTGGTCGGCTACCA
The DNA here is from genome assembly GCA_025929365.1 of Frankiaceae bacterium. Classification (GTDB taxonomy): domain Bacteria; phylum Actinomycetota; class Actinomycetes; order JAFAQI01; family JAFAQI01; genus DASZTV01. Next base: position 5,515 of record JAICMG010000160.1, read on the forward strand.
GACCATCAACGTCGGAGGCACCCAGGTCCGCACGTTGCACGTGCACCTCGACATCACCGTCAAGGGCAGCAGCTCCGGTACGTCGTCACAGGACTACTGGATCGCGACCAGCAAGCCGGTGCTCGTCAAGGAGGCGGGCACGGTGGCCGCGTCGCAGAAGAACGTCCGGTACACCTCGACCTACTCGCTGGCGCTCAAGAGCCTTTCGCCAAGGACCTGACGTTCACGCGGCGGCAACGAGACGAGGTCGGCCGTGAACACCCCCAGCGCCAGCCACACCAGACAGAAGCCGACGAGCCGGACCGCGGGCAACGGCTCGTGGCGCACCGTGATGCCGATCAGAAACTGGATGGTCGGCGTCATGTACTGCATCAGGCCGAGGCGTGACAGGGCGATGCGTGGCGCGGCGCCGGCGAAGAGCAGTAGCGGGATCACCGTCACGATGCCCGTGCTCGCGAGCAGCAACGCGTGCCCCGCACCGTGAGTGGTGAACGTGCCGACCCCGCGCGACGCCTGCACTGCGAGGTAGCCCACGGCGAGCGGAGCAAGGACTGCCGCCTCCACCACGAGACCGTTCACGGGAGACACGCCGACGATCTTCTTCACCAGGCCGTACCCACCGAAGCTGAACGCGAGCACCAGTGCGACCCACGGCGGGCGACCGGCCTGCACCGTCAGCACCACGACGCCGACGCCCGCAACGCCGACAGCGACCCACTGCGCCGCCCGCAGTCGCTCGCGCAGCACCACGACGCCGAGCGCGACCGTGACCAGCGGGTTGATGAAGTAACCCAACGACGTCTCGACGACATGGCCGTGGTTGACGCCCCAGATGTAGACACCCCAGTTCACGCCGATCAGGACGCCGGCGACCGTGAGCAGCCTGGCTGACCGCTGGTCGCGCGGCAGCCCGCGCCAGGCCCGACGCCCGGATCGCAGCACCAGGAGCAACGCCACGCTGGCCAGGGACCAGACCACACGGTTGGCGAGGATCTCCACCGCGCCGGCCGGCTCGAGCAGCGGCCAATAAAGCGGAAACGATCCCCAGATGAGGTAAGCCGCCAGGCCCATCGCGGTGCCGCGGCGCTCCTCGCTCACGTCCTCCGCCTCACCGAACGCGGCGCCGAAGTGGCGGCGCCGACTCGCTGGACGCTATCGGGACGCAGACGCCACCTCGATGTGTTTTACCGCACCCGGGCCCGGCTACATCGCACGTGTGACAGGGAGCTCTGGCGGCGGGATCGCGACTCGGGCCATGATCACCGACGTGACGTCGACGTCGGCCGGCCCCCGAACGAGAAGGGCCATCAACCTCGAACGCTGGCCGGACATGGCGCCCCCACCACCGGC